>NZ_CAXYJV010000041.1:0-320675 GCF_964277875.1 uncultured Comamonas sp.
ATGATGGTCTGGCCCGATTCCTCATCGGTGCGCACGCGGAAAGAGGGGTCCTCGGCGGCCAGGCGCGACAGCGCAATGCCCATCTTTTCCTGGTCGGCCTTGGTCTTGGGCTCGATCGCTTGCGCAATGACGGGCTCAGGGAAGGACATGCGCTCCAGGATGATCGGCGCGCTCGGGTCGCTCAAGGTCTCTCCGGTCGTCACCTCTTTGAGGCCCACACAGGCGGCAATGTCGCCGGCGCGGATCTCATCGATTTCCTGGCGCTCATTGGCATGCATCTGCACGATGCGGCCAATGCGCTCCTTGCGGCCACGGATCGGGTTGTAGACCAGGTCGCCCTTGCTGAGCACGCCCGAGTAGACGCGCACAAAGGTCAGCTGGCCCACAAACGGGTCGGTCATCAGCTTGAAGGCGAGGGCAGAGAACTTCTCGCCATCGTCGGCGCGGCGCGTTAACACCGTGCTGTCGTTCTCGTCTTCGCTGTGGCCAGTCACCGCAGGCACATCCAGCGGCGACGGCATGAGCTCGACCACCGCGTCCAGCAAGCGCTGCACACCCTTGTTCTTGAAGGCCGAGCCACACAGCATGGGCTGGATCTCGGTCGCAATCGTGCGCAGGCGCAAGCCGGCAATGATGTCGGCCTCGGGCAGGTCACCGTCGTTCAGGTACTTGTCGGTCAGCGCTTCGCTGGCTTCGGCCGCGGCTTCCACCATCTTGGTACGCCATTCCTGCGCAGAGGCCTGCAGCTCGGCGGGGATGTCCCGGTATTCGAACTTCATGCCCTGCGAGGCCTCGTCCCAGATGATGGCCTTCATCTTGATCAGGTCGATCACGCCGGAGAACTCGGCCTCGGCGCCAATCGGAATCACGATGGGCACGGGGTTGGCCTTCAAGCGGTCCACCATCATCTGGCGCACGCGGAAGAAGTCCGCACCAATGCGGTCCATCTTGTTGACAAAGGCCAGGCGTGGCACCTTGTACTTGTTGGCCTGGCGCCAGACGGTTTCGGACTGCGGCTGTACGCCGCCCACCGAGTCATAGACCATCACGGCGCCGTCGAGCACGCGCATGGAGCGCTCGACCTCGATCGTGAAGTCCACGTGACCGGGGGTGTCGATGATGTTGATGCGGTGCGCCGGGAAGTTGCGTTCCATGCCCGACCAGAAGGCCGTTGTCGCTGCCGAGGTGATCGTGATGCCGCGCTCTTGCTCCTGGGCCATCCAGTCCATCGTGGCGGCGCCATCATGCACCTCGCCCAGCTTGTGGCTCACCCCGGTATAGAACAGGATGCGCTCGGTCGTCGTGGTTTTTCCGGCATCGATGTGCGCAGAGATGCCGATGTTGCGATAGCGTTCTATGGGGGTATGGCGGGCCATGTTGACCTCCTTGGGTCGGTATATCAGCTGGATTCAGCTGCGTGTTACAGCCCTGTGCGCTCCCACTTTGCGACATCCGGTGCCTTCAGGACAGCACCGGCACAGGGCAAGAAAAGAGCGATATTAATAGTACGAAGACAATCGTACTGTCGTCATGGGTATTGGCGGTTTGGGGACAATAGCGCCCATCGGGCTGTCAGCCCTGCTGACCCAGGCAGAATGACGGCCTTTTATCCGGCCCGACGGGTCGATCGATGCGCGCCTCCGTGGCGCATGGACTCCGATGATTCCTCACCACCCTGAATCTGCGCAGATTCATCTGGAAAATGTGCTCACCGCGCTGGGCAACCCCACCCGGCTGGCGGTGGTGCGCGTGCTGGCCGATGGCCAGGAGCGCAGCTGCACGGCGCTGCTGCGCGACCAGACCAAGTCCACGATGACGCACCACTGGCGCGTGCTGCGCAGCAGCGGCGTGATCTGGCAGCGCCCTGCGGGGCGCGAGAATCTGTTGTCGCTGCGGCGCGAAGACCTCGATGCACGCTTTCCCGGCCTGCTCGACGCGATACTGTCGGCCACGCGCAGCGATGCGCTGACCGATGCCAGCACGGCCTGGGGTGAGCGCAGCTGAGCCATTGCCCATACAAGCCCGGTTTTTAGATTTTTGATGGATGGAGAAGCGCAGCATGCAAGACGCCAAGGCGCTGGTACTTTTTTCGGGTGGACAGGATTCCACCGTCTGCCTGGCTTGGGCTTTAAGCCGTTATGCCCATGTGGAAACGATTGGCTTCGACTACGGCCAGAACCACCGGGTGGAGCTGGAATGCCGCAGCACGGTGCTGGCTCACTTGCGCACGCAGTTTCCGCACTGGGCGGCAAAGCTGGGGGATGACCACCTGCTGAACATCGATGTGCTCGGCCAGATCAGCGATACGGCGCTGACCAGTGATGCCGCACTGGCCTACCAGGCCGATGGCCTGCCCAATACCTTTGTGCCGGCGCGCAACCTGGTCTTTTTGACCCTGGCCTCTGCCGTGGCCTACCGCCGCCAGTGCACGGTCCTGGTGGGCGGCATGTGCGAGACCGATTTCTCCGGTTACCCCGACTGCCGCGACAACACGATGAAGGCCATGCAGGTGGCGCTGAGCCTGGGCCTGGGCCGGCAACTGGTGGTGGAGACGCCGCTGATGTGGATCGACAAGGCCGCGACCTGGCAGCTGGCGCAGGACCTGGGCGGCGACGCCTTGACCGCGCTGGTGCAGGAAGACACCCACACCTGCTACAAGGGCGACCGCAGCGAGCGCCATGACTGGGGCTATGGCTGCGGCGAATGCCCGGCCTGTGCGTTGCGCGCCCAGGGTTTCGCCCGGTGGACACAGGGCGCCTAGGTCCTCCATGCCGCCCTAGCGCGGCGCCACCAGCGGCGCCTTGCGGTTGGCCATCGCCCGCTGAAACAGCGCCATAAAGCGGGGCGCTACCTTGGCGATGTGGTAGGCCTTGCCGGTCTCCAGCGCCGCCTGGGCATAGCGCTGGCGCCGGGCCGGGTCGTTGCGCAGCTGCCGTATCGCGTCGATCCAGTCGTCGTCGTTGTCGGGCAGCAAGAGGCCGTTGACGTTGTGGGCAATCAGCTCGGGTGCAAAGCCCCAGTTGGAGCCGATCACGCAGCCGCCGCGCGCCAGGATCTCCATCAGGCCCCAGTTGGCCACGCCGTAGCGCAACGGGTAGAGGAAGAGGTCGACCTCGGCCAGCAGCGCCGAGAACTGGCCATAGGGCAGGTGGCCGGGGAACTCGATCACATCAGCCGCAGGGTAGACCTTGAGCAGATGGTCGCGAAAACTCTCCACCTTGCCGCCGTAGCGCCGCTCCACCCATTGCTGCTCATAGCCGTAGGTGGAGGCCTTGGCATCGCCGATGGCGATGAAGCGGGTGTTCTGGCCATCGCCTTCGCGCACCATGCGGTCCACCAGCCGGATATAGGTCTCCAAGCCCTTGGCACTGGACAGATCCCGCGCCGAGAAGGCGATCGTGAAAGGCTTGTCGGCACGGCCTGCCCCATCTGCTGCTTCGCTGGCCGCGCCCCAATTGCGCAGCGGCGGCTGGATGTCAAAGCCTTCGAACTGCACCGCAATGCGGTCCTGCAGCAGCGCGGGGAACATCGAGCGCGCATAGGCGCTGGGCACGATGGTCAGGTCGCTGCACAGCACCTGGTGAAAGCTCAGCATCTCGGTGTTGCGGTCGCCCAGGCGCTGCGCCTGGTCGGGCGGGTAGGCGGCATCCCAGCCATGGGCCAGGTAGCTGGGAAACTCGATGTAGCTGATGATGGCGGCGTCCAGCTCGCCATACAGCCAGTTGGGCGCGCCCCACAGCGAATGGGCCACCACCACATCGATCTTGCGGCCTTGCGCGGCCTCGAAGTCTTCCAGCGCCTTGAGCACGCCCCGGCAGATGCGCGCCGAGCGCTCGACCTTGTCCGAGTAGTAGTAGCTCTGGGGGCCGACGATCAGTCCATCGGGCTGGAAGGACAGCAGGTGGTCGCAGTGCTTCTCATGGTTGGCCTTGTGACCGGGTGTGGTCATGAACCACGCATCGGCCAGGCCCTGGGCCCGCAGGTAGCTGCACAGCAGGCTGTACTGGCTCGGGTACACCGCGCCTACAAAAACGATCAGGGGTTTGTCTGTCATGGTCGGCCAAGGCTGGGTTTGCAGGGTCACAGGGGCAGGTTGTCGTTGGCTTGCGCGGCGGCTGGTGCCAGCGGCACCAGCGGTTCACCGTCCGAGATCTGGTACTTGCGCATCTTCTCCCACAGCACCTTGCGGCTGATGCCCAGTTGCTGCGCGGTGTGCTGGCGCCGCCAGTCGTTGGCATGCAAGGCCTCGATGATGCGGTTGCGCTCCTCCAGGTCCCAGTTGCTGCGGTCGGCCAGCAGCGGTTCGGCGGCATGGGGCTCCAGCGGAAAGGTGGTGGCCGACAGGCTCTGGGCCTGCAGCAGCAGCCGCTCGGTGGCGCCACCGGCATGCCAGTCCTGGGTCTGGCGGGCGGCCACGCCAACGCGCTCGGCCAGGTTGCGCAGTTCGCGCACATTGCCGGGGAAATACATTTGCGCAATCGCGTCGAGGATGAACATCGGCGGCCCACCCAGGCGTTCCATCATCTCCTCGCCCACCACCTTGCGCAGGATGCTGTTGAAGATGGCCAGCTTGTCGGCCTCGCCACGCTCTTCCAGACTGGGCATCTGCAGCTCGATCACCGCCAGGCGAAAGAACAGATCCGCCCGGAAGCGCCCGGCATGCACCAGCTCGCGCAGCGATTTGTTGGTGGCCGCCACCAGGCGAAAATCCAGCGCCACCGGCGACGTGGCGCCCAGCCGGGTCACCGTGCGCTCTTCGAGCACGCGCAGCAGCTTGACCTGCTGGTACAGCGGCAGATCGGCGATTTCGTCGAGAAACAGGGTGCCGCCATTGGCCTGCTCGAAAAAGCCCTTGTGCGCCGTCACTGCACCGGTGAACGAGCCCTTCGCATGTCCAAAGAACAGCGACTCGAACAGGCCATCGGGGATGGCGCCGCAGTTGACGACGACAAAGGGCCCCTGGCCGTAGTGCGTATTGCGCTCATGCAGGCGCTCGGCAATGCGTTCCTTGCCGGTACCCGTCTCGCCAAAGATCAGCACGCTGTGCTCGCAGTCGGCAAAGGTGTCCACATCGCGCAGCAGCGCCAGCATGCATTCGGCCTCGGCAATGATGTCGTCGCCACGGGGCTGCTTGTGCTTGGTGCTTTGCAGCCGCCGCACAATGCGCACCAGCATCGCCCGCAGTTCCGCGCCGGTAAAGTCAAAGGGCAGCACATGGGAGTACTCGGTGGCATAGGTGCCCGGTCCTTCGCCACGCGGTTTGGCGCTGACCCACAGCACCGGCATGCCGCCAAAGTTGCCCTCGATCCCCTGGCGCGTAAATCGCGCTCCTTCCAGCACCGACACACTGACCACGGCAATGGCGTTGCCGCCCTGTGCCACCACGGGCGACAGGGTCAGGCCATCGGCGCGCACCACGTCCACATCCAAGTTGACCATGCAGCGCTCCACCCGTTCTGCAATGTCCGCTTGGCCTTCCCAGACGTAGATGACCAAATCGTTCTGATTCACGTTCTATTCCCTCGGTTCTTCATGTCGCTGCGCTCACTCCTGTCCTCATTGCACGATCTGGGCGGTGTCGCATTGGATGTTGAGAACTTCCACACTGGCGCGACCAATTTCAATGCCCAGGCCCTGTAGCACCAGATCCAGCGCACTTCCAATAATGTTCAGCAGCGGTGCCAACAAGGCGCTCACCACCGTGACGATCACATTGAGAAGTGCATTTAGACCCCCTAGCAACCCGCCCAGCAGACCACCAAGCAGACTCCCCAGTACGCCGTAGTACTCGGCGTTCTTTACATCGCCAACCAGTGCTGGCACTTGCCGCAAAAGACTGCTGACCATATCGCCTAGCAGCAGTCCATTAGGGCCACTCAGTACACCGTCCTGGTGCACATGGACGCCTACCATGCACTCGTCCAACCGAGTCGTGTTGTAGGGACATGCCTGAGGATTGGGTCCTGAAGTCAGGGTGGCGCCTTCTAGCAGCGAGGTAGACAGCTTGCTCTGCACGCGCAGGCCACCCAAGAGGTTAAGCAGGTTCAGATCCACCAATTTCGTCTTCTGGCAAATGCCGTTGGCATTCAGCTCGCCAATACAGACGTCGCCAATCGCAGAGCGCACGGATATGTTGGCAGTGCGGTCATTTCTGCTTGGGGTGCATTGGATGGCTTCGAGCGTGCCGGTACTGCGTACCAAGTCAACCTGTATGGGGATGTGCACCCGGATACCCAACAAACCGCCTAGCACTGCACTCAGCAAACTGGGGGTAGTGACATTCTTTTCTTCACCAATATCGATGGACAGCCGCACCTGTGCACTGCGTGCCTTGGTCTGCCCATTGGCGGGGCCTATGGCATAGCGGGGAGGCTCCACCACAGTGAGCTTGGCATCCAGAATTCCGGGTAACTTCAGGCCCAGTGCAATGCTATTGTCACCATTGGCCAGGACCAACTGTGTGCGTACCAGATCAGCTACCTCTACGGCCACATCCAGGCTGGCACCAATAGGTGAGGCGTTACCGCCCGCGGAGATCAAGGCAAGCAATCCCTTGTCGCCGCCCAGCGGAATCTTTACATTTGCCAGCTGGAATGCCGCCAGGTAGGCGCGCAGATCGACCAGCGCGGCGATGTCGACACCGGCATTCAGCAGGCTGTCACCACCGGCCTGTATGGCTGCATCGATGAGGTCGATCACCGAAGCGTTCACATTGGCCAGGTCGTTGGGGGTCAGCAAGGACAGGTCATTGACGCCCACGGGCAGACCTATCAGTTTCAACAGACCTGCGGGCGTGATCTTGGCATTGGCAATGCCGTCCTTGTCGAGAATGGTCAGCCGCTCGATATCCAGCCCCACCAGCGCCGTAATCTGACCTAGCAAGCCAATGTTGTTGAAGCGCAGCAGCTGCGAGCCGATCGAAAAGGAGGCGAGTGGTTCGCTGTCCTTGGCGGATATCGCAGAGGCAGTTATCACGCGAGAACCCACAAAGGGCAGCAACTGCAGTACCTCACCTCGTAGCTGCACGCGAACCGCATTCACCGGATTGCCTAATGGAACAAAACGCATCGCGTCAGCCTTGCTACTGTTCCAATTTCCACAGCGAGGTTCGGGTTCTTCAAGGTCGATGGACACGCGCAACTGGCTAGATACGCTTCGCCTGGCAGCTGTCTCGCCAAGCGAACATGTGCTGGAGTCGTTATAGGTAATCGCATTGACTGCTTCAATTGCAGCAATATCGGCCACGCGTTGCAGATCGCGCTTGGCATAGTACATATAGCCAATCTGAACGACGCCAAGCAAGGTGACCAGCACAGCGGCCACCAGTGCAAATTGAACCAGCACCGAGCCGCGTTGAGTTGCGGGGAGGCGAGTTCGAGGGGAATGGGGAGACATGATGGCAATCCTCCTCATAGCATGGATGCAAAGTGCACCACGGTCTTTTCATAGAGCTGGCTGGGCTCGGTAATCCACTGGCCGGTGCTTCCAAACAAGGGGGCCAACTGGTAGCGCAGCTCGAAGCTGGCACTACCTATGCCGCTGCTGGGGCAGGCCCCTTGCCACTGTATGGCGGTGACCGTGAGCTGGGTGGCCACTGTTCCGGGGATGTCGCTGCGTTCCAGGCTGGCGCGTACCGATTGCTCCACACGTGACTGGATGGATGCCCGGTTGGCTATGGCCTGTTGCGGGTGGCAGGGGTCACCGACGCCAGCGGCCAGCACACTGAGAATCGCCCGTCCGCCGTCACCCGCAGCCCGGGTCAGTGACTGCTGTGCCTGGAAAGCGCGCCAGTACACCGCCAGGCCAAGCAGCATGATGATCATGAATACGGCAATCAACGCGAACTCGATGGCCGCTACCCCGCGCTGCCGTGGCACAGGCACGCCGATGTGGAGACGCAGGCCAAGATGCTTCATAGCATCCTCCTGTCGGCCAGTACACTGGCCTGTGCCTGCAGGCTAGCGGGTAGTACCAGGCCTAGCCCAGGGATAGCGGGGGCAATAGCGCCCTGGCCATAGTTCGCCATTCGGTAACTGACGAGCACCAGACACGGCGTGTCGACATTGCAATCCAGACCCGGGTTGAATGCGGTGTTCTGGTTGCAGCTGCTGTCATTCAGGCGGCAGAGGGTAAAGCTGATATCACCCTCGGCAGGCCGCAGCGCTGGCGGTAGCCAGTTCAGGGCATCGGCAGTGGTGCGGCGTGCCTGCAGGCTGCGGTGGAGCCAGGTGGGTGGGCTGGAGCCGACGATGGACGAGCTGGGGTAGCGCAGCGCTGCTCTGGCGCCTTCCTCGACTGCATACTGCATTGACTGGCGCACCAGGAAGGTCAGCCCGTAGCAGACGATGCCGTAGAGCAGCACAAAAAACACCGGAAAGATGATTGCCCACTCCAGTGCATACACCCCGCGCTGCTGGCGCGTGCGCTGGCAGCGAGCTGTGGAACGGAGTTGGTGCGTACGCATGGGGGGCTCTCAGTGCGCTTGTTATTGCTTCACATCCACGCCTGCCTCAAAGCGTTCGGGGATCTTGGTCTCAAAGCTCTTGAGGTAGCGCTGGTAGCTGCGGCGGGCCTGTTCGCCATCGATGGGACGTGGATGCACGCCGGGGGATGCCACCTGCATGGCCAGCAGGCGCTCGGTAGCACGGCCCACTACCAAGACCCGTTTGCGCCTGGCCTCTGGATCTTGCAACACGGGCTTGCCATTACTGGTCTGCAGCTGCATGTAGGGCTGGGGCATAGCCGGGGCACTGACAGCAGGAGGGGCAATGGCAGGCTGCTCGCGCACCGCATCGGTTGGGGCAGGTGGTTGGACCTCGACCGCAGCCACTGTACGGCTGGCATCGGACTGGGCCTGGGCCAAAGCCGTCAGGCCAACAGAGGCGGCCAGGCCGAGCAGTACAAGGCGCCAGTGGGGAAGGGAGCGAGAGGGGGACATGGTGGACTCCTGGTTCTGGGGCGACTAGGGTGCGATCGGGCGGGCAGGGGCGGCCCCGGGGACGTCGCTGCGCAAGGTCGTGGGTACGGCGGGGGAGGGGGTGGCGGGCGCGGCTGTCGGTGCAGTCAGTGGGCTGGCGGCAAGCGCTGCGCTGTCCATCGCCGGCGCCGCAGCAGCCGGTGCGGGCGTTGGCAACTCGCCACCGTTGCGCCGGCGCATGGCGGTCTGCACCGTCTGCAACTGGGCTTGCAAAGTCTGCATCGAGTTCGCATCAATCAGCGCGGGCACATTCTTGGCGGCCGGCTGGCTCAGCCGCTGCAGCAACTGCGAGGCCTGCGCCTTCTGGTCGCTGGCCATCAGGTAGAGGGCCAAATTGAGCTGCACCCGCGCATTGCCGGGGGCGAGCTGCGCCGCTTGCAGCACCGGCAGGTGGGCGGCCTCCGTCTGGCCATCCAGCATATGGGCGTAGGCCAGGTCACTCAGCACATCGGCATCAATGGGGTTGATCTGGCGCGCCATCTCGAGCTGCGCAATGGCGTTGGGGTACTGGCCCTGGCCGGCGTACAGCAGGCCCAGGCCACGCCGTGCACGCGCCACGGTGCTGCTGTCGGGGTCGGCCAGCAAGGCCTGGTAACCCTGTTCGGCCAATTTGCCTTGGCCGGTGTTGCGCAGCGCATCGGCGCGCATCAAGCGGATCTGCGGCTGGCTGCCGTACTGGCGCTCAAAGGCCTGCGTGTGCGCGAGAGATGCATACCACTGGTTGGCCTGCTGCATCTGGCGGATCAGGTTCAGATAGGTTTGCTGCGGGTCGATCTGGGTCAGCTGCGCGGCCTTCTCCATTTGCTGCTGCGCCTGGGCGGCCGTGCTTTGCTCGGCAGCGCCATAGCCCTGCGGGCCCTTCGAGGCGCAGCCGCCCAGCAGCGCGGCCGCCAGGGCCAGCAGCGGTAGGGACCGTGTTCGGGTGTTGCGGTAGGTCTGGCGCATGCTTATCGCCCTCCAATGGATGACAGGGAGCGGATCACCGCGGTAAAGCCGGGCCCTGCGGTGATCACGATCAATGCGGGGAGCAAGGTCAGCACCATCACGCCAGTCATCTTGACCGTGATCGCGCCTATCTTTTCCTTGAAGTTGGCCTGGCGTTTTTCACGCAGGCGCAGGCTGAAGTCGCGCAGCGGCTCCTGCACGGCGCCGCCGTGCCGGTCCACCTGTACCAGCAGGTTGACCACGGCACTCATGTCGTCATCCGCCCCCAGCATGGCCAGGCGCTGCAGCGACTGCTCACGCGTGCGGCCCGAGCTATAGAGCCGGTTGGCCAGGCCCAGCTCGGCGCTCAGCACCCGCAGCACACTGCCAAACTCGGTCGCCAGAATATGCAGGCTCTGGTCAATGCTCAGGCCCACACCTTGCAGCAGGCGCAACAGATCGACAAACAGCGGCAGCTCTTCGACCACGTGCTTGCGGCGGCCATTGGCCTTGGAACGCAGAATCCACTTGGGCAGCATCAGGCCCAGGCTAAAAGCTGCAAAGGCATAGAAAATGGCCTTCATGCCCTGCGGCTGTAGCACCAGCAATACCAGTGCTGGCAACAACAGGCACAGTGCCGTACGGCTGGCCACAAAAATGAGTCCGCCTCGGCCTACCTCGATGCCAGCTTGCTCCATCAGTTTGCGGTCCTCCTGGGCAAACAAGGCCTTGGCCAGTCCCGTCTCCAGCCAGGCGGGTGGCTTGAGGCGTTCGAGCA
This sequence comes from uncultured Comamonas sp., assembly GCF_964277875.1. Taxonomy (NCBI): domain Bacteria; kingdom Pseudomonadati; phylum Pseudomonadota; class Betaproteobacteria; order Burkholderiales; family Comamonadaceae; genus Comamonas; species uncultured Comamonas sp. The sequence goes on from NZ_CAXYJV010000041.1 coordinate 10,680, forward strand.
CCTGCTGGGCGGCATCCTGGTCGCTCTGAGGCGTGGTCGCGCTCAGCGGCTGCAGGCCCGGCATCGGAAAAGGCTGTATTACCGCCGCCGCCATTGCCTCGCGCTGCTGTAGCAACTGCTGCACCCGTTGCTCGGTGCGCTCGGCACGGCGCTGGCGCAGCATCAGCCTGCTGGCGAGCATCAGCAGTCCCAGCGCCGCCAGTGCCAGGCTCGCAATCCACAGTTGGTCAGCAGTCATGCGCAGCCCTCCGCTCCACCAGCCAGCGCTTGGCTGCTACCCGGCCGGCATTCGTCGTGGCGATTGGATATAGACATCTGTCGACCTCCTTACTTCAGACGTGCCAGCCGGTACAGCAGAAAGGAGCCAAACACCTCTAACCCCGCTGCGGCAAAAATCATCTTCTGACCGGTGCCGTCGTTCCACATGCGCATGAAGTAGCCCTGGTTGAGCAGCATGATCAAGGTGCCGACAACGATCGGCAGCAAGGCCAGCACCCAGGCGGAAAGGCGCACCTCGGCCGACAGCGCATGCAGCTCGCGCTCGGCCGATTGGCGGTCGCGGATATAGGCCGATACCCGCTCCAGCACCTGGTCCACCCGGCCGCCATAGCGTGTGCTCATGCGGAATACGGCAGCGAGCAGGCCAAATTCGGGCAGTTTCCAGGTGCGCTCCAGCTGCGTCATCGCCTGGCCCAGGTCGGGCGAGACGCTGAGCGAGGCATTGACATGCTGCAAGGCGCTGCCCAGCGGCTCGGGCACATTGCCGCTGGCAAACTGGAAGGCGGCATGGGGCGAGTTGCCGATGGAGATCAGGCGCACCATATTGTCCAGAAAGCCGGGCAGCAGCGAGAGCATCTTGGCGCGGCGCTTGCTCACCCGGTGCCAGATGCCAAACCAGGTCAGCAAAGCATAGACCCCCAGCACCATCATTCCCAGCAAGGCGCCTGCTTGCAGTGCAACCACAAATGCGAGTACCAGGCCCAGCCCGGCGATCATCACCAGGCCACGCGGGCTGATGCCCCAGGCGCCATAGCCCAGATGGTCATACAGCCATTGCCGTGCCGAAGCCGAAGTGCTGGCTGCGGCGGGCAAGTCCGTCGAGGCGCGCGGATCAGACACCATGCCAGGCATCGGTGCTGCCGCAACGCTGGCCATCAGGTCGCGCTGGATATCGCGGCTGCGCTGCATATGGCCGGCAATCGATTGCCGCGCCTGCTGCTGGCGCGCACGGGAGAACAGCCACAGCGCCAGGGCCAGCAGAGCGCAGGCAAGGGCGGCGATGACCAGGACGGCGGGGTGGATGTTCATCGTGGCCCTCCGCTGCTGCCAGCCTGCTGTTGACCCCGCCACCAGGCCAGCAATTTGGGGGAGTGGGGGGAGATGCCCATGGAGACCCATTGGTCCTGCTCCTGACCATCCGGACCGATCTGGGCCTCGTAGCGGTACAGCTCCTGGGTGGAGATCATGTTGTCCGTCATGCCCGTCACCTCAGTCAGCGACAACAGGCGCCGGCGGCCGTTGGAGAGGCGGCCGATCTGCACGATAAAGTCCACCGCATTGGCAATCTGGCGGCGCAGGCTCACTTCGCTGCCCTGAAAGCCGGCAAAGCCGGCCAGCATCTCTGCGCGGTAGAGGCATTCGCGGGGCGAGCTGGCATGGATGGTACCCATGGATCCATCGTGGCCGGTGTTCATCGCCTGGAGCAACTCCAGCACTTCGCCACTCCGCACTTCGCCGACGATGATGCGGTCGGGCCGCATGCGCAGGCTGTTGACCAGCAGGTCGCGGATGCTCACATGGCCCGAGCCATCAAAGCTGCCCGGCCGGCTCTCCAGCCGCACCACATGGCTGTGGTTGAGGGCCAGCTCGGCGGTGTCCTCAATGGTCACGATGCGCTCGTTGCTGGGGATAAAGCTGGCCAACGCATTGAGCAAGGAGGTCTTGCCCGAGCTGGTGCCGCCGCTCACCAGAATGTTGCAGCGGGCCTTCACCGCCATCTCCAGAATGCGGCAGATGTCTTCGCTAAAGCTCCCCAGCTGCACCAGGTCCTTGGGCGTCAGCGGATCCTTGCGGAACTTGCGGATCGAGACCGTGGGGCCGTCGATGGCCAGCGGGCCGATGATCACATTGATACGGCCACCATCGGGCAGGCGGGCATCGACCATGGGGCTGGATTCATCGAGCCGCCGGCCCAGCGGCGCCAGAATGCGCCGCACGATGCGCAGCACATGCTCGTCGTCCTTGAAATGCGAGGCCTCGCGCTCGAGCATGCCGCCGCGCGAGACATAGATGTCCCGGTAGCCATTGATGAGGATGTCCTCGACCCTCGGGTCTTCCAGCAGTGGCTGCAGCGGGCCCAGGCCGGTCAACTCGCGGCTGAGCGCCTCGGCCACCTGCCGCGCTTCCTGCTCATTGACGGGCACCGCATGCAGGCGGATAAAGCTGTCGAGTTCGAGCTTCACAAACTGCGCAATTGCCGCCTGTGACCAGCGGCCAAACTCCGCCCCCAGTTCCTCGATGCGGCTGAGCAAATGCTCGTAGGCATGGTTCTTCAGATCGGCGAGCAGCTGGGCATGCTGCAAGCTGTCGCTGGTAGCGGTGGCGGCGTTGGTGTAGTCCGGGGTGGTCATGGTCGTGTTCAGTGGCCGCGCAGGCGCTGGAGAAGGGTTTGCAAGGGGCCTGCCGCACTGCTGCGGTGGCCCGGGCGCTGTGGGTGGTGCTCGGCCAGCAGCTGATCAGCCAGCTGGGCGACGGCCTTCACATAGGGCTCGCTGCGGCGCTGCGCCTGCAGCAGCTGGCCACGGTTGACCTCCTGCATCAGCGGTCGGCGGCGCTCCGGAATGCGGCCCAGCAGTGGCAATTGCAACTGCGCCGCCATATGGGTAGCCGCCAGCTCCAGGCGGCTGTCATGGCGGTTCACAAGCAGTTCGATGCGATCGGCTGCAACGCCCATGGCCTGCAGCTGCTGCAGCAGCTCGGCCGTCCAGACCACACTGGCCACGCTCTGGTCGCAAACCAGCCACACCTCGCTGGCCTGCGGCAGCACCTCGGCCATTACCGGCACCGGAGTGTCGGCGCCCAAATCCAGCACCAGGTGCTCAAAGTACTGGCCCAGGCGCTGGACCAGCGCGTCAATCTCGCCGGCCACTGGCGGCGTGGCATGCCGGGGCATCGTCAGCAGACGCAGGCCGCTGGGGTGGCGCGCCAGCGCACTGGCCGCCATGCGCTTGTCCAGGCGGCGCTGCTGGCTGAGCGCATCGGCCAGGCTGAACTCGCCCGGGGTGTTCAGGTAGATGGCGCAGTCCCCGCCCGAGCTCCCCATGTCCAGCAACAAGGTGTGCAAGCTTTGCGCATCGGCCGCATGGCTGGCGGGCGCTGTGGCTTTGGCGCCATGGGCCGGGCTCAGGCCTTCTTGCAGTTGCCAGGCCAGGTGCGATGCGAGCAGGCTGCAGCCCAGGCCGGCGCGGGCCGAGAGCAGCGCGGTGATCGGGGCGGTGTCCGCGCGGCGGAGGTCAACGGCAGCGGGGCGTGCCAGCAACTGGCTGACCACGCGCTGGGCCGGCTCCAGCGGTGCATCCAGATCCAGAAAATCCTGTACGCCCGCGCGCAGCGCGGCCAGCAGGCATGGGGCTTCCTGCGCATGCCCGATTGCCAGGCGAGGGATATGCGGGAATGCCTGCTGCAGTTGCGCCACCAGCGCCGTAGCGGCATCGACATTGGCGCCATCAAACTGCACCAGCACGGCATGGGGCTGCAGCTGCCGCACTTGCTCGGCTACCGTGTACAGGCTTGGGGCAACATGGGGCTGGGCGCCGCCCAGCAGTCGCTGCATCCAGACCAGCGCCAGTGCGCCTTGCGGCGCGGGCGCTTGCACCAGCAGCAGTGGCACCGTGGCGGCGCTGTCGGCCGTGTGGTCGGCATGCGGGGGTACCTGTGTCAGCGAGGGAGGCACGGCGCGCAAGGCGGGGCGCTCGCTGGCATCTGCCGGCGCAGGCCGTGCCTGGCCGGGCCGGGGCGTCAGCAGGTCGGCCAGCGAGGGGCTCTCGGGCGCGGGGCCTGCGCTGTGGGGGGCGAGAGAATCCTTGTTCATGGCATCAGTACGAAAAGCCGGGCAGGGGCGAGTCGGCATAGGGCGCACCCACGGCATAGGGCGCCCATACGCGGCCAGCATTGGGCAGTTCCTGCTGCGCACCAGGCAGCAGGGCCTCCAGGTTGGTGCCCGCGGGCAAGGGCTGCACCAGGCGTGGCGTGACGATGATCACCAGCTCGGTCTCTTCCTGGGAGTAATCCAGATTCTTGAAGAAGGTGCCCAGGATGGGCAGGTCACCGAGCAGCGGCACCTTTTTGACGTTGGACAGGGTCGAGCGGCTGACCAGCCCGCCAATGACAAAGCTCTCGCCGTCGGCCAGCTCGACAAAGGTGTCGGCCCGGCGCGTGCGCAGCGCGGGAACCGAGATATCGTTGATGGTCACGCCCTGGGTGTAGTCCAGGTCGCTGGCCTCGGGCGCCACCTTCAGGGCGATGCGCTCATTCGACAGAATGGTCGGTGTCAGCTGCAGCTTGACGCCAAACTCCTTGTACTGGATGGAAATGCTGTTGCTGCCGCCGCTGGGCACCGGAATGGGGATTTCGCCACCCGCCAGAAAGCTCGCGGTCTGGCCGCTATGGGCCACCAAGGTGGGCTTGGCCAGCACGCGCGCCAGGCCATTGCCTTCCAGAAAGCCCAGCTGCGCGGTAATGCCCCGGCCGCTGAAGGCGCGGCCAAAGCCGAGCACCAGGTTCATCGCACTGGCAATGGCCGAGGTGCCGTTGTCGCCGCCGTTACCATTACCACTGCCGCCGTTGGACGAGCCACTGCTGCTGCCATTGCTGCCAGGGGTGTAGACCCCGAACTGGAAGCCATGGTCATTGGCGCCACCGCTGTTGAGCTGCACGCCCGCACGCCGCATGGCCGATTTCTTGAATTCCACCACCTGTACATCCACCTGCACGGTATTGCTGCGCACGTCCACCTTGGACAGGTCGGCCAATGGCGTGCCTTTGGGGGCCAGGGCGGCCAGTTCTGACGCGGCACGCGCGTGCTCGGGGAGGGACTGCAGGCGGCGCTCCAGCAAAAGGCGCGGGCCGCTGACCACGATGCTCCAGGTCTGCGGTTCGCCTTGCGTAGGCCAGACCATCAAGGTCGTGCTGCCAGCAGCCTTGGGGGTCAGCAGCAGTTCGGCTTGGCGGGTGGGGCGCTGGCCTGCTGCCTTGCCGGCTGCGGGCTTGCCGGTCTGGGGCAGTTCGCCCAGCACCTGCACATCCAGCACCGCAGGGTCGCCAATGGCGATGCGTGCAATGGCGATACCGGGTTTGAACAGCTGCTGCTGGCCTTGCACCAGTGCTAGGGGCTGCACGTTCATGACAGCGGGCGCCACCGGCTGGGCCTGCACGGCCAAGGTGCCGGCCAGCAGGGGCAGCCAGGCGGCGGATGCGAGTGCAGTGGTTCTCATAGTCGTTTCCCTCGTCTCTCTCGTTCTGGTTCCGGGCCTTGCGGGCCCGTGTGCGCTGTGGTGGCGCGGCCGGCCGGGGCTGACAACCCCGGTCGCCCTCAATAACGTACGGTCTGCGCGCTGGCGCCCTGGTAGACCTCTACCGTGCGCAGCGGTACGGACGGGGCAGCAGGTGCCGCAGGCGCCTTGGCCTGCGTGACGGCGGGCGGGCGGCGCACCGGTTTGCTGTCGGCGCCCGTTGCCAGGTCCTTGAAGCGCAGGCCGGCAAAGGAGCGGTCCATGTCCTGCAATTGCTCGCCCTTGGCCAGCTTGCCCGCTACCGGCTGCAGCACGGTAGGCAGCGCGGCAAACAGTGCCGGGTCGGGCACGCGGCTGTCATCGGGGTGGCGCAGCGCCAGGCTCAGCTGGCCGTATTTCTCGGCCAGGGTCAGGCGCTCCACATCCTGCAAAGGAACGGCCAGCACGGCGGTGGCTGCGTTGCGCGCCGCCTGCGCATCTTGCGTATTGCGCCGGGCGGCATTGGCACTGCTGCCGGTCTTGGCGGCCTCTTGCTCGTCCTGCTGGCGCTGGGCCGGGGTAAGCGGTGGGTTTTCCACACTGGCTGCACCATAGGCCAGCACACGGGTGCGTGCCAGCAGCAGCCGGGTCTGGCTGTCCACCTCGGCGGCATCGGTCTTGCCATCCAAGGTGAAGAACACATCGACAAAATCGCCGGGCCGCACATGGTGGCCGGCGGCCATGGCCTCACGGATACCGACGGACACCGCGCGTTGACCGGGTTCGACCTGCAATGCCAAACCGCTGATCAGCTGCTGTTCAAACAGCGGTGCATCGGGCACCAGGGCCATCGTGGTGGTGCGGCCCAGCAGTGCATCGGTCGTCGAGAAACTGGACGCTACCGCCACCGGCAACTGCGCGATCTTGATATCGTCGGCTACCAGGCGCTGGCCTGCGGCAATGGGTTTGGCTGCTACCACGACTGCGTGGGTAGGGGCAGGTGGGCTGGCGGAGGTGCCGCTGGCCTCGGTTACGGGTGCCACGGGACGGTTGGCCGTCTGGCGGCCCAGCAGCAAGGCGCCCAGGCCCAGGGCCAAGGCCAGTACCAGCAGCAGGCCGGCAAGTATCTTGGTGAGGTTCATGGTCGGAGGCTCCTGGAGGTTGAACACGGCATATGCTTTGCTGTCGCGGCAGCGCATGCGGCCCAGCGGGCGACAGCAAAGCACATGGAAAATGGATAAGGTGTGATGGCCATATCTGCTTGCCTTTATCCGGTGATGGGACCTGCATTACGCATCAGCAGCACGATGGCCACCAGGGCCATATAGCCTGCATAGGGGATGCTGCGTGCGGGGCCTGATGGGCGGTTGGATGCAGCGGCGTCGGTACCAGTTGTCGTAGCGGGTTGCAGCAGCGGTGCCCAACGCACAGGCAGCTTGGCCTGCAGCATGGCCCCTTGGGGACTGCGTACCAGGCTGCGCCATGCGAGTACCGCCATGCCGTGCAGGCCGGCCAGCAAGCTGGCTCCGAGCCAGATCGCCAGCAGGTGCGCAGACAGACCAAACCACAGACCGGCGACCGCCGCAAACTTGACATCGCCTGCACCCATCCAGCGGATGGCGTAAAGCGGCAGCAAGGCGGCAAAGGCCACCGCCATCCCTGCCAGGCCTTGCCAGGGCAACAGATCGAACGGTTGCGCACCTCCGAACAGTGCTGCCAGGCCTGTGGCCAGGCCCAGCAGCACCATCCAGTTGCGCACCTTGCGGCTGCGCAAGTCCATGACTGCTATGGCGATGAGCCATAGCAGCAGGATCCAGGTAGAGGCAGTGGTTGCCATGTCAATCAACTTATGGGGTGATTCCGTCCAGGGCCGCTCCAATACGATCAAACAGATCATTCAGATTTCCACCCAGTGCGGTGAGTGCGGTAATCAGCGCCACAGCAATCAGCCCCGCAATCAACCCATACTCAATGGCGGTCGCGCCTTCTTCATCGTTCCAGAAGTTCTTGATGATGTTGGTCATGATGCTCTCCATTTACATAGCCCAGCTGAAAAACAGTGGCAGGCGTGGGCAAGCGCCTGTCGCTGTGGAAACCCGTACCTCTTACCAGCGCAGAGCGCGTGCTGCACCGGGGCCTTGCGGCTGGCTGAGCAACTGCGCGTCCCATCGGTGGTCCAGGCGCAGCGGCAGGTGCTGTGCCGTCAAAACAGGGGGGGAGGTAGAGGGTGTGCCGGGCCGGGCAGGGGCTGCGCGGCTGCTGGCCAGCGGCGCGGGGCCAGGGCCGGCAAAGGGGCGCTGCGCAGCGGCAGGCGCGGGGGCATTCGCAGAGCGCTGGGCAAAGAGCTGGTCCAGCCAGTGCTCGGGCAAGTCGCGGGGCAGCAACTGGCCGGTGGTGCGGGTCAGGCGCAGTTCATTGATGCGCTGGTCATACATGGCGTCGGCGGCGTCCAGCATCAGGCGCTGCACATCGAGCTGGGCATCGAGCACCTGCGACAGGTTGCCCCGGCCCACTTCCAAGAGGCGCCGGTAGCCGTCAAAGGCGGCGCTGGCTTCGCGCACGGCATCGCGCAGCTGGGTTTCGCGCGCGCGGCCCGCTTGCCAGCGGCCCCAGGCCGATGAGGCAGCCTCATGCACCTGGCGGCGCACGGCTTCTTGCTGGGCCTGCTGCGCCTGCAGCTCGCTGATGGCCTTGAGGATGCGGTCGCGCAGCTCAAAGCCATTGCCAAAGTTCCAGTTCAGCTCGACGCCATAGCGCGTGCCTTCGGTATAGAGCACGCTCTTGGGATCGCGGGTGTGCGAGACGACGGCCGCGACCGTGGGCCAGCGCTGGGCCTTGCTGCGGTCCACCTCGGCCTGGGCGCGCGCGATCAGATGAGCGATCTCGCGCAGCTCGGCGCTTTGGTTTTCGGCGGCCAGCAGCGCGGCTTGCTCATTGGTCGGCACCCAGAAGCTGGGCACCTGGGGCTCGGGCAGCCAGGACAGACTGGGGATGTAGTTGAAGTAACGGGTAAAGCGGGCCTGCGCATCGATGCGCTGGGCTTCGAGGGCATTTTGCTGGGCCAGGGCGCTGGCGCGGCGCGATGCGGCCTGGCGCAGGTCATTACGGCCGACGGCACCCAACTCGGCGCGGCGCTCCTCCACCCGCGCCAGCTGGCCGATGATCTCGGCCGATTCGGCGGCAATGCGGGCCTTGGTCTGGAAGCGGTGCAGCTCCAGCAACGCGGACAATGCGTCGAGCAGCACATTCTGGCGCGTGGTGTAGAGGGCGCTGCTTTGGGCCGCTTCCATCGCCTGCGCCGATTCGATGCCGGCGCTGATGGCGCCGCCGTCGAGCAGGTTCATGCGCACTTCGGCATTCACTGCCGTGTAGGAGCTGCGGCGCCCACCCTGGGGCAGTGCCGCATTGCCGGCCGAGGTGCCGAGCTTGAACGTGGGCCAGCGTGCGCCTTCTGCGGTATGGGTGTCGTAGCCCGCCGATTCCACCGCGGCGCGCGCCTTGCGCACATCGGGGTGGTCGCTCAGCATGGCGTAGAGCGCGGCCAGCAGTTGTTGTTGGGATGCGTTGCCCGCCAGCGTGCCGGGCATCAGTTTGGGCGCCATCTGCAATGCGGCAGCCGGGCTGGAGCTGGCGGGGGAAACGGGGGCGTTTGCCGTTGGAGCAGGCCGTGCTGCAGGGGTGGTTGGCGCAGCATGGCTGGCCACCTCAGGCGCGGAAACTGGGCTTTCAAGCGCAGGCTCAGCCCTTTGCACGCGCAGCGGCATCTCCAGCACCGGCGGGGCATCGTGCAGGCTGTTGTCCTGCGCGGGCACGGTGCCATCGGAGAAGCCCTGGGCCTGCAGATCACTGCCCGCCAAGGCCATCGTGAGCGCACAGACGATTCCCCACACAGCAGAGCCCTGCGGCTCGGCACCTGCCGGGCAAGCCAGCCGGGGCTGCGCCGCCAGGTAGTGGGCCGGCTGACAGCTGGGGAGAAGGGGGGCAAAGAGGCGCATGGCTCAAGGCTCCCGGAAAGCTTCGCTCTGGATATGCAGCACGGGGCGCAGCAGGTACCAGATAAAGGGCTCGCGGCCCAGCAGCAGATCCAGCTCGGCCTGCATGCCGGTGGTGATGCGGTTGTCCTTGCGGCCGACCCAGGGCTGGGCCAGGCTGGCCTGGATCCGGAAATACGAAGGCGCATCGGGCACGTTCGGGTCGTGGTCGGCATCGGCCGATACCAGCGTGACCTTGCCAGGCACAAAGCCATAGCGCAGGTAGTCATAGGCACTGACCTTGGCCTTGGTGGCCTGGCCGGCACGCACATAGCCCCGGTCGGCCGGGTTCAGGCGCGCTTCGACGATGACCTCGTCCTTGTCGGGCACGACTTCGAGGATTGCCTCGCCAGGCTTGACCACCCAGCCCGCGCCCGAGCTGCGCAGCCCTTTGACGACGCCGTCGGTCGGGGCCAGCACCACGGTGCGGCTGCGCTGGTTGCGCGCCCGGGACAGGTCCTCGCTCAGGCTGAGCAGTTCGCGCTCGGTCTGCGCCAGCTCTTCGGAGGCACGGCGCCGGAACGCGCCCTGGGTTTCGAGAATCTTGGCCTGCGCCTGCTCGACCTTGGCACGGTTGCTGACCAGGCTTTGCGTGGCGGCCGCCAGATCGGTGCGCACCAAGGTCAGCGCGCGTTGCTTGTCCAGCACTTCAAGCTGGCCGATCAGTTGCTCGGCCGCCAGCTGCTGGGCGATGGCGGCCTCTTGCTCATGCAGCGCCAGGCTGCTGCGCAGACCGTCAATACGGGCCTGGCTTTGGGCCACATCACCTCTGGCCTGCAACAGCATGGCCTGGCTGGACGCGAGGCTGCCCTGGTATTCCAGCGCGCGCGACGAGAACGCGCCCAGCTCGGCACGCACGATCTTGTTCTCCAGCTCCTTGGGGAAGTCCGAGGCTTTGAGCGCCAGGCCCTGGCTCTCGGCCGTCAAGCGCGTGCGGCTGGCCTGCGCAGTGGCGCTGCGGGCCGTCAGCTGCTCCAGGTTCAGGCTGCTGCCGCCCAGGTCAATCTCCAGCAGCGGCTCGCCCTTGTGCACTTCCTGGCCTTCTTTCACATGCACGGTGGTGACAATGCCGCCCTCCAGGTGCTGCACGGTCTGCACGCGGTCCGACGGAATCACCTGGCCGGTGGCGACCACGACGTTCTCCACGGGGTAGAACAGGCCCACCATCACCAGCACGGCCAAGGCCGCCAATGCGATACGGCGTTGGTTGCGGCCGGGTGCGGGTGTACCGGGATCGGGTGCGCGCTCCAGGTTTTGCAGCACCTGGGGCAGGTCATGGAGGGAGCGGGCCGTCATGATGCCAACTCCTGGGCCTGGGCCGGGCCGGATGCCGGTGATGGCTTGGCGGCGGCAGCAGCGCTGCGCGATGCGGTGGCCTCATTGGCAGCAGCCGCTGGCTTGTGGCTGACGCCAAAGAGCAGCGGCAGCATCTGCTCGGGCTGGCCCTGGTCGACCTGGCCATCGCCGCGCACATGGTAGATATGCTGGGCAAGCGATGCCACACGCAGCGAATGGGTGACGATGATGACGGTGTGTTTGGTCGCAATCTGGCGCAGCGTCTGCAGCAGCGCGGTTTCGCTCTCGAAATCGAGGTCATTGCTCGGCTCGTCGAGGATCAGTACCGAAGGGTTGCGCAGAAAGAGCTGGGCGAGGCCGAGCTTGCGCAGCTCGCCGGCGGACAGGCCCGCGCCGCCTTCGCCAAGCACCGTCTGGTAGCCCTGGGGCAACCGGCTGATGAAACCGTGCGCACCGGACAGCTGGCAGGCCGCCAGAATCTGGCCGTCATCGGCATCGGGGCTGACCATGCGCAGGATATCGACGATGGGACCACTGAACCAGTAGGTCTGCTGCGCGAGGCACCCGACCCAGCGGCCCAGGTCATTGCGCGGGAACTGCGCCATGTCATATTCGTCGATGGAGATGGTGCCCTGCGTGGGCTGGTAAAGACCGGCGAGCAGCTTGGCCAGCGTGGATTTGCCGGCGCCATTGCGGCCCAGGATTGCATGGATGCCGCCGGGGCCGATCTGCAGCGACACGTTGTCCAGCGCCAGATGGCCCGATGGGTACTGGAAGCTGGCCTGTTCCAGGCGGAACACGCCGCGTGGCCGGGGCAGCGCGATGCGTTGGCTATCGGGCTCCAGCGGCTCCTCCAGCGCATCCTGCAGGCGCGCAGTGGCCTCATTGGCGCGGGCCAGCGAACGCCAGTTGCTGGCCAGCTGGGCAATCGGGCCCAAGGCCTTGCCCGACAACAGGTTCACGGCCATCAGGCTGCCGATGCTCATCCACTGCGCATTGATGGCCAAGGCACCCACAGTGATGACGGCGACCGAGAACAAGGTCAGCAGCACATGGCTGGTTTCCTTGGCGTTTTCCATCTCGCCGTTTTTCTCGAAGCTCTCGGCCAGCCAGCGGTCATAGCCGGACTGCCAGGCCTGCTGGGCTGCTGCGTCATAGCCCAGCACCTTGAGCGTGCCGCGTGCATTGCAGATCTCGGCCGTGCCACGGTCCAACTGGCGCGCCTGCTCGACTTCTTCGACCCGGCCGCTGCGCACCTCGTCGGCCCACCACCAGGCCAGCACCGCCAGGATGACCATGGCCACGACGATCACCGGCAGCACCGGCCAGGCGATGATGCCGATCACGATCAGTGCGAGCAGGGCCATCGGCAGATCCAGCACCGAGGAGGCCACGCCGCCCGAGATGCACGAGCGCATCGAGCCGACATCGCGGAACAGCTGCAACCATTGCGTGGCCGAGCGCTGCTCCAAGGTGAGCAGCGGGTGGCCCAGCATGGAGCGCATCAGGCTTTGCGAGACTTCGCGGTCAATCGTGGCGCCGGCTTCGCGCAGCGCACGGGCACGCTTGCGGCGCAGGTAAAGCTCCAGCGCCAGCATGCAGAGCACGCCGGCAACCATGGCGGTGAGGGTGGCCGTGCCGCCGCGTGAGATGACGCGGTTATAGACCTGCAGCAAGAAGATGGAAGGCAGAAGGCCGAGCAGACTGATGGGCAGGGACAGCCAGACGGCCTGGTGCAAATGGCCTTTGGCATGGGCAAACGACGTCGCCATCGCAGAGGCAAACGGGCTGGCGGTCGCCGCTTCGGCCTCCTGGGCCTGCGCCGTGGCTTCGGTGCGTGACACCAAGGCGCGGGGTAGCAGGTACTCGATCATGTAGGTCTCTCCCAATTCCTCTCAGCTATCCACTGCTGCACTGCACAAATACTCTTATCTATTTATTTGTTTTTGTTATTAAGTCGTAGAACCAACCGCTGTTTGGTTCACCCATTGCTCTAATTTACTTTGATTTTTATCAAACATATCCCGGATGGTAGGTGGTAAGAAATTGTATTTTTTTATGGCAAATGTCACCCGCCCAGATACTTAATATAGGGTTTGATTAAATATTGGCGGAACGGAGTGGTTGAAGTTTTTTTCTATGTAAATGTTCAACAAATTAATAGTGCTTGCTAATCAAAAATTGATTAATTGCGGGACAGCGATATGGTGAATCCACTGGTAGCTGCGCCAGCTGCTGGCCTGGGACGGATCGGCATGCGCAAAGGGATCGATAAACGCGGTGTACTCGCGGGTGTCGGGCGGTAGAAACATCGCTGTTTCCGGGTGAATGCGTTGCGGCAGGTTGGCGCGCAACGGCTGGCGCAGCGCTGCGAGCCAACTGCAGCTTTGCAAATGGCGGCGTGCGGCGGCCATCGCCGGTTGCAAGGCCAGCTCGGCCACGGCAATCACGGACCAATCGGGTTGTGGTGCAGAAGCACCGCCATGGGCGAGCAGATGCCACTGCAGCCAGTGCCGGGTCAGTGCTTCCAGCGCCGCCATCTCGGGCGCCACCATGCGGGTGGGGCTGGCGTCACTGTGCAGGCCGGTGTTGCTCGCCGGTACGGCAGTGCCTGCCGCAGCTAGTGGCCCAGCGGCGCCCAGGCAGCCTGCATAGGCGGTCAGTGCCACCAAGCGCCAGGCGGGTGCCAGTGCGGCCGGTTTGGGTGTGGGCAACGGGGGTTGCAAGTCGCTTTCGGGCAGCGGCTGAAGGGCTGCTATGCGCCGGGCCAACTGCGCCATTGCGGGCATCACGCTGTCCAGCGCGTCGGACTCGGCCTGCGCATAGCGGGCCAGTACCAGCAGGCACAGCGCATGGTTCAGGCGCTGCGCGCGCTCCGCCTGTTCGTCCCTGATGTATTCGCACAGCTGCAGCGCTGCGCGACCCAGCAGTTGGGACAGACCACGCTGCGGCATTGCCGGGCCGTCGCCCCCCTGCTGCTGGTAGTGGTGCTGTACCAGCAGCAGCGCATAAAGCCGTGCGCAAAAGGCGTCCAGGCGCTCGCTGCTCCAACTGTCTGAGGCGGGCTCGGGCGCGGCCAGTGCTTGCAGTATCGCCAGACTGGGATCTCCCGGCGGGGGGCCGGCTGTGGCTGCTGCGGCTTCCAGCGGCCCGCTGCTGCGCGACGGACCGGCTCCCGCGCGTGGCAACGGTGTCAGGCTGCCCTCGCTGTTGACCAACAGGCCTTGCAGATGCAGCAACCAGTGCGCGCGGGGCAGGCTGTCTGGCTGCTGGGCGCCCCCCGCCAGCCAGCTGCGGGGCGCTGACGCCGTTGCTGGCCAGTGCTGCGGTGGTAGCAGCTGGACCTGCTCCAGGCTCTCATCGGCCAGCGCCCAGGCCGACACGGCGGGCTGCGGGCCCGGTAGAACGGAGGCGGCGGCTTCCAACGCGCTGATTTGCAGGGGCCAGTCGATGCGCAACTCCAGGCAGTCAAGGCTGCGGCTCCAGGCCCATTGCCGCACCTGGGTCGAGCCTGCGCGCCACGCGGCATCCAGGGTGGCGCGGCGCACATAGAAGGTGGCCACGGGCTCACCCGGCGTGGCCACGCTCAGCAGCAGGATGCAATCACCGAAGGGCTCGGGCAGCGGGCTGGTGCGGGTTTTCAGGTAGTCCAGGCCCAGGCCCAGTTGCTGGACCAGGCTGGGCTGTGTGCTCCAGCGGTGGGATGCTTGGTGCGCCAACACGGGGCCTCCAGGGGGCTGAGACAAGAGAATCGGCATGGTGCGGTTGCGCGCCATGCCGTGCGGCGCTTAGCGGTACTCGAACTCCACCCGGCGGTTGCGCTGGTGGGCCTCTTCGCTGGTGCCGGTGTCGGCCAGCCGCTCCTTGCCGTAGCTGACGGCTTCGACGCGCGCGGGATCGACCCCCAAGGTCTGCAGGCTGCTGCGCACCGACTCGGCCCGTTTTTGGCCCAGCGCCAGGTTGTATTCAATGCCACCGCGTGCATCGGTGTGGCCTTGCAACGTCAGCGATTGGCCAGGGTTGCTGCGCATCCAGCGGGCATGGCTTTCCAGAACCGGGCGATCGGCGGGACGCACCGTGTAGGAGTCAAAGTCGAAATAGACGATATGGGCGGTATCGGCCGGGCCTTTTTTGCCGGGCTGTGCGGTGGCTACGACCGGTGCCACGCCCGATTGGGCGGGTGTTTGCGCCGGTTTGGGCAGCGCGTAAATGTGTTCCTCGCGTTTGGCGGTGGTGGAACTGGTGCCGCAGGCGGTGAGGCTCAAGGCCAGTGCGGCGGCAACGGAGAGAGGTAAATGTTTGAACATGGCAATCCTTGATCGGGCCCGGCGCTTGCCTGTTGCCAGGCAAGCGCTGCGAACCCATGGGGCACAAGCGGGTCACTGCTTAGCGCGGGGAGCGCTGTGCATCAGGCCGCCTGGTGGTGCAGAAGGTCCTGCGGCAGCACGCTGTGTGCATCGCCACTGGACACGCTGCTGATGGCCGTAGCCACCGGCTGCAGCGCACTGCCTGCGCTGCTGGCCACGAAGTGCGGCGCTGCCGTACCCCCCAGCAAGCCGCCCAGCAGGCCTTGTCCGCCGAGCAGACCGCCGACGATGCCTTGTTCACCGGTGATGCCGGACAACAGGCCGGTGTTGCCACCCAGCAGGCCGCCGACGACGCCGTTGTCGCCCAGCAGGCCGCTGACGAGGCTGCCGTCGCCGGTCAGGCCCGCCAGCACGCCGCCCGTGGTGCCATCGGCCGAGCCAAGCACACCGCCGAGCAGACCGTCAACAACACCGCCCAGGTCTGCTGCGCCGCCACCCGAGGTGGCACCGCCCAGCCCTGCCACGACTTCGTGCACGGTCGAGAGCACCGGCTCGAGCGCCTGGCCTGGCACCTGGGTCAGGCCATCGGCGACCGAGGTCACCACACCAAGCGGGCCACCGCTGGTGATGGTCAGGTCCTCGGCGACACTGGTGACCGGTGCCAAGACGCCGCTTTGCGGATCCAGCAAGGTATCAACCACGGCGTTGACCGGTGCTGCCACCGTGCCGCCTACCAGGTCGCCCACCACGTTTTGCGCGGTGGTCACCAGACCGCTGCCATCGGCGCCGCCCGAGCCGGAGCCCAGCACACCGCCCAACAGGCCACCGTCACCGGTCAGGCCGCCGAGCAGACCGCCATTGCCGCCGACAACGCCGCCGACAACGCTGCCCAGCAGGCCGCCGTCGCCACCCAGTACGCCACCAAGCAAACCGCCTTCGCCGGTCAAACCGCCCAGCAAGCCGCCGGCCGCGCCACCCGATGCGCCGCCGCTCAGACCCGCCACCACATCGTGCACCGCAGAGACGACCGGCTCCAGCGCCTGGCCAGGCACTTGCGTGAGGCCGTCGACCGCCGAGGTCACGAGGCCCAGTGGGCCGTTGCCGGTGTTGGTCAAGCCTTCGACGATGCTGGTCACCGGCGCCAGGACGCCGCTTTGCGGATCCAGCAGGGTATCGACCACCGCGTTGATGGGCGCTGCCACCGTTCCGCCGACGAGATCGCCGACCAGGTTTTGTGCCGAGGTGACCACGCCGCTGCCATCGGCACCGCCGGAGCCGTTGCCCAGCAATCCGCCGAGCAGACCGCCTTCACCGGTCAGGCCGCCGAGCAGGCCGCCATTGCCGCCGACGACGCCGCCGAGCAGACCGCCGTCACCGGTCAAGCCACCCAGCAGGCCGCCTTCACCGATCAGACCGCCGAGCAGGCCACCATTGCCGCCGACGACGCCGCCGAGCAGGCCGCCGACTGCGCCGCCTGACGTGCCTCCGCTCAGACCTGCGACAACCTCGTGCACTGCAGAGACCACCGGCTCCAGCGCCTGGCCAGGCACCTGGGTCAGGCCATTGACGGCCGAGGTGACGACGCCAAGCGGGCCGCTGCCGGTGTTGGTCAGGCTTTCCACCACGCTGGTCACAGGGGCCAACACCCCGCTTTGTGGATCCAGCAAGGTATCCACGTTGACAGGGGCTGCGGCCGTGCCGCCGACCAGGTCTCCGATCAGGTTTTGTGCCGTGGTTACGACACCGCTGCCGTCGGCACCGCCCGAGCCCGAACCCAGCAGCCCGCCAAGCAAGCCGCCGTCACCGGTCAGACCGCCCAGCAAGCCACCGTTGCCGCCGACGACGCCACCCAGCAGACCGCCTTCTCCGGTGAGGCCACCCAGCAGACCGCCTTCACCGGTCAGGCCGCCCAGCAGGCCGCCGTCACCGGTCAGGCCGCCGAGCAAGCCGCCATTGCCGCCCGTCAAACCGCCCAGCACGCCGCCAACCACGGTGCCAATCAGGCCGCCGCCACCGCCGTCGCCGATACTACCCAGGCCGGCAATCAGTTCGTTCAGCGTGCCGATCACAGGCTGCAGGCCCTGGCCTTCAACCTGGGTCAGACCGCTGACCAGCTCGGTCAGTACGCCCAGTGGGCCGCCTTCGACCGAGGTCAGGCCTTCGAGCACGTTGGTGACCGTCGCCAGGGTGCCGGTACCAGGGTTGAGCAGGCTGTCGAGCAATTGGCCTACCGGTTCAGCAACGGTGCCGCCCAGCAGGTTGTCGACAACGTCCTGGGCTGTGGTGATCAAGCCACCGTCGGTGGCACCGCCGCCCGGGACCAGACCGCCCAGCACACCGCCGACGATGGTTCCGATCAGACCACCGCCCAGGCCGCCGCCCAAACCGCCTTCGCCAAGGGTGCCCAGACCGGCAATCAGTTCGTTCAAGGTGCCAATGACCGGTTGCAGCGCCTGGCCTTCGACCTGGGTCAGGCCGCTGACCAGCTCGGTCAGCACACCCAGCGGACCGCCTTCGACCGAGGTCAGGCCTTCGAGCACCGAGGTCACCGTGGCAAGCGTGCCGCTGCCAGGGTTGAGCAGGCTGTCGAGCAGTTGGCCTACAGGCTCGGCCACCGTGCCGCCCAGCAGACCATCGACGACATCCTGTACCGTCGTGACCAAGCCGCCGTCGGTGGCGCCGCCACCGGGCACCAGGCCACCGAGCACGCCGCCAACGATGGTGCCGATCACGCCACCTCCCAGGCCACCTTCACCCACGTTGCCCAAGCCGGCAATCAGCTCGTTCAACGTGCCGATGACAGGTTGCAGCGCCTGGCCTTCGACCTGGGTCAGGCCATTGACCAGCTCGGTCAGCACGCCCAGCGGGCCACCATTGACCGAGGTCAGGCCTTCGAGCACCGACGTCACTGTGGCAAGCGTGCCGCTGCCAGGGTTGAGCAGGCTGTCGAGCAATTGACCCACAGGCTCGGCCACGGTGCCGCCCAGCAGGCCATCCACCACGTCTTGCACGCTGGTGACCACGCCGCCGTCAGTGGCGCCACCGCCTGGCACCAGGCCACCCAGGATGCTGCCGACGATCGAGCCAATGAGGCCACCGCTGATACCGCCTTCGCCAATGCTGCCCAAACCGGCAATCAGCTCGTTCAAGGTGCCGATCAGCGGCTGCAGGGCCTGGCCGTCCACTTGGGTGAGGCCATGGACCAACTCGGTCAGCACCCCCAGCGGGCCGCCTTCCACGCTGGTCAGGCCTTCGAGCAAACCGGTGACGGTGGCGAGTGTGCCATCGCTGGGGTTGAGCAGACTGTCGATCAATTGGCCCACAGGCTCGGCCACGGTGCCGCCCAGCAGCCCATCCACCACCTCTTGCACCGTGGTCACGATGCCGGGGCCATCCGTACCACCGGGAGGCGTACCGGAGCCGCCGCCCAGCAAGCCGCCCAGCAGGCCGCCAACGCCTGCCAGCAGCTCACCGAGCGGGCTGTTCTCACCCAGCAATCCGCCCAGCACCTGGTTGACCACGCCGGGAATGCCTTCGGTAGCGGTCGGGTCGCCCAGACCTGCGATCAGCTGGTTGAGCGTCGCCACCAGTGGCTCGAGCCCCTGGTCCTGGATATTGACCAGTCCATCGACCAGCTCGGTCAGCACGCCCAGAGGACCGCCATTGGTATTGGTCAGCTGCTCCAGCACGCCGGTCACCACTGCCAGGGTTCCCGTCGATGGGTTGATCAGCGAATTGACCAGATCCGTGACGGGTGCCACCAAGGTGCCACCGCCCAGCGCGCCCAGTACGTCCTCCACCGAGGTGATCAGACCATGCCCATCCGTCGGATCGGTAGGAGTCGTCGGATCCGTTGGGTTGGTCGGATTGGTCGGATTGGTTGGATCCGTGGGGTTGGTGGGGTTCGTCGGATTGGTGGGGTCCGTGGGGTTAGTTGGATTGGTAGGGTTGGTCGGATTGGTAGGGTCCGTGGGGTTGGTCGGATTGGTGGGGTTCGTAGGGTTGGTTGGATTGGTTGGATCCGTAGGATTGGTCGGGTTCGTCGGATTTGTTGGATCCGTAGGGTTGGTTGGGTTGGTCGGATTCGTAGGATTCGTCGGATTGGTGGGATCCGTAGGGTTGGTCGGGTTCGTGGGATTCGTCGGATTGGTAGGGTCCGTCGGATTCGTAGGGTTGGTGGGGTTGGTCGGATTGGTTGGATCCGTGGGGTTGGTTGGATTGGTCGGGTTTGTAGGATCCGTCGGGTTGGTCGGATTGGTGGGGTTCGTCGGGTTGGTCGGATTCGTGGGATTCGTGGGATCCGTAGGATTGGTTGGGTTAGTCGGGTTCGTAGGGTTGGTTGGATTGGTCGGGTTCGTAGGATCCGTCGGGTTGGTCGGATTCGTGGGGTTAGTCGGGTTCGTTGGATTGGTGGGGTTGGTCGGATTCGTAGGGTTCGTTGGATTGGTCGGGTTCGTCGGATTCGTGGGGTTGGTTGGATTGGTCGGGTTCGTAGGATCCGTCGGGTTGGTCGGGTTCGTTGGGTTGGTTGGGTTGGTTGGACTGGTGGGGTCCGTGGGGTTGGTCGGATCCGTAGGATTGGTGGGGTTCGTCGGATTGGTCGGATCCGTGGGGTTGGTAGGGTTGGTGGGATTCGTTGGATTGGTGGGGTTGACCGGAGGCGTGCGGTCGTCGTCATCGTCCCCACTGTCCAATGCGGCCGCAATCAGCGCGCCACCGCCAATGCCGACGAGACCCGCCAACAGAAAATCGCCCAATGTGGAGCCACCTGCCTCGGCCGTTTCCTGGGTTACCACCAGGCCCAGCGCGTCGGTGTCATCGCCGGCAGGGGCTACATCGACTTTGCCGGAGGCCAGATCCAGCGCCATGGCACCGGCCCCGTCAGACCCTGCCTGGTAGCCCAACGTCGCCTCGGTGCCACCGGCAAAGGTACCGACCAGCTTCTGGCCACCAGCGCCGGTGAACTGGGCCTGCGCACTGCCATCGGCCGGGACGATGATCTTGTCACCCACCTGCAAGGCTGTGCCTGCCGGCGCTGCCATGGTCTGGCCGTCGCGCACGATCTGTACGCCAGCAGTTGCCTGGGACAGCGTGGCAGGCGTGCCTTTGGCCGATGCGGCCATCGCCGCTCCACTGCCGGTTTGGGACGCCATGCCGTGGGTTGCCAGTGCGGCAGCTGCGGTATTGGAAGGGAGGGCGGTAGAGGTGGTCATGTTCTCTGTCCTGTTGGAGATGGAATATCAAACGCAAGGGCTCCGACTCGCCTCGCGAGGCTTATCTGGGTGGAGCCTGTGCAACATGTGTGCCATAGATTTGTTTTTTATCTGGCGTCTTTTGGTTTTTCATAAGTGATTGAAAAATATGGGATAATTTATTAATCAATGGAAAATCCGCTATTTAAAAACTATGATTCGGAAGGGTGGTCAAGCTATGTCCAATGTTGTTCCGTGGGGTGTTACGTAACGTTCCCGAGTTATGGCGGAGCAAATCTGTAAATATTTGATACTTTTGTTGGTTCATAGTATTTGCATCATGGGGCCGGATAAGCCATAAAAATTTACATAATGAATCAGGTGCCGCGCTCGCATACCATTTCCGCTGTCGTCTGCTTCTCGTCTGTTTTTCCAAATCGCTGATCCGGTGCCTGTCGGGCCGGACATTCGGCTGCGTTTTCTGACCCATGACTTTGAAAAAGCCATTTATGCGCATTGCGTCTCGCCCTGTTTCTCGTTCGATCCGGTTATTGCAGACGCGGCTGCCCCGAGTGGCCGCCGCACTATGGACAGGCAGCGCCGCCGCGTTGCTGGCGCTGCCGGTCCATGCGGCGCGAGAGGTGGATGCCGTCGCGCAGCTGCTCGAGCAGGGGCAGACCGAGCAAGCCGCCCAGCAGGCCGACCAGTTTCTGCAACTGAACCCCGCCGATGCAGAGATGCGCTTTTTGCGCGGTGTGATCGCTACGGAGCAAAAGCAGCTGCCGCAGGCCATTCAGATCTTTTCGGCATTGGCCCGCGATTACCCGGCCATGCCCGAGCCCCATAACAATCTGGCGGTGCTCTATGCCGCTCAGGGGCAGGAGCGCAAAGCTGTCGATGCGCTGGACCAGGCCATCCGCGCCCAGCCCGGCTATGCCACTGCCTACGAAAACCTCGGTGATCTGTATGCACGCATGGCCAGCCAGTCCTACGCCAAGGCGCTGGAGCTGGACAGCGGCCGCCAGGGCATTGCTCCGAAGCAGGCGCTGATTGCCCAGATGGCGTCTTTGAAGGCGGGGTCTGCGGCGCCGGCCGCTGCGTTGCCAATGGCTGCGGTGGCCGCGGACGCGCCCGTGTCTGCAGCCAAGGCCGCGCCAGCGCCAGACTTGACGCCTGTGCAGTCCGCAGCTTCACTGGGCACCACCGAGCCTGCGCCGGCGCCGTCTACCGCCGGGCGCACCCCATCGGCGTCGCCCCGGCCCCTGGCCGGCGCGCAGGCGGCCCTATCTTCTGCCCGCCCCGATCCGGCGGGAGATGCGGCGCCTGCGCAAACCGCTACGCCGAAGGCCGATGCTTCCCCTGCCGCCGTCCAGGCGGCTGTACAGGCCTGGGCAAAGGCCTGGGCACAGCAGGACATGGACGCCTACCTGGCTGCCTACAGCCCCAGCTTCACACCCGCCGATGGCAGCAGCCTGGCGGCCTGGAAGCAGTCGCGCCGCCAACGCATTGGGGGCAAGCGCGAGATCAGCGTAGTGCTCAGCGATGTGCAAGTGGTGGTGGAGGGCGAGCGTGCCAGCGCGCGGTTTCTGCAGGCCTACGCCTCCGGGGCACTCAAGAGCAACACGCGCAAGACCTTGGTGCTGCAGCCGGAGCAGGGCCAATGGCGCATTGTGAGCGAGACCGTCGGGCGCTGAGCCAGCGCGACAGGAAAGGCGCCTGCCGGGAACGGACAGGCGCCTGGCTGGGATGGGGCGCTCAACGCGGCGGGCCGGACTGCTGGCGCTGACCGCCGCGCCCCGCGCGCCTTTCGCGCCGTTCGCGTTCAGTTGCGTGCAAGGTTGGAGAAATTCACCGCCGCGCTGATCGTGATCAGCAACTGGCTGGCCACGCGGCAGTCGGTCAACGGCGCGCGGCTGCCACCGCTGGCAGGGCGCTGGCGGCCGGCCAGTGGATGCCCCGCTTTGGGCCAGACCATGCGCTGGTAGCAGGTCTTGAACAGCGACTGCATGCCCGAGAAAAACTGGCTGCGCTGCGCCGGGCTGGAGAACGCGGGTTGGCCGTGCTGCAGCGAGCATTCCATCAACGCCGTCGCCACCCAGGGCTCGGGATGCAGCTTGCTGTGCTCCTGGTCTTGTGCCAGGGCGTGCATCTGTTGCCAGGCTGCATGCAGCCATTGGCAGTCCGTGGCGGATGCGGGCTCGCCGCCGCCGGGTGCATCCCCAGCCTGCTGCCCGCTCAGTTGCAGGCTTTGCAGCGCCAACTGGGCCCAGGGTGCAGAGGCACCGGCGGCGTTGCCGGTCTTGCCATGCAACTGCTGTGACAGCAGGCCAATCAGGTCCCGCAGCGCTGCGGCACTGCCGGCGCCCGGGTAGAGATGGACATACTGCACCAGCACGATCAGCCCCATCGCCTTGAGCAGGTCGCTGCCGCATTCATGCAGGCTCCAGCGCTGCATTTGCGCGACCTGGTAGGCGATGGCGCGGTGCACAGTCATGGAGGACGCCGCTGTGGTTCCGCTTTGGCGCTGCGTCAGCAGCAGTGCGTAGGTGATGCCAAGGTGGTCGATCAAGGTGCTGGCCTCGGGCCAACTGCCGTCTTCGCTCTGGCTCAGGGCCAGCAGCTGCTGGGTAGCCTGGTAAATCGCCGGTGCCGCGTCGCCCCGGTTCTGCCGTGGTGCGGCTGGCGGGTAGTGGGGCAGGGTGCGCATTTCTCCCAGGGGGCAGAGGTGCAGGCCTTCCAGCACCAGATGCCAGCGGGCCTGGGTGTTGGGTGGCACCGCATCGCTCAACTGCTGCAGGCGCGAGAGCGCCCGCGTCGTCTGCTGGCTCAGCGCGGCGAGCATTTCGCCGCGGTACGGCGCATGGTCGGCCAGGCTCCAGGACTGGCGCAGGTCAGCCAGCGCATCCTGCGGCTCATCGCCCGCCAGCGGAAGCACCGCCGTCACCCAGTCGACACGCAGCTCCATGCTGGTGATGTTGAATGCCCAGGCCCACTGCCGGATCCGCGCTGCACCTTCGGCCCAGGCTTCATCAATGCTGGGCTGGTGGGTGCAGAAGCTGGTGATGGGCAGGTGCTGTGCGGTCACCGTGAAGAACATCAGGCAGCCATCGTAGGGCTTGGGCAGCTCGGCCGCCTGCTGGGCGACAAAGCGTGCAGCCAGTTGGAGCTGGTGGCTCAGGCCCGGGGCGCTGTGGATCTCCATGGACAGATGGCGTTCCTGGGCTGCATCGAACAAGGTATCGCAGACCTCCGGGCTGAGCAAGGGAGCGTTTTGGGTCATGTGCAGGTCTCCGGTCCGGGTGAAGGGCTGGCTGGGTGGAAAAATGTCTGGCCTGCAAGGAACTGAGCAACTGCCGTGCCAGCGTGCCCATGCTTTCCGGAAGAATGTCTGCAATCGAAAAGACGTTGTTTTATTTCGATATTTTTATGCCGGGTAGTGCGGACCTGCTTGTGAAGGCCCACGCCGCTCTCGCTGTGTTCCCCGGTTGTTACGTAACGTTTGGCCGGTGTTCCAAGAGCGCCTGGCCCGCGCAGCCCTATGCTTGGCCGCTGCAGCGGTCTGTATAATCAACCCGCTTTGCGCGCGCTCCCGGCGCCGCCTTTGCCGCCTTCAGGGGCGCGTAACCGGCAAGCAAGATTTCTGGCTGTTTTCTGCGGCTTTGGTCCACTGCAACGAGACAAATCCCCCATGCAAAGTGCTTCTCCAGCGCGCCCCTCCCTGCGATCTCTGGTGCCCGTCCTATGTCGCCAGCACTGGGCGGCGGTCTGTGTGGGTGTGCTGCTGGGGGGGACAGCGCTGCACGGGCAGGCCGCGCCGCCATCGCCAGCGGTGGCAGAAGTGAGCCAGCTGCTGCAGCAGGGCAAGGCGGCCCAGGCTGCCAAAGAGGCCGACGCCTACCTGCGCAAGCAACCCGCCGATGTGGAGATGCGCTTTTTGCGTGGCGTGATTGCGGCCGAGCAAAAGCAGAATGCGCAGGCGATCAGGATCTTCCAGGAGCTGACCCGCGATTACCCCGGCATGCCCGAGCCTTACAACAACCTGGCTGTGCTGTATGCAGCCGATGGGCAGGACCGCAAGGCGGCGCAGGCGCTGGAGCAATCGATGCGCACCCATCCGAGCTACACGACGGCGCATCAGAACCTGGGCGACCTCTATGCGCGCATGGCCAGTGATGCCTATGCGAAGGCGCTGCAACTGGAAGGCGGGCCCAAGCAAACGGGGCCCCAACTGGCGTTGATCACGCAGATTGTTCCGGCGTCGCTTGCCAATGGCAAGAATGCCTTGGTGCAAGCGCGCGCCGATGCGCCGCCCCAACCGGTTGCCCCACCGCCTCCGCCGCCGGCGCCGGCGCCCGCGCCGGCCCCAGCACCCGCACCGGTGCCAGCACCGGCCCCCGTGGCCGCGCCCAAGCCGCCTGCGCCGAGCCCTGCGCCGGCTGTAGTGGCCCAAGCGGCTCCTGCGCCTGCTCCCGCTCCCGCCAAGGCGGCAGCGGCGCCCGCTCCAGCGCCGGCCCCTACGCCTGCTCCGGCGCCCGCGCCTAAGGCGGCTCCGGCACCTGCCGAGCCCGCCCACGCCGTGGCCGCCGCGCCAGCCGCCAAACCGGCAGCACCTGTGGCCGAAACCAAGCCCAAGCCAGCGCGCGATACCGCCAAGCTGGATGTGGAGCGTGCCGTCAACACCTGGGCCACAGCCTGGGAGAAGAAGGACATGGGCGGTTATCTGGCCGCCTACAGCGACCAGTTCAGCCCGGCCGGTGGCGGCAGCCTGGCGGCCTGGAAGGAAGAGCGGCGCCAACGCATTGTCGGCAAACAGGCGATTGTGGTGAATGTGCGCAATCTGCAGGTCAGCGTCGACGGCGACCAGGCGACGGCCAAGTTCCGCCAGTACTATGCGGCCGGTTCCCTCAAGACGACCACCCGCAAGACCTTGGTGATGCGCCTGGAAAAAGGCCATTGGCGCATCATGCGCGAGACCACCGGCGGCTGATCGGGCAGCTATGATCGGCGCTGGTCCGCACGGAAGTCAGTAGAAGGAATCGCAGGCTATGCCTTTTTGCAAGCAGTTTTGGCGCTCGGGGATTGGCGCAGCCATGGTGGCCGCCGCAGGCGCGGCGCTGGCCGCAGGCACCCCGGCCACGCCGCGCGCTGCAGCACAGGCCAGGGCCGCTACTGCCAACATCCGCCAACCCGATGCCGAAGAGCGCCTGGTGCAGATCATTGCGCTGGTGCAGAACCAGCAGCTGGACCATGCCCTCAAGGCGGCAGCCAGCTTGACGGCCGATGTGCCGCATTTTCAGGCGGCGCAGCTGGTGTATGCCGATCTGCTGCGTTTTCGCTCCGGCCAGCCCGGCGCCTTGACACCGGCTGCGGTGGCCGAGCGGGCTGCGATGCTGCCGGTCAAGCATGTCCCGCTGCCGCAAGCCGGGGCAGCGCCGTTGCCCATTCCTGCCGCCAGCGTTCAGGGCGCGCAGAGTCTGGAGCAGCTCCAGGGCCTGCAGGACGAAATCCGCCGCCGCATGCATGGCGCTCAGTCCTTGCCCGCTGCTGGCCAGGTGCCTGCGGAGTTTCTGTCGCTGTCGCCCTCGGTGCGGCAGGTCATTGCGATCGATGCGAGCCAGTCGCGCCTTTATTTGCTGCGCCACGACAAGGGGCAGTTGCAGCTGGTGGACAGCTTCTATGTCTCCGTTGGCAAGCTCGGCGTGGGCAAGCTCGAAGAGGGTGACCAGCGCACGCCTGAAGGCATTTACTTTATCGGCCGTCAGATCGCAGGACAGCGCCTGCCCGAGTTTTATGGCAAGGGCGCCCTCACACTGAACTACCCCAATGACTGGGACAAGGCCATGGGCCGCTCGGGCAGCGGCATCTGGCTGCACGGCGCGCCGCCGGACCAGTTTGCGCGCCTGCCCCAGGCCAGCGATGGCTGCGTGGTGTTGGCCAACCCCGACTTGATCGCACTGATGCGCACGGTGGACAAGCTCACGCCGGTTCTGATCCGCGATCAGCTGCAGTGGGTGGCGCCAAGCGATGCCTCCCACCGCCAGAATACGGAGGCCTTCACGGCAGTGCTGCAGCAGTGGCACCAGGCCTGGATGCAGGACGGTCCCCAGGCCGCTTTGCAGCTGGCCTCGCCGCAATGGACGGCCTCGCCCGAAGGCCAGGCCTGGCAGAACCGCATGGCCGCGCTGTTCAAGGGCCGCAACGTGGAGCTGCAGGACATCTCCACCTACGGCTGGAAGGACGACAAGGGCGAGATCCGTGTTGCCAACTTGAAGCTCAAGAGCCGCGAACAGGCCCAGCCCTTGTCGCTGCGCCAGTACTGGCGCAAGGTGGGCAAGGACTGGCGCTTGTTCTCTGAAGACCTGCAAAACCAGAGCTGACCGTGGTCAGCCCATAGCAAAAGGCCCAAACCGAGGTTTGGGCCTTTGTGCTTTGTGCAGCGGCTTAGTGCTGCGAGTCCGGGTCATCCAGCAGCTGCTGGCGCAGCTTCTGGTCTTCGGTCATCTCAAACCACATGGCGTTGAGCACCGCAAAGGCGGCGGCCAGTGGCAGGCCGAGAATCCAAGAGAAATACCACATAGTTGAATCCTTTCTGTGTGCGGCGGCGCTCAGTAAGCGTGGCCGTTGCCATCGTTGATGTCCTTGGCATTGACCTTGCCCCAGAGGACGGAGTAGACCCAGCTGGTATAGGCGAGGATCAGCGGCATGAAGATGAGCGTGCAGACCAGCATGATGAACAAGGTCATGTGGCTGGACGAGGAATCCCAGACCGTCAGGCTGAAGCGCGGATCCACGGACGAGGGCAGGATCATCGGGAACATCGAGGCGCCTACGGTGAGGATGATGCCGGCAATGCCCAGGCCGCTGGTGATCATCGCCAGACCATCCTTGCGGGCGCGGATCAGCACGGCCGCCAGCAGGCAACCCAGTACGCCGAGAATGGGCGCAGCCATCGTCCAGGGGTGCTGCTGGTAGTTTTGCATCCAGGCGCCGGGGGCGTGGGCTGCGGTCTTGAACAGCGGGTTCGACGGGCCGGTGGTGTTCAGCACCGAGGTGATGCTGTAGCCGTCGACAAACTTCCACAGCACGATGCCTGCGAGCACGAACAGCACGGCGGTGACGACGGCCGAGATGCTGCCCACGGTGCGGGCCCGGGCGGCAATCGCACCTTCGGTCTTGATGCACAGCCAGGCGGCGCCATGCATCAGCAGCATGGTGACCGAGATCAGGCCAGCCAGGATCGCGAAGGGGTTGAGCAGGCCGAAGAAGCTGCCGTCGTAGTGGATATAGAGCTCAGGCGTGAGGCGGAAGGGTACGCCCTGCAGCACATTGCCCATGGCCACGCCGCAGATCAGCGCGGGGATGAAGCTGCCGGCAAACAGTGCCCAGTCCCAGCGGCTGCGCCAGGCGGGAGACTCGTTCTTGCTGCGGTACTTGAAGGCGACCGGGCGCAGGATCAGACCGATCAGGATGACGAACATGGCCAGGTAAAAGCCCGAGAAGGACACCGCATACAGCTGCGGCCAGGCGGCAAAGATGGCGCCACCGCCGAGCACCAGCCAGACCTGGTTGCCTTCCCAGGTGGGGCCCACTGCGTTGATGATGACGCGGCGCTCCAGATCGTTCTTGCCCAGGAAGGGCAGCAGCATGCCGGTGCCCAGGTCAAAGCCGTCCATCACGGCAAAGCCGATCAGCAGCACGCCCAGCAGGACCCACCAGATGACACGCAGGGTGTCGTAGTTCAAAAGTGTATGCAAGATCATGGTGTTACTTTCCCGAATAGGTAGGTTGTGCCGTGGCGATCGAGGCATAGCTCAGCGGCTGCGGGTCACGCTGCTCGGGCTCCAGCTCGGGGCCCTTCTGGATGGCCTTGAGCATCAGCTTCATCTCGATGATCAGCAGCACCGTGTACAGCGCCACAAAGCCCAAAATGGTGATCAGCAGGGTGGTCACGCCCAGGTTGGATGCGGCCACAGCGGTGGGCAGCACGCCTTCGATGATCCAGGGCTGGCGGCCGAACTCGGCCACAAACCAGCCGCACTCAATGGCGACCCAGGGCAGCGGGATCGACCAGACGGCCACCCACAGCAGCCAGCGGCGGTTTTCCAGCTGGTGGCGCGACGCAAGGTAGAAGAACACGGCGGTCAGCACGATGAAGAACATGCCCAGCGCGACCATGATGCGGAAGGTCCAGAACAGCGGAGCCACCTGCGGAACCGTGTCCCAAGCCGCCTTGGCGATCTGCGCGTCGCTGGCCTGGCGTGGGTCATCGACATAGCGCTTGAGCAGCAGCGCATAGCCCAGCGACTTGCCATTGGCCTCGAACTGCTCCTTGAGCTCGGGCGAGATCGTCGTCGTGGAGCCCGCTGCGCGGATCTTCTCCAGCGCGTCATAGGCCTTGATACCGTCGCGGATCAGCACCTCGGCATGCTTGACCAGGTCGTTGATGCCCTGCAGCTCGGTATCCAGCGAGCGGGTGCCGATCAGACCCATGGCCCATGGGATGTGGATGGCGTAATGGGTCTCGCGCGCTTCCTGGTCGGGAAAGCCGATGGCAGTGAAGGCGGCCGGTGCAGGCTCGGTCTCCCACATCGCTTCGATCGCGGCGAGCTTCATCTTCTGGTGTTCGCCCGACAGGTAGCCGGACTCGTCCCCGAGCACCACCACCGACAGCGAACCGGCCAGGCCAAAGGCGGCAGCCACGGTCATCGACCGCTTGGCCAATGCCACATGGCGGCCCTTGAGCAGGTACCAGGCCGACACGCCCAACACAAAGATGGCCGCGCAGACATAACCGGCAGAGACGGTGTGCACAAACTTGGCCTGCGCCACCGGGTTGGTGAGCACGGCCGCGAAGTCATTGACTTCCATGCGCATGGTCTGTGGGTTGAAGACGGCACCCACGGGGTTCTGCATCCAGCCGTTGGCGATCAGAATCCACAGCGCCGACAGGTTGGTGCCCAGGGCAGTGAGCCAGGTGACGATCAAGTGCTTGACCGGCGAGAGCTTGTCCCAGCCGAAGAAGAACAGACCGACAAAGGTCGCCTCCAGGAAGAAGGCCATCAGCCCTTCGATGGCCAGCGGGGCGCCAAAGATGTCGCCCACATAGTGGCTGTAGTAGCTCCAGTTCATGCCGAACTGGAACTCCATCACCAGGCCGGTGGCCACGCCGATGGCGAAGTTGATGCCAAAGAGCACACCCCAGAACTTGGTCATCTGGCGCCAGATGACGCGCCGCGTCATCACATAGACCGTCTCCATGATGGCGATCAGCATGGACAGCCCCAGGGTCAGGGGTACGAAGAGAAAGTGGTACAGGGCTGTGAGTGCAAACTGCAATCTTGATAGCCCGACGATGTCGAGATCCATGAACTGGTCCTTCCGTGTTGTAAGTGCTCGATCTGGTAGAAAAACTACGTGGGTTCCAAACTGACAAATCCTTGGCTTGCGCAGGCTGCGGGGGCTAGCCAGGCCGCAATCGCTGCAGCAGTGCTTCAAACTCCGCCGTGCCCTTGCGCGCTTGCGCCAATCCTCCTTGCAAGGGGGCGATCCAAACAATGCGGTCGGCGTGGCGCGCCTCGCGCTGCAAATGGCTGGCCATCACGATGGCGCCCTGGCCGCTGGCTGTGCGCTGGGCATGCCATTGCGCAATCGCGTTCATCACCTGGGCAGCGATCTGGCGGTCCAGCCCTTCGGTGGGTTCGTCCAGCAAGCTCAAGGGGGCTGGGTGCAGCAGCAGGCGGGCGAGGGCCAGGCGGCGTGATTCGCCCCCCGACAGGCCTGCGCCCTGGCTGCCCAAAGGCGTATTCAGTTGTTGGGGCAGCGCGCGGATGACATCAGCCAGGCCTGCTGTTTGCAGTGCGTCCCACAGCTGCGCATCGCTGGCGTCAGGGCGGCCTAGGCGCAGGTTGGCGGCCACACTGGCCTGGAACAGCTCCGTGCGCTGGGGCAGGCTGGCACAGGCCGCACGCAGCACCTGGCCGGCGCTGGGCGCCAGGTCGCCCGCTATCAGCGCCATCAGGCTGGATTTACCGGCGCCGCTGGGCCCGGCCAGCACCAGCCATTCGCCATCGGCCACCTGCAGATCGACCTGCTGCAACAAAGCGCTGGCGCTGCCCGGGTGTTGCAGGCGGACCGCTTGCATGTCCACGGCCAGGCCGGTTGCAGGTGCTTGGGCTTCGCCGGCGCGGGTGCCGGCAGCGTCATCGAGCAGCGGAGCAATGCGGCGCGCAGCGAGCAGGGTGCGGCCCGCTTCCATTGCGCCACGGCGGATGTGGACGAGGGGCTCCAGCGCTGCCAGCAGCAGCAAGGTGGCCAGCGCGGCAATGGGCGCGCCGATCTCACCCTTTTGTGCCAGCCAGGCGGCGCAGAGCAAGGCGGCTGCGGTGGCCAGATGGCCCAGCATGGCCATCGCGATGGCGATCCCCGATTCCAGCCGGTTGAGACGGATATCGGCCGCACATTGCTGGCGCTCCGCCGCCGCAATGCGGGCCATCTGGCGCGCCAGTGTGCCGGCCATCACCAGCTCGGTCTGCGCGCCGACGGCATCAATCACCTGGGCCCGCAGCTGCTCGCCGGCAAAGCTGCGGCGCAGCGCGGTCATAAAACCGTGGCGCACGCACCAGGCCACGCAGGCCAGGCCGCCGGCCAGCACCATGGCGCCGACCAGCAGGCCGCTTTGCCAGTTCAAAAAGACCGTCAACGCCAGCGCGGTGACGCAGGCACTGACCAGCAGCGAGACGGCCGGGGTCAGCAGGCGCAGGTAGACAGCGTCGAGCGCATCGATATCGGCGGTAAGGCGGTGCAGCAGGCGGGCGGGGCGCTGGCGCAGCGCCAATGCGGTATCAGCGGCGGCCAGGCGCGAGAACAGTTGCACCCGCAGGGCGGCCAGCACGCGCAAGGTGGCATCGTGGGTCACCACCCGTTCGCTGTAGCGTGCGCCGGTGCGCAGCATCGAGAAAAAGCGCACACCGGCACCGGGTGCAAACACATCAAACACCACGGCCGTGGCGGTAGAGAGACCCGCCACATAAGCAGCGGTGAGGAACCAGCCCGACAAACCCAGCAACGCCATGCCGGCGCACACGGTGATGGCAGCGAGCAGGCTGCCCAGCAGCATGCGCCGGCGGTAGGACGATTGCGCAAACAGTTTAACAATGGGGCGCAGCGCGTTCCAGGCCATCATGCGATGCTCCTCGTGGCGGCGGGCAGGCCGGTGGCAATGGGTGGCTGGCTGCCATCGAGCGACAGCACCCGGTCCATGCAGGCGGCCAGCAGCGGATCATGCGTGGCCACGACCAGAGTCGCGCCGCGTGCAGCCAAGGCCAGCAGGCCCTGGCGCACAAATTGCGCGGTCTCGGCATCCAGGTGGGCCGTCGGTTCATCGGCCAGCACCAGGCGGCAGCCAGGCGTGGCAGCCGCGCGTGCCAGGGTCAGGCGCAAGGCCTCGCCACCCGACAGGCCCAGGCCGCCATCGCCCACCACCGCATTGCCGCGCAAAGCCAGCACGGGGCCGAGCGCCGCGCGCTGCACCGCTTGCTGCAGCGCGGCGCCGTCGATATCGCGGCCCAGGCGAATGTTGTCCATCAGGCTGGCAGCCAGCACATGGGGCTTTTGCGCGACCCAGGCGATGCCGCTGCGCAGCCGGTCGGCATGGGCTGCATCCAAGGGGGCGCCATCGATATGGATACTGCCGGCGCTGGGGGCAGCCAGGCCCGCGATCAGCGCCATCACGGTGGATTTGCCGCTGCCGCTTTCACCCCACAGCGCAACGCGCTCACCCGCGGCAATCTCCGCGCTGAAGGCATGGACCACCAGCGGGCTCTGGGCGCTGTATTGAAAGCTGATGTCCTGGATTGTCAGCGCGGCAGCGGTTGTCTTGGGGGCGCTGGCGGCGCTGTCTGGGTGCCCATTGCCAGTACCCACCAGCTGCGGGCCAGGCTGCTGCAGCGCTTGCAGCGCGTCCAGCGCAGCGACACCGGCGGCCTTGTCATGCCATACCGCAGACAGCTCACGCAGCGGCTCAAAAAACGCGGGGGCCAGCAGCAGCACGAACATGGCCTGGGCGAGGCCCAAGGTACCGCCCCAGCTGCCAAACGGGATCTGGCCCAGCAAATGAAAGCCGACATAGACTGCCACCAGTGCCACGCCCAGCGCAGAGAACAGCTCCAGCACCGCAGAAGACAGGAACGCAATCTTGAGCACTGCCATGGTGTTGGCACGCAGCTGCTCTGCCGCACCGGTCAGCTGCTGCGCCACCTGGGCCACGGCGCCCAGTCCGCGAATACTGGCCAGACCCTGCAGGCGATCGAGCAAGAACTGGTTCAGGTTGCCAACATCCTGCAAATGCTTCTTGCTGGCCGCCTCGGCCCGCCAGCCCACCAGCGCCATAAAGATCGGAATCAACGGCGCTGCCACCAGCAGCACCAGGCCCGCCACCCAGGACAGGCTGAACACGCAGACCAGGATGACCAGCGGCACCACCATGACCTTGGTGCGCGCCGTGGTGTAACGGGCAAAGTACTGCGTGATGTGGTCAGCCTGCTCGTTGAGCACACTGGCCGCCAGCCCGGCCGATGGGCGCTGTGGGTGCAACGGCGAATGCAGCGCCAATGCCTGCAGTGCCTGCAGCCGCAGCTGCTGCGTGTGGGCGCGCGCCGCTGCAAAAGCCCGGCGCAGGCCATAGCCATCCACCAGGGCCCGCAGCAGGCCCAGTGCCAGGAACAGGGCGCAAGCCTTGGCCAATGCCGACCAGGCTGCTTGCTGGTGAATCGCCTCAATCCCCCAGGCAATCACCGCCGCTTGCGGCAACCACAGCAAAGCCGCGAGCACCTGCCACCACGCTCCCTTTGCAGAGGGGCGCGTTGCCACAGCAGAGCTGCTGGTGGAGGAGGTAGCGCGGGTGGATGGCATGGAGGAGTTTTTCAGTTTTCAGAAATTCTTGAAAATATTGTATATCCAAGATACTCATTAATTCAATTTATCGAATACCTGATTGGAACTACGTTGATCGAAGGCGTTGGACTTGACGGGCCGTGCTCAGGCGTCAGTTGCTACGAAATTCAGAGCATTCAACGCCCTGAAAACATAGGGAATGCAGAAATTGCCGTAAACCCCAGAGCCTTCGGTTCTGGCTGCTGCCTGGCGTTTTGAGCCCGCTTTGCCAAACGCTTGAGCCGATTGTGTTGCCTAGAGTGTGAACAGAGCTTGCTGTAAGTCAAGAACAGCGCGGGTTCTCCCTAGGGGGTGGGATGGCGTGGGGAAGGCGTTGTTCGGGGGCGACTGGGTGCTGTTCACAGGGAACAACACGCCGCATAGATGTGGGTGTGGCCTCGATGCGGAGTGAGGTCAGGGACAGAGGATTGTTAAAAAGCGCTGGTAGCTTCTTGAAACGAATAGAAACCTAAGTGCGATCGCCCAAGCCTCTCCTAAATCAGGACAGCCGCCTTGGCGTCCTGTGGGCAAGGTTAAAGCAATCCTCTCAAAAACTATGTAAAAAATGCGATTCAAAAGCACGCAACATTGTGGTCCGGCATGCTTGGGTGAATGTTAGCGATTAGTACATTAGTGCTCTAATTTATTTTTCTCTTGATTATAAAAAACCTATCTAGCAAAAATGGCCCATTCATTCCATTGCTCATTGGCTGAAGATGCTAAATATGTCTGTGCAAAAAATTTTTAATACCTCATCTGGAGCGAAATTTAAACGTCTAAGTTTCTCTATGTTTAGTTTCGAACAAGGCGCAAGGGTAAATAGCTAGTTAAATCGATACGGATATTAGTATGGCTACTTGCTTGGAGATGCGATTGCCGGAGCTAGACAAAGCGAAAAATTGCGTCAATTTTGAAAATCCAGTTGATTGAGAAATAAATATAGATGGGCGTCTCAAATTATTGTCAAGAGTTTAGTGTTTGAGGCCAACTATAGACGCCCTTTGTCGATCGACTCCCGGGTGTATTAAGTTGGCTCGTAAGTATTATTTGTGAGTTATACCGTGAGAATGAAAAGCGTCGCAGTATTTATCAATGTATTATTTATAGTTTATTCTATGCGAGCTTGAAATGAAAATTCTATATTCTTCTCTGAGATTGTTATTCGTTCGCACTACATATCGAAGGTTCAAGATTCTATCTCTCAAATCTTCCGTCATCGATTGGGTTGAACAAGTTTAAAGGCCCATCTTGATTTTCAAAAAATATTTTGTCTAAATCTATTTTCCTTTGTTTTAATAGCTTTTTAAGTTTTTCGAAATTTTCACATTTTGCTTTGATTACCACTCTGTTTTTCTTTTGATTGATATATGTTTCATATATATATATATGCTCCGGAAACTGTCGCCGTAAAACACTGTTTTGAAAACTTTCTAACTCTAACAGGCTGTATTGAACATATTTTATATGAAATTTTTTTAGAACATTTTTATCCGCATCGATGTTTGATGTTAATGCAAGAGTTATAGTTGAATTATCGTCTGAAATCCACATTCCCGCATATTTATCCCCCGCCTTCTCGATAATGTACCGGGAGTGTTCTTCCATCAGTGAGTTTGCTTGCTCTGATCTAGCTGGCAAATTAATTGCTAATAATAATGAAGTAATAACAAATAGAATTTTGATCATATGAAAATTAAATAGCATTATAGTGTGATTGATTTCTCTGAAACTTCAATTATTGACATGATTTTCTTACGCAGCGCTTACAAAATAAACATTTTTCATAATATTTCAATAAAAACTATTGATAACAAATTATCGATATTGTTAATGATTTTTAAGTTATGCTAGTTTTTCGTTAATTGAAAGGAAGAAAATGAAATTACGCGCAATAACTTTGGCATTAGCCATTCCAATCAGCGCCATTGCTGGTCTAGATGAAAGTCAATACTTATTTAATAGCAAGGATCAAGCTTTAAAAGCAGCTGGATTGGATATATATGAGTCCGAAAAAAATACCAAGGTTATAGGTGCAGTTTCAGAGAACATTAAAAATATATCTGCTGAAATTTACGCGGGAACCTGGATCGAATACGATGAGAATAACGACGCTAAACAATTTATTGGAGTCAGCTCAATACGTGACTTAAATAAAAATATAGCTCAAGATAATAATGTGAAGATTCTCTTGCATAAATATAGTTATCAGGAGTTAGAGGGTTGGAGGCAGAAGATTTGGGAGTTGACGAAAGAATATAATTTAAGTGATGAATCACTAATACTAAATATTGCCATTGATGATCAAAGAAATAAGATTTTGGTGCGCACTAGAGAGGAGAATTTGGATTTTGTTAGGAATTTTTTAAATTCGAACTTGGGGCAAAACGAATCAGTTATTGTGGAATCCCAATCTGGGCCTATTACGCTATATGGAAATATTTATGGAGGGACGAAGATTGCTTCATTTTTGCCAAATCAGCCGCGGACCCGTGGAGGCTCTTCCTGTACCGCAGGATTTAATGTGATAATTGACGGGGTGTACCAAGGCACGCTAACTGCTGCTCATTGTAAGCATCAGGGACCCTTGAGTTGGACTAGTGTTTACTTTAATCAGTCGAGCGCCGCAAACGTAGTTCAAAAAGGCGAATATATAGGTGAGTACTTGGCGGATGAATTTGATTCAGGAATTGATGCTATTCTCTTCGGCAACGTTAGCCATGTACATTCCACTTCAGGGCGCTATTGGGGCCCTTATGGATCTCTCCGAACAGTTTTGCCTTTAGCTGCTCCTGTGCAGAACTCTACAGTTTGCTCGTTTGGAGGTACCAGCGGTTGGCGTTGTGGAACTCAAATGTCCGTTAACTCGCAGCAATGGTTCAACTGGAAGATGTTTAATCTATCTGAGGCTAAGTTTTGTGGTGCGCCTGGGGATTCTGGTGGGCCGGTTGTAAATGCGAATGGCAATGCCCTTGGTTTATATACGGGTGTAATGGGTGATAGGAGTAAGGGAACATGTGGGCCATCGCTGGGTGGGTCATTGAAGCCTAATTCAGTCTATCAACCTTTAGGTCGTTATCTTTCTATTTATCGTAATGTTCAGCTTCAGTTGAGGTAGGCTTTTAATAAAAATATAATCCCAAGTTAAAGTTAAAGTTAAATTGTTAGACTTTTGAAGCCTATACTAAATTGATTGTTAACTTCAATCACCCAACTTTTAAGTTGGGTGGTTTTTTTGCTTTTTATCAGTTTAAATATTGATGATTACAAATAGTTGGTTCTTTTAGAGGGTTTAGCTGTTTTATATATTTTTCGTGTTGATAGATTTAATTCAGCTTTTGAATGGCATTTGATATTACGACGGTTTGCTAAGTCCAATGTCGTCTAGAGCACTTACATCTTCTCCCTGCTGCTCCAGCTTCTGCAACACCCAATGAATATGGCTACGCAGCGCATACAACTCATCCGCATACGACAGCGGCACGGTGATCTTCTCGACCTTGCGGCTCAGCGCCAGCAGCTCGGCTTGGACGCTCGCGCGGTCGGGGTTGGGTTGCTCCATTTCGTGCTCGATGGCGCGCAGCTGGCCGTACCACTTGAAGACGCGTGAGCGCACGCGGAACTGGTAGAGGGGTGGGACGACCCGCGACAACGGCAGCATGAAGGCCAGCAAAACGCCCAGCACCAGCCACATGCGCTCGACCAGGTTGGCGAGCCAGAAGGGCAGGTAGCGTTGCAGCAGCGGGGCGGGCTCGTTGATGGCGCGCACACCTTCGGGGGCGACGGCCAGTTCGCTGCTGCGGGTGTTGGGAAAGTCTCGCGCGCGGTTGAACCAGCCCGCCTGGCTGTGGATGCCCTGCGAGGCCTGGGCAAAGAGCTGCTTGATGGCGGGGTGGGTGTCATCGCGGGCCAGCAGCGAAGTGGTGGAGGCCAGCAGGTGCACATTCTGCGGCGGCACATTAGCGGCGAGATCGACAATGCCGCGCGGCAGGGTGACAGGGCTCAGGAACCTGAACTTGCGGCCGTAGGCCTCGTTCTGCGGAAAATCCATCAGCTGCACGCCGGGTGTTTTCAGCAGCATTTGCACCATCGGCGATTCGGGTGCGGAGACCAGCACCAGCGCGTCGAGCTTGCCGGCCAGAAACTCCACCGTTGCCGGCGTTTCAGCCAGGTGAGACACGCGCAATTGGGCGAGACTCAGGTGGTTGGCCTCCAGCAATTGGTTGAACAGATTGGGCACGCCGCTGCCGGCGGTGCCGACGTTGATGCGCCAACCCGCGAGCTGGGTCAGGCTGTTCAGGTGGGGGCGCTTGGTCAGGCGCTGGGCCGAGTCTGTGCGGTAGAACAGCCAGACGGGTTCGACAAACAGCGCGCCCAGCGAGGTGAGGCTGTCGACGTCGTCCTCGGTCAGCTCGGCGGTACCGCCTTGCACAAAGGCCAGATCGACCTTGCCCTCGCGCAGCAGCTGCAGGTTGTCGAAGGAGCCTTCGCTGCCGACCAGGTCGACGCGGATCTTGTTCCTGGCCAGCGGCGTGCGGTACTGCTCGCCAAAACTGGCGTAGGCGCTTTGGGCCGGGCCGGTGGCCAGCTTGACCTGCGAGGGCGGGTTGGGCTTGAGCCACCAGTAGGCGGCGACGATCAAGGCCACGGCCAGGATCACCAGCGGGCCGCCGGAGACCAGCGCATCGCGGATGTTGAGCACCAGGGTGATCAGGGTTTGGCGCAGCCCGTAGGCTTTTTGGCGCATGGACGTGGAGCGGTCACCCATGGTGGTTGGCGGGCTGCCGGCGCAGCGCTGTTGGAATGGCGCCTACTGTAAATCAGCCGCGCTGGGCAGGTGCAAGGCCTTGTGGTTTTCTCCGGCATCGATTTGTAAACGATTGGCATGCAGCACCGCCTGCAGGGTGGCCTGGGCGACAGCCTCGGCGGCCATCGTGGCCAGCACCATCATGCCGGGGCTGCGCCCGGTGGCACCGGTGCCCAGGCAGAACAAGGTGTCGCCATCCGACATGGTGTGCACCGGGTTGATGGCGCGGGCCAAGCCGTCGTGGCCCACCGTCGCCAGGCGGTTGGCCTGGGCCTTGGTGAGGGTTGCGTCGGTGGCAATCACGCCTATCGTGGTGTTGGTGCCAGCCAGCAGCGGTTG
This sequence comes from uncultured Comamonas sp., assembly GCF_964277875.1. NCBI lineage: Bacteria > Pseudomonadati > Pseudomonadota > Betaproteobacteria > Burkholderiales > Comamonadaceae > Comamonas > uncultured Comamonas sp. The sequence continues at coordinate 49,068 of NZ_CAXYJV010000041.1, forward strand.
CGGGGGCTCGCCGCGCAGCAGCGCGCGGCGCGTGTCGATGAGCCCCAGGCCATCGCTGGTGCGCGCGCCGGCTACCACCTGCGCGGTGTCCGGGTGCAGCACATCGCCCAGCGCATTGCAGGCAATGATGGCGCCCACGGTGACGCCATCGACGGTGACGGACGCGGTGCCGATGCCGCCCTTCATCGCGCGCTGGATGCCAAAGATCTTGCCCACGGCGGCGCCGGCCCCGGCGCCCACATTGCCTTGCGCGGGCATGGCGCTGCTGGCAGCCTGGCAGGCGGCATAGCCGGCCTGGGCATCGGGGCGGATGCGCATATCGCCTACCAGCACATCAAACAGCACGGCGGCAGGCACCAGCGGAATGCGGCCCACGGAAATATCGAGGCCTACGCCTCGCTCTTCCAGCCAGCGCATCGCGCCGCTGGCTGCATCCAGCCCCCAGGCGCTACCGCCCGCCAGCATGATGGCGTGTACGCGCTCGACCAGGTTGGTGGGGTGGAGCAAGTCGGTTTCGCGCGTGCCGGGTGCAGCGCCGCGCACATCGACGCCGCCTACCGCCCCGGCCTTGGCCAGGATGGCCGTGCAGCCGGTGGGGCGGCGCGTGTCTGTGAAGTGGCCCACTTCGATGCCTTGCACCAAGGTGATGGAGCCGGCCGGAGCCATGGGGAGGGGGGAGGAGGACATGGCCCGATTGTGGGCCAACTGGGCTTGCGGCTGCAGCGGCAAAGACAGCGGGCTGTCAAACAGGTGTCTGACAGCCCGCAAACATGGATGGGCAGAAGTGCGAGTGTGCCGATCAGGGGCGGATGACGATCTGCGGGCTGATGACAATCGCATCGGGGGTGCGGGGCGCCACCAGCACCGGGGCAGCGTAGGCCGGCTGCGGCGCGTAGTAGGCGGCCGGGCGGTCGTGGCAACGGCGCTTTTCCTTGTATTCGCCATTGCGCTTCCACTTGCGCTCCACCTGGCAATTGCCGTCCCAGAACTGTTCCTTGTGTTCCTTGCGGTGGTGGTGGCGGTGGCCGCCGCCATGGGCCCAGCTGGCATCCGCTAGGCACGAGAGCGCCAACGCAGTGAGCAAAGGGGTCAACAAACGGTTCATGGCAGGGGTTGGGAGGGTGAACGATGCTGGCAGCTTAGCGGAAAATCCTGTATCAAAAGATGAGCAATGGTTGCTTTGTACATCAGCTGTTGCGGCTGTTTTGATGGTGGAAATCTATGGCGATGGGTGCTATGATTTTTCCATCTGTAAGCACCCGTTGCCGCGCTGGCGCCGGGTGCTATGCGTCATCAGGCGTTGACGGTGGTTTGCTGCTGCTCACCCAAGCCCTCAATACCCAGGCGCATGGTCTGCCCAGCTTTCAGATAGACGGGGTGGGGCTTGATGCCCAGGCCCACGCCTGGGGGCGTGCCGGTCGAGATGATGTCTCCCGGCTGCAGGCTCATGCACTGGCTGACGTAGGCGACGATCTGCGCGACGGTGAAGATCATCGTCTTCGTATTGCCATTCTGGAAGCGCTTGCCATCCACCTCCAGCCACATCGACAGGTTTTGCGGGTCCGGCACTTCATCGCGCGTCACCAGCCAGGGGCCGATGGGGCCAAAGGTGTCAAAGCCCTTGCCCTTGTCCCAGGTGCCACCGCGTTCGATCTGCCATTCGCGCTCGGATACATCATTGACCACGCAGTAGCCGGCCACATGCTCCAGCGCCTGGGCTTCAGTGATGTATTTGGCCGCTTTGCCGATGACGACGCCCAGCTCGACCTCCCAGTCGGTCTTGGTGGATCCACGGGGGATCTCGACTGCATCGTTGGGGCCGCAGATGGCGCTGGTCCATTTGTTGAAGATCACCGGCTCGGTCGGGATGGCGGCGCCCGATTCAGCGGCATGGTCGGCATAGTTGAGGCCGATGCAGATGAACTTGCCCACGCGCGCCACGCAAGGGCCGATGCGGGGCTGGCCAGGCACGGCTGGCAGGGTGCTGGGGTCGATCGCGCGCAGGCGGGCGAGGGCGGCGTCGCCCAGCTGCGCGCCTTCGATATCGCTGAGCACGTCAGAGAGGTCGCGCAAGGTGTTGCTGCTGTCGAGCAGGCCGGGCTTTTCCTGGCCCACCGGGCCATAACGCAGTAATTTCATGTCATCTCCAAAGAATCAATAGCGAGCAGGCGCCAGTCTAGGGGCCTGCCAGCCAGGGTGCTGTCGCGCAGCAAAAAAATCGAGCAGGGGTGGCAGGCTCAGTTGGACCAGCCGCCATCAATCACATGGGCCTGGCCCGTGGTGAACGCAGCCTCGTCCGAGGCCAGATAGGCGACCAGTGCCGCAATCTCCTCGGGCTTGCCGACGCGGCCCATCGGTTGGCGGGCCACAAAGGCGGCGCGCACGGCGTCAACGGAAAGCCCGTCGTGCGTGGCCTGGGTGGCGATGCGCTGGGCCAGCGAGGGCGAATCGACCGTGCCCGGGCAGATGGCATTGCAGCGCACGCCCCGGGTGCAGTAATCGGCGGCGATGGACTTGGTCATGCCGATGACCGCTGCCTTGGAGGCACTGTAGGCAAAGCGGTTGGGCACGCCCTTGATGCTGGAGGCGGCCGACGACATATTGATGATGCTGCCCTGGCCCCGCTGCAGCATGCCCGGCAAAAAGGCGCGGATGCTGCGGTACATGGCTTTGACATTCAGGTCAAACGCGAAGTCCCAGTCCTCCTCGCTGCATTCGAGCACGCTGCCGGCATGCACAAAGCCTGCGCAGTTGAAGAGGATGTCGATGGGCCCGAGCACCTCGGCCAGGGTCTGGATCTGGGCGCTGTCGCGCACGTCGAGCTGGCGCGCATCCAGGCCAGAGCCTGCGAGCGGGCCGATGTGCAAGTCGGTGGCAATCACGCGGGCGCCTTCGGCTGCCAGCCGTTCGGCGCTGGCGCGGCCAATGCCTTGCGCCGCTGCGGTCACCAGGGCCACCTTGCCTGCCAGGCGGCCGGGAGAAACGGAAGAATGGGTCATGGAGTCAGTCCTGTCAAAACTATCAAAAGGCCCGGCTGCGCCGCAGGTCAGCGCAGCAGGGCAGGGGATGAAAGCGCTGCGGGTTTAGAAGTGGCCGTCCTGGGCCAGCTTGGGCGGGCTGCCAGCCGCGCTGGTTACCGGGCTAGGTGCGGTAGCGGATACCTGTTGGCGGCGGCCATGCTTGCGCGCCCACATGGCCGTGAGGATGGGCACCAGGATCGCGGTCAGCAGGCAGGCGGTGGCGGTGATCGCCGTGGCCGAATCGGCCATGGACTTGAGCTCGGGCACCATGGTGCCGATGATTTGCGGATTGGCGACAGCCGCACCCGCCGTGGATGAGGCAGCCAGTCCGGCCGTGCCGTTGCCGCCGCCGATGAACTTGTCCGCCAGGATCAGCGGAATGCCGGTGACGATGATGACGGCCACGCCGACAAAGACGCCGGTAAAGCCGCTTTTGGCGATGACGCCCAGGTCGATCGAGCAGCCCAGCGCAAAGCCGAAAAAGGGGATCAGCGGGTGCACGCAGCGGCCAAAGAACTCACGCAAGTTCGCATCCAGGTTGCCCAGTGCAAAGCCGATCAGAAACGGCAGCACGGCGCCGGCAAACAAGCGCGGCTCAAACACCGCCACGCCGGTGGCGCCCAGGATCAGCATGCTGACCAGCGGGCCCGACTCGATGGAGGTGAGCACAAAGGCGCCTGCCTCCTCTTGCGTGCCGTACTGCTGCATCAGTGCGGCATACAGGCCGCCATTGGTCATGTCCATCGCGGTGACCAGGGCCAGCACCGACAGGCCGGTGAACAGCCCCGTCTGGATGCCGCCTGGCGGCAAGAAGCGTGTTGCCACCATGGCCACGACCCAGGCCACCAGGATCTTCGTGACGACCAGGGTGCCGGATTTTTTCAGCACCACGCCCGTCGCCTTGAGGTTGATCGTCGCCCCCATGCAAAAGAACCAGACCGCCAGAATGGGCACGGTGCCGGTCATCAGCCCGTTCGTGAACGAGCCGAAGTACTTGCCGGCATCCGGTGCAAAGGTGTGCACGCAGGCGCCCAGCAGCAGCGGAATCAGCATGAGCCCGCCGGGCACACGCTCAATGGTTTTCTGGATTTCCATGTCTCGCTCCTCACACTTTGGTGGTGAATTTGTTATCGCTTGTAGAGGTGTTGTCCGATGACTACCGAATCAAACGGGACAGTGTTCCATAAATTTAAAACTGGAAAATAGCTGGTAAACCCTTTGTCCAATTCCATTCATAGAAATTTACGGAACATTGTTCTGAAAAATGAAGAGTGTGTTCCAATAGTTGCCATATCTCTTGGCTGGCCGGTCCTAGCGCTGGCTGTTTTTGATCCCGCCCCTCCCACAGTCCATGTCCCATTCCTCCATCTCCCATGCGCCCGCCCTGGCCCCGTCCATCCCCCGTCATCCGTTTGATCTGCAGGGAAGGGTGGCGCTGGTGACCGGCTGCAATACCGGCATTGGCGCGGGCATTGCGGTGGCGCTGGCGCAGGCGGGGGCGGATATCGTCGGGCTCAACCGCAGCGATGCCAGCCAGACGGCCGCGCAGGTGCAGGCGCTGGGGCGCCGGTTTGTGCCGGTTCAGGCCGACCTGTCGCGCACGGAGGCGATGGCCGATGTCCTGGCCCAGGTGCTGGCAGCGGCTGGCCAGGTCGATATCCTGGTGAACAATGCCGGCATCATTCGCCGTGCCGATGCGCTGGACTTCAGCGAAGAGGACTGGGATGCGGTGATGAACACCAACCTCAAGAGCCTGTTCTTTCTGTCGCAGGCCGTGGCGCGCCATATGCTGGACTGCGCCGCGCAGCAGGGCGCGCAGTGGCGCGGCGGCAAGATCATCCATATCGCATCGCTGCTGTCGTTCCAGGGAGGGGTGCGGGTGCCTTCCTATACGGCAGCCAAGAGCGGCGTGCTGGGCCTTACGCGCCTGATGGCCAATGAATGGGCCGCCAAGGGCATCAATGTGAATGCGATTGCGCCCGGCTATATCGAGACCAACAACACCGAGGCGCTGCGCCAGGACGCAGGCCGCGCGGGCGAGATCCTGCAGCGCATACCGGCCGGGCGCTGGGGGCAGCCGGCGGACCTGGGGGGCGCGGCGGTGTTTCTCGCCTCCAGTGCGGCCGATTACGTGCATGGCCATACCTTGGCCGTCGATGGCGGCTGGCTGGCCCGATAATCAAGGCCATCCACCACAGCCCAACACAGAAGGACGGACCGATGAGCGAGAGCCCCGCAGCCCTGGACAAGACCGACACCGTCGCCGCGGTGGAAAAAGCCTTTGCCATTCTGGAATGCCTGGGCAATCAGCGTGATGTCAGCGTGACCGCGCTGGCCCAGCAGCTGTCGCTGTCCAAGTCATCGGTGCACCGCCTGCTGCAAACCCTCAAGACCCTGGGCTATGTGGCGCAGGATGGCGAATCGGAGCTGTACCGCGCCACCTTGCGGCTGTTTGAGCTGGGCGGCAAGGCGCTGGAGAACACCGACCTCGTGCGCGAGGCCGACGAGGAAATGCGCCGCCTGGGCGCGCTGACCCGCGAGACCATCCACCTGGGTGCGCTCGATGAAGACGCGATCATCTACATCCACAAGATCGAATCGGATTTTGGGCTGCGCATGCAGTCGCGCATTGGCCGGCGCAAGCCCTTGCACAGCACCGCCATTGGCAAGGTGCTGCTGGCCTTCATGCCTGCCGAGCAGGCGCACAGTCTGCTGTCGTCGCAGCCGCTCAAGCTGTTCACACCCCGTACCTTGAGCTCCGTCGATGCCGTGATGGACATCCTGCCCCGCGTGCGTGCCCAGGAGGTGGCCGAGGACGATGAAGAGGCCGAACCCGGTCTGCGCTGTATCGCGGTGCCTGTGTTTGACCGCTTTGGCCACGTGATTGCCGCGCTGTCGGTGTCCTTTCCGATCATGCGCTGCGGCGCGGACACGCCGCACTACTACCGCAGCTTGCTGAAAACCGCCAGTGCGGCGATCTCGCAAAAGATGGGCTGGCATGCGCCGCACATTGCCAAAGATGCGAAAGATGCAGAAGGCGAGCCGGGCAGCACAGGCGGCGCGCCACTGTAACGCTGCTGGCGCTGTTTGGGTCCCGCCGGGCATCCAGCGGGCATCAAGCTGGCATCAGCCAGTTGCCGGAACAAAATCGCCGGGCTCAAAACGGGCGCTGGTATCCATGCGCACCTGGCGCAGCGCTGCCGTTTGCTGGTGCGCGTCATACAGCACCTCGGCGGCATAGTTGATCAGCAGGCTGCGGCGGCGTGCGCCGCTGGGGTTGAGGCTGGCGGCATGCAGCAAGTCGACATCAAACACCAGAATGTCGCCGGCCTGGCCAGAGATCTGAATGGCCAGCGATTCATCATGCTCGATGCGCGCAGCTTCTTCGGCGTTGGGACGGTGGCTGGCGGGCACCAGGCGCGTGGCGCCGTTCTCAGGCCCAAAGTCATCCAAAAACGCCAGTGCGCCGACGGTATCGCCGGGCCGCTGGTTGGAAAGGTCACGGTGCAGGCGTTGGTAGCCGCCGCCGCCCACGGGCTCGCGCCCTTCCACTTGCGACAGAAAAAAGCGCTCACCGATCAGCACGCCCGCAGCGGCCAGCAGTTGCGGCAGCCGGCACACCGCCAGCATCTGGGCGTTGTCGTCTACCAGCGCATGGCGCCAATCCCAGCCCCGGGGCACCGGCCATCGGCTGGTGATGCCCGCATCAAAGGCCTCGCGCAGACCGGGCAGCCAGTCAGCCGGGATGGCCTGGCGCAGCAGCAGATAGCCGTCGTGCTGGAGCTGTTCGCGGGGGCCCATGGTTGGCCTTTCAAGCTGTGGTTTGGGGGCGCAGCGGGCAGTATAGCCAGCGGGGACGGAGGGAGCGGCATACATCAGCCGCCTGCATGTCCGCGGTAGCTGCTGGAGGCTGCCGGATTGCGGACATTTTCGTCCGATATGTTCAGAATATCGGCCTGATTGTCTTAAGGCCGCAATCGCTGCACCATGGCGGCTGATGTTTTTCACCCGCCAGCGGCCCCTGGCCTGCGCGGGTTTGTACAGGACTTTCGCTTAGCGCCATGGCAGATTCTTCTTCGCTTTCCTCCCACCCATCCCCCTCTCTTGAACCCAGCTGCACCCCCCAAAGCGGCGGCCTGCCGCTGGCATCGCTGCTGGCGCTGGCGCTGGCGGGCTTCGTCACCATCCTGACGGAAGCCTTGCCGGCCGGATTGCTGCCGCAGATCAGCGCCGGTCTGGGGGTGTCGCAGGCCATGGCCGGCCAGCTGGTCAGCCTGTATGCGATCGGCTCCTTGGTGGCAGCGATTCCGCTGACGGCGGCCACCCAGCGCATGCGCCGCAAGCCCTTGCTGCTGGCGGCATTGGCGGGTTTTGTGCTGGCCAACAGCATCACCACGGTGTCGGGCAGCTATGCGCTCACGTTGCTGGCGCGCTTTGTGGCCGGGGTGGCGGCAGGCCTGCTTTGGGCGTTGCTGGCGGGCTATGCCACGCGCATGGTGGCGCCGCACCAAAGCGGGCGCGCCATTGCGATTGCGATGCTGGGTGCGCCGCTGGCGCTTTCGCTGGGCCTGCCGCTGGGCACCTGGATGGGCCAGCACCTGGGCTGGCGCCTGTGCTTTGCCAGCATGAGCGTGCTGGCGCTGCTGCTGATGGCCTGGGTGCAGCTGCGCCTGCCCGATTTTGCCGGCCAACCCGCTGGCCAGGCCTTTGGGTTGGGCCAGGTCTTCCGCCTGCCTGGGGTGCGGCCGGTGCTGCTGGTGGTGCTGGCTTATGTGCTGGCGCACAACCTGCTCTACACCTATATCGCGCCTCTGCTGGCGCCTGCCGATCTGGGCGCGCAGATCGACCGGGTGCTGCTGGTGTTCGGGCTGATGTCGGTGCTCAGCATCTGGATCACCGGCCTGCTGATCGACCGCCATCTGCGTGCGCTGAGCCTGGCGAGCACGGGACTGTTCCTGTTGGGCGCCGTGTTGCTGGCGCTGGCGATGCAGTTGCCCGCTGCCGTCTATCTGGCTGTGGCCGTTTGGGGCCTGGGTTTTGGCGGGCTGCCGCCGTTGCTGCAGACGGCCTTGGCCAAGAGCGCGGGGCCGGCGGCCGATGTGGCGCAGTCGATGCTGGTGACCTCATGGAACCTGGCCATTGCTGGTGGCGGCATGGCCGGCGGCGTATTGCTGGCGCAGTGGGGCGTGGCGGCTTTCTCGCCAGCGGTGCTGCTGCTGATGCTGCTGAGCCTGGCGGTCGTGCTGATGGCCAAGCGCCATGGCTTTGCAGCGGCCCGGCCCTGACAGCGCAGGCGTAGACAAAGGCGCTGAGACCGGAGTCTCAGCGCCTTTGTCGTTGAGGCAGTGAACCCGCTTAGAAGCTGGCCGTCAGGGTCGCAAAGAAGCGGCGGCCGGGCAGGTAGAAGTTGTTGCCGACATCGCGGTTGCCGCTGGCATTGCGGTCAAACAGGTTCTTCACGCCGGCGTTGATGCGCAGCGCCTTGTTGATGCGGTAGTTGGCAGCCAGGTCGTAGAGCACATAGCTGTTCTGGATGCGCTGCTCGCCAAAGTTGGAGTTGTCGGCCAGGCGCTGGGCCAGGCCCATCTGCTTGCCCACCAGCTCGGCGCCCAGGCTCAGGCCCAGGGCGGAGTTGACCTGCCAATCCAGCACCGAGGAGCCGCTCCACTTGGAGACGGTGGTCAGCGCCACGCCGGTGGTCTTGTTCTCGGCCTTGAGCATATGGGTCAGGCTGTTGTTCCAGGTGATGCTGCGGCTCAGCGGCACGCGCAGGTTGGCTTCCAGCCCGCGCGTGATGGCCGCGTCGATATTCACATACTGGGCCCAGTAGTTGCTGCCGCCCGGCAGGTAGCCAATGCCTTGCGAATCGATCTTGTCCTTGAAGTCGGTGTTGAAGAAGGTCAGGCCCGCTTGCCAGCCCTCATGCTCCCAGGCGGCGCCCAGCTCCCAGTTCTGCGAGGTCTCGGGCTTGAGGTCGGAATTGCCCCGGATGCTGCAACCGCCACCGGTGTAGCCGGCAAAGCCGCAGCCCGCGCCTTGCGACTGGCTCACAAAGTTCTCGTTGGACTGGCGCAGGTTGGGCGCGCGGAAGCCTTCCGAGTAGCCGCCACGCAAGGTCCAGGCAGCGGTGGGGTGGTAGACCAGGTAGGCGCGCGGGCTGATGTGCGAGCCGTAGTCGTCATGGCGGTCACCGCGCAGGCCCAGGGTCAGGGTCAGGTTGTCGCGCAGAAAGATCTGGTCTTCGACAAACAGGGCCTGCGACTTGGCCTGCTTGTAGCTGAGGCCGATCACGCCTGCCTCATTGGCGACCGAGCCCACCGAGTTCGGGTTGTCCAGCTCCTGGCGCTGCCACTGCGCACCCACGGTCAGCATCTGGTCAAAGCCCCATTTGAAGGGCATGGTCACCGATCCGTCGAGGATCAGGTCCTCCGACACCGAATGGGTGTTGTAGGTCTGGGTAGCGGTGCCACCGGGCACCGGCACAAACTGGCCGTTCTCGATCCGAGGCGCAGTCGTCTCGTTGCTGTACTTGCTGTGGCTGAGCGAGAGCTTGGATGTACCAAAGCTGTACTTGCCCTGGTGGGTCAGGCTGGTGCTTTCGCGCTCCATATTGGACGGGCCGCGCGTGGTGGCCGCAGCCGCAAAGCCGCCCGGGTTGCTGGTGGAGGGCGAGGGGCCGCCCAGGGTCTTCCACTCGGCGCGCTGCACATCCAGGCTCAGCTTGTGCTGGTCGTTGATGTCCCAATCCAGGCGTGCGCCCAGCGATTGGCGCTTGGCGCCTTCACGCCCGCCGCCCCAGCGGAAAGCGGTGGTGCCGTCTTCCAGGCCGCTGTCGGCCTGGCGGTAGGTTTGCTGGCCGTTCAGCTGCAGCTTGAAGCCCTTGCCCAGCGGGCCGCTGATGTTGAAGCCACCGCTGTAGTCGTTGCCACGGATGGATTCGGGATTGATCTCGGCACCGGCAGAGACCTGGCCGCCCCATGTGTTGCCGCCTTTCTTGGTGATGATGTTGATCACGCCACCCATCGCGTCCGAGCCGTAGAGCGAGGACATGGGGCCGCGCACCACTTCAATGCGCTCGATCGCTTCGGGCGCAATCCAGTTGAGCTCGTTGCGGGTGTAGCGGTCAAAGGTCTCGCTGGAGCTGCCCACGCGCACGCCATCGACGAGGATCAAGGTGTACTGCTGTGGCAGACCGCGAATCTGGATGCTGGTGCCGCCATCGGGCGTGGTGGCTTGCGTGAGGCCGGGAACGCGGCGCAGCACCTCGTTCAAATCGGTGGCCGGCACGCGCGCGATGTCCTCGGCGGTCAGCACCGTCAAGCTGGCCGGTGCGTCCTTGACGGCTGTGGCCGTAGCCGCTGCGGTCACGGTGATCGTGTCCAGCGTGGTGCCGGGATCGGCACGGTCTTGCGCAGAAGCGGCCGGCGCCAGGCACAGGCCTGCGGCCAACGCAATGGGAAGAAGGGGGAATGAAGCAGCGGGATGGGACATGACAACAGACAATGGCGATAAGACGGCCTGCAGGCGGCGCAGCCCTGGGCAAAGCCGGGCGGGCCAAAGGTATGCAGAGCGGAGCTGGCTGGCGTGGACGCGGCGCGGGGCCGGTCACGTTGGCTGGGAGTGCAAGTTGATTCGCAATCGGAATCATTTGCGGCGTATGTGGCGGGTGTTTGCCTGTTTGTGTCAGTTTGTGACTTGGTTCGCTGCTTGCTGTTCGCCGTGAAGGCAGCAGTGGGGCTGTGGTGACGAAAAAAAGCGCCCCGACAGCCTGAGCTGAGGAGGCGCACTCGGCTAAGCGTTGACGTTACACAGAATCGCGAGATTTCACTTGCCGGGCGCCGAGGCCTACCAGCAAGCCACTCAGCACCAATAAGGCCCATGGCGCATTGGCAGGTACCGGCGTCGGTGTCGTCACCGGCGGCGTGACGGGTGTGATCACCTCAATGCTGGCCGATGCCGTGCACTGGGTGGCACTCGCGCCGCCCGAAGTGGCCGAACACTGTGTGGTTGTGGCGTCCGGCGTGGCTTGGGCTGTGTTGGTCAGCAAGCCGGGCGTTGCATTGGCCTCCACGCTGGCTTGGAGGGTAAACCTCAGTTGTCCGCCAGGATCTCCGGCTGCGGCAGCCGGTGGCAAGGCCAGGTTGGCCAGATTGAGAGCGCCGGTGCCGCTGCTGGGAACCGGGCAGCTGGCGCCATTGGCAGCTGTGCAGGCCCAAGCGTTCAGCGTGATACCGGCCGGCGGGGTGTCCGTCAGTTGCGACACCGTGGCCTGCTGCGAGCCTTGGTTGGTCAGCACAATGTCATAGCTGAAGGTTCCACCCGCATTGACCTGGCTTGCGCTGGCGTTTTTGGTGATGTCGACTGAGGTGGGTTTGCAAACGGCCGTAGGCTCAGCCTGCACGAGCAGCCCCGTGACCCAGCCATAGTCCAGCACTTGAAAAACGATTTCGTTCAGACCGGGTTTCCAGTCCTGCGTCAACGTGCGAGAGACGGGCGGCGTGGAAAATGCCGATCCGGGATTCACGATGGGCGCGTAAGCACTTTGGGCCACGCCGTTGACGTAGATCTCTGTGGCGCTGTCGTCCACCAGGTACGACAGCTGGACCGCCAGATCTGCCGGATCGACGGCAGGGTCCAAGTTGAACTGGTACCGGTAATAGCCCCAGCGTTGGGAATTGGCTCTGTCAAAGCCCAACGGCGAAACCCAATTGGCGTTGGCATAAGGTGACTCGCTCCAAGGCGCTGTCCAGTAAACCGTGAGGGGTGTCCAAGCAGCGGGGGGTATGGCGCTCAAGGCGACGGCGGGGTTGGTGACTGGCCTGCCTGCAAATGCGAATTGCCAAGATGGTTCCACCGCGTTTTGGGGCAGGGCACCTCCGGTTGCTGCGTTATGTCCCGTGCTGAATGCCGCCGATGACGAGTTGCACGACACCGTAGGCAGCGCCGCTTGCGCCTGTGCGCCAAAAGACGACAGCAGTCCCGCCAATGCAATGAACAGACCTGTCGCTGCCGGAGCCACGGTGGCGCTGAAGCCCTTTGTCCGAGGCATGTTTGAAGAGGTATTGAACTTCACGATAAGACTTTCTGTCGGATGCCTAAGCATGGGCGACTGGACTGAAAAAGGCACAGGCTTAACGTATCGTCAGTGGTACTAGGCTTATACGATGCGTGAATCGTCACCGCGAAACATTGTTTCTGTAAGTCGCATATTGTAAGTTTAGTCACCAAATAAGTCTATTGGCTGCGGGTGCGCGATGGTTTGGCACGAGCGGTTCGGCTGGGATTGCGCGCGCCGGTACCACGCGAGTGTTGCGTCGCGATGTTCCGAGGGGAAAACTCGTGCAACGAGCCGCGTCTGACGCGCCGCGCGGTCGTAGTGCGCAGGGTGTAACCGCTCCAAAGAACTCGGCCGCGAATTTGCCATTCCAGACGTTGGAATGCCAACCGATAGAAGTCACTCAAGCCGGCAACTCAATCACCGCCCTTAACCCACCCTCACTGCGGTTATGCAGTTTCAACTCGCCGCCATGCGCGCGCACGCATGAGCGCGCAATTGCCAGCCCCAACCCAAAGCCACCAGTCTCTCCATTGCGGGCGACCTCCAGCCGGCTGAAGGGCCGAAACGCCTGCTCGATATCCTGCGGCGCAATGCCGGGGCCTTCGTCTTCGATTTCCATGCGCACGGTGGCGGCAGTGCCCGGGGCTGCGGCATCCGGGCCGGCCAGCCGCACGTGGACCCTGCCGTAGCGCGCGGCATTGTCGATCAGGTTGGCGAGGGCGCGCTTGAGGTGGGCCGGGCGGCAGCGGTAGCTGATGCTGTCTGGCGGGCTCCAGTGCACCTGGCGGCCCAGGGTGCGCTGCTGCTCGACCACGTCGCCCACCAGCGCGTCCAGATCGACAGGCTGGGTGGTTTCGCGCATCGCGTCGTCCTGGGCAAAGTGCAGGATCTCTTCGACCATGCTGTGCATCTCGTTGATGGTGCTCACCATCGCCTGGCGCAGTTCGTCGTCGTCCACCAGCTCGGCGCGGATGCGCAGCGAGGTGAGGGGGGTGCGCAGGTCGTGGCCGATGGCGGCAACCATGCGGGTGCGGTCGTTCACGACGCCGAGCAGGCGGTCCTGCATCTCGTTGAAGGCCTCGATGATTTCGCGCACGCCTTCGGGGCCGGACAGCGGCAGGTGCGCGGAGCGCTCGCCCCGGCTGATGCGCTGGGCCGCGTCGGTGAGCATGCGCAAGGGCTGCATGATGCGCCGGCCAAACAGCACCGCAATGACGATGATGGGCAGCATGCCGACGGGGATGGAAAAGCTCAGCACCCGGCTCCAGTGGCTGAGCAGCATGGTGGGCAGGTGCCAGCTGCTGAGCCACTGGCCATCGGGCAGGCGCACATCCACATGCAGCATCCAGCTGCCATCGTCATCAAATGCCGGGCTGAGCTTGCCCAGGATGTCCTGGTCCACATCGCCAGCCTCGCTGGCGGCTGCAGGAGAGCGCATGCGCAGATGGATGCGCACTGGCGGGTCTGCAGGGTTGGCACCGGCATCCAGCCCCAGGCGTTCTTGCAGCCTGGCGGTGAGTTTGGCTTCTTGCTCGGTGACAGCTTGGCCGTCGTCAAAAGGGCGTGGGCGGATGCGGAACTGCGAATCGGGCAGGCTGATGCTGTGCACCAGGCGCTGGGCGGATTCGGGGCTGCCCTCCAGCGCGCGGTAGGCGGCGGCCACCCGGGTCTCGATGGTGTGGGCCGACAGCGGGTGCACGACATCGCTGTCCTGGCGCAACCAGGTCAGCAGCAGCACGGCGACCAGGTGGGCGACGATCAGCGCCAGCAGCAACAGGGCCAGCAACTGGCCGGCTAAGGTGCGCGGCAGCAGTTTCATGGAGCGAGGCTGATGTTTCTGGCAGCCAGCAGATAGCCGTCGCCGCGCACGGTCTTGAGCATGCGCGGCTGGCGCGGATCGGATTCGAGCTTTTTGCGCAGGCGGCTGATCTGCGTGTCGATGCTGCGGTCAAAAAAAGCGTCGCCTTCGCGCTGGGTCAGGTCCATCAGCTGCTGGCGGCTGAGCACGCGGTTGGGGTTCTCCAGCAGTGCGCGCAGCAGGTGGAACTCTGCCGTGGTCAGCGGCACGGGGCTGAGGTTGGGGTCCTGCAGCTCGCGGGTGGTCAGGTCAAAGGACCAGCCTTCAAAGGTGTAGCGCTTTTCTGCCGATACGTCGGCGGTGGGCGCCGCCTGGGCCGCATCGTCTGCCCGGCGGCGGGCGCCGCGCCGCAGCACGCTGCGGACCCGGGCCACCAGCTCGCGCGGGTCAAAGGGCTTGAGCACATAGTCGTCGGCGCCAATTTCCAGGCCCGCCACCCGGTCGGCCTGGTCGGTCATCGCGGTCAGCAGGATGACGGGGGTGCCGATGTGCTCGGCCACAAAGCCGCACAGCGACAGGCCGTCCTCGCCAGGCAGCATGACATCCAGGATGATCAGGTCATAGCTGCGGTCCTTCAGCAACTGCCGCATCGCCAGCCCATCGCAGGCAGTGTCGACATCGAAGTCATAGCGGCGCATGAAAGTGGCAAGAGGGTCGCGGATGCTTTGGTGGTCATCGACGATCAGGATGCTGCGTCGCACATTCATGGAAATTCGGGCATTGACAAATGAGATTACTTCTTATTATCACCGGCCATCTGCCAGTGGGTGCGGTGCATGGTCAATCCCGCACCTTGCCGCGCTGGGCTTTGACATTGGCGCGCAGGCTCTTGCTTTGCAGGCGGCGCTGCTGTGACCCCCAGGTCGGTTTGGTGGCGCGGCGCTTGCGCGGCTCCACCGCCACGCTGGCCACCAGTGCGTTGAGGCGCTCCAGCGCATCCCAGAGGTTTTGCTCCTGGGTGCGGTAGCTCTGCGCCTTGATGACAACCACGCCTTCCTGGGTGATGCGCGAATCGGCCAGGGCCAGCAGACGGGTCTGCACGGGCTCGGGCAGGCGCGATGCACGCACATCAAAGCGCAGGTGGATGGCACAGCTGACCTTGTTCACGTTCTGCCCGCCGGGCCCCTGGGCGCGAATGGCCGTCCACTGCACATCGGCTTCATGCAGGGTGAGGGCGGAGGGCGAGGGCGTGGTCATATCGGGAGGCGTGTCGCGGTAAAGCGGCAGGGAAAGGCGGGGTGGGGGTTTCACAGCGCTGTCGTGCAGCGCTGGCATAACCTGTATTTTGCGGCAGCTGTCCGGGAAGCCTCAACAAATCGCTGGGCCAACTCTTGTATAAGACTTAAAAAGCAGCGACAATCCTTGGCGTTGAATTCCGTATTGTGATATTGCATTGCAGCATTTGAGGGACAGGCTTCCCAACGGTGGTCGAGCAGTACATCATGAGGGAGTTTACGCGGGCGCGCCCTGAGCCGTGGAGACCAGCCAAGGCGCGACGCACATCAGAACTTTTGCCACTTGAAAGACCAGATGACTACCCAGCAACCCACCATCATCTACACCCTGACCGACGAAGCCCCTCGTCTGGCGACCGCAGCGTTCCTGCCCGTTGTTCGCAGCTTTGCGAGCGCCGCTGGCATCAATGTGGCCGAGAGTGATATTTCGCTGGCAGCCCGCATTCTGGGTGAATTCCCCGAGTTTCTGACCGAAGCACAGCGCGTGCCCAACAACCTGGCTGACCTGGGCAAGCTGACCCTGACGCCGGATGCCAACATCATCAAGCTGCCCAACATCTCCGCATCGGTGGGCCAGCTGCAAGAAGCGATCAAGGAACTGCAAGACCACGGCTACAAGCTGCCTGACTACCCAGACAGCCCTGCCAACGACGCAGAAAAAGACATCAAGGCCCGCTACAGCAAGTGCATCGGCTCGGCCGTGAACCCCGTGCTGCGCGAAGGCAACTCCGACCGCCGTGCGCCGCTGGCCGTGAAGAACTACGCCAAGAAGCACCCCCATTCGATGGGCGAGTGGAAACAGTGGTCGCAAACCCATGTGTCGCACATGGAAGAGGGCGACTTCTACCACGGCGAAAAGTCCATGACCCTGGACAAGGCCCGCGAAGTGAAGATGGTGCTGGAGACCAAGTCCGGCAAGACCGTGGTGCTCAAGGACAAGGTCAAGCTGCAGGACGCAGAAGTGGTTGACTCGATGTTCATGAGCAAGAAGGCGCTGCTGGCTTTCTACGAAAAGGAAATCGAAGACTGCAAGCAGTCGGGCATCCTGTTCTCGCTGCACGTCAAGGCCACGATGATGAAGGTGTCCCACCCCATCGTGTTCGGCCACTGCGTGCGCATTTTCTACAAGGAAGCGTTCGAGAAGCACGGCAAGCTGTTCGAGCAGCTGGGCGTGAACGTGAACAACGGCATGGCCAATCTGTACGAAAAGATTGAAACCCTGCCCGCATCGCAGCGCGAAGAAATCATCCGCGACCTGCACAAGTGCCAGGAAGGCCGCCCCGCGCTGGCCATGGTGGACTCTGCCAAGGGCATCACCAACTTCCATTCGCCCAATGACGTGATCGTGGATGCATCGATGCCTGCGATGATCCGCGCTGGCGGCAAGATGTGGGGCGCCGATGGCAAGCCTTACGATTGCAAGGCCGTGATGCCTGAGTCGACCTTTGCCCGCATCTACCAGGAAGTGATCAACTTCTGCAAGTGGCATGGCAACTTCGACCCCAAGACCATGGGCACCGTGCCCAACGTGGGCCTGATGGCGCAAAAGGCCGAGGAGTACGGCTCGCACGACAAGACCTTCGAGATCAGCGAAGACGGCGTGGCCAACATCGTCGACATCGCCACCGGCGAAGTGCTGATGAGCCAGAACGTGGAGCAGGGCGACATCTGGCGCATGTGCCAGGTTAAGGACGCACCGATCCGCGACTGGGTCAAGCTGGCCGTCACCCGCGCCCGCAACTCCGGCATGCCTGCCGTGTTCTGGCTGGACCCCTACCGTCCGCATGAAGCCGAGCTGATCAAGAAGGTGCAAACCTACCTGAAGGACCACGACACCAGCGGCCTGGACATCCACATCCTGTCACAGGTGCGCGCGATGCGCTTCACCTTGGAGCGCGCAGCCCGTGGCCTGGACACGATCTCGGTGACCGGCAACATCCTGCGTGACTACCTGACCGACCTGTTCCCGATCCTGGAGCTGGGCACCTCGGCCAAGATGCTGTCGATCGTGCCTTTGATGCAAGGCGGTGGTCTGTACGAAACCGGCGCCGGCGGCTCTGCCCCCAAGCATGTCGAGCAGCTGGTGGAAGAAAACCACCTGCGCTGGGATTCGCTGGGCGAATTCCTGGCGCTGGCCGTGTCCTTCGAAGAGCTGGGCATCAAGAACAACAACGAGCGCGCCAAGCTGCTGGCCCAGACCCTGGACCAGGCCACCGGCAAGCTGTTGGACGAGAACAAGTCGCCATCGCGCCGCACCGGTGAGCTGGACAACCGTGGCTCGCAGTTCTACATCGCCCTGTACTGGGCCCAGGCGCTGGCCGCCCAAACCACCGATGCCGAACTGGCCGCCAAGTTTGCGCCACTGGCCAAGAGCCTGAGCGACAACGAGGCCAAGATCGTTGGCGAGTTCAAGGACGTGCAAGGCAAGCCTGCCGACATCGGCGGCTACTACCAGCCGGACACTGCCAAGCTGGATGCTGTGATGCGCCCCAGCAGCACCTTCAACGCAGCGGTGGCTGCACTGGGCTGATAAGGCCCTGGCCTGGGCTGGCTGATGCTGCCCGGGTTGCGATCCTCCAAGTAGAACCGGCAGTCCCTTGTGGGCTGCCGGTTTTTTTTGTTGGCTACCGGTTTGCTGACTGGGGGTGTTCGGTTGGCGTATACCTTCGTATATGGCTCCCATGCCAATGGCAGTGGCATGCACCCCAAAGGCCACTGGCGATCCCGCGCTTGGCCTGCGAAAATCCTGTCTGTCGTCGCGAAAGCCCTGTGTCTTGTTACTGCGATGACGCTTCGCCCTGTGGCCATGTACCAGCTCGGCGATTGCCGCCGATGCGCACTTCAGTTGTTGAAGGCAACACATGGGCATCTCTAGAACTGTTCAACCGGAGAAAAGCATGGACCCCGATCCTGAGCCTGAAATGCGCTGCTGCCAGCGCCACCTCCCTTTGCACTGCATTACCACCCATCCCCATCGGGCCAACGCCCCGAGGCTGTCACGCATCTAAATGCATGAGAGGCCTTGGCGGCACCTGGCCCCAAGGAGCATCTCATGCTGTTCTTTCACTCCCCATCCAGCGCGCTGCTGCAGCGCGTCATTCGAGCCGCTGTAGCATCTGACGCCCCGTCCGTGCTGTCTGCCTTTCTGGCATCGCAGGGCGACAAGCCCTTTGCCCAGGCGCTGTCTGGCCTGTCTGGCCCGGTCATTGCCGATGCGCTGTCGAAGCTGCCTAGCCCCGAGCGTGCACGGGTGCTACCCCATTTGAGCCGGCTCGCCCGACGCCGCTTACAGAGCGTCGATAGGCCTGCCCGGCTGGCGCCTTATCGGCCCACGGCCCGCTCGCGCGCGCTGTGCTGGATATTTGGCCATCGGGCAGGTCTGCCTGTATCGGTGACGGCTGCAAGCGCCCGCCGCTAACCCCTGCGCTGCGCTTTGCCACACGCAAAGCCTGCAGCCGGCTTATTCCCTACTTGTCAATCCGCCAGGCCTTGGCACGCATTGCGTGTGCCATCGCCAGCGCGGAGCTGCGCCAACCGAGGATGCGCGATGCCGTACTTTCAACACTTCTCGTCCGGTGGACCGCCACCGGCCGCCAATACCGGCCTGAACCTGCACAGCCTTGTCTGGAGCCGGTCTGCACGCCGCCCCTATGCGCTGCCGCTGCAGCCGCCTCCGCCCTGGTCGCGGTATGAGCGCCTCTCTTTTTCGATGCTGGGCGTCACCTGGGGCATCTTGGTGCTCGCCGTGGCGGCTCTGCATTTTGGCAACTACCACCTGGATACCAAAACCTCGTCCACCTCGGGCTCGCACGCCGGTTTCTACGAAAGTGCGAGGTCTCTCAAATCCGATAGCCCCGCGCAGGAGTCTTCCCGATGAACATGCAACACCGATCTGATCTTTTGCAGCCCTCTGCAGGTGCCGCGCGGGAAGCCTTGCCCCAGTGGCTGCGCATCCGAGCCGATGAACCCGGCAGGCTGACCGGCATCCAGCAGAGCCTGGGCCTGGACATTGCCCATGGCCTGCAGCGCAATCTGAGCCAGGATGGCGAATTCAGCTACTTTGCGATCACTTTTCTGGGCGTTGAGCAGGGCCTGAGGAAAGCCAGCCGCGTCATCTTTGTGCTGGGCCCACGCATGTTGGTATCGCTGGAACCCGGCACCGCGCCGCAGGCGCTGGAGACGGCGCAATCCAGGCTGGAGCGCCAAGGGCAAGCCTTGCCGGCATTTGAGAACTTTGCCATGGTGCTCCAGGCCATCAACGATGCGACGGACGAGCTGCTGGATTCGCTCAACAGCGATCTGGGCCGGGTGCTGGTGCAAACCAACTCGGTGTTGAATAGCTTGGAAGCGCGGGACCGCGATTTTGGCGTGAGCGATGTGGTCTCTGCGCAGCTGGACCTGGGCGAAGTCGAAGAGCTGCTGTCCGACTGCCTGGAGAGCCAGTTGCAGCTGGCGCTGGCAGCGCGCCATGCACAGGCGCGCATGCCGCAGGCCGACACCGCTCTTCAAGCGCTCTATGCGACCTTGATCGAGGACATTGAAGCCGTGGAGGACCATGTCAGCTTTGTGCATGACCGCGTGCGGCTGCTGCAAGCAACCAACAACATGGCACTGAACGTCAAGCAGAACCAGATTGTCAAGGTCTTCTCGGTCGTCACAGCCGTGTTTCTACCTGCCATGCTGATTTCCACCTACTACAGCATGAACGTCGCCCGCATGCCCATTCTGGAGTGGCACTACGGCGAGCCCATCACCATCGCGCTGACGGCAGGGCTGGCGTTGCTGCCGCTGCTCTATGTCAAGCACCGTGGCTGGCTGCGCTGAGCCCAGACCTGCCACTGCAAAGACTGCGCTCGGGCTTTTGTCAAAGACCGGTGTGCTGTCTGCGATTTCCCCCACCAGGAGTTATTTCCATGCCGCCAACGACTGACAAGAGCCGCTATACCTACACCACGCTGAACCGCCAACTGGAGGGTTTGGTCTGGAATGCCGACCTGAGCCTGCAGGATGCGGGCGAGGCCGCATCGCAGCGCCGCCAGGCCATCAACGAGGCGCGTGCGAGCCGTCCGCGCACCGCGCAGATCGAGCGCGAGATCATGATCGCGGTGATCGTGCTCTATGCGCTGATTCTGGGCAGCTTCGCCGCGCTGCATCTCTATGGCGGCCATGTGCTGGAGCAACAGAGCCAGGCCGCGCAAGCCGATGCAACCGCCGCGCCGGCAGGCAGCGCCACCCCCGAGGTGCAGCAATGACCGAAGACCGCACCAACCCCCATGCGGCAGGCGGCCTGATGGCGGCGCGCCTGGCCCAGGCTGGCTGGCAGCGGCTGCATACGCAGCAAGCCGAGCCGCTGGCGGCCGAACAACACCTGCATGGACTGGATCTTTCCCCGATCCGAGGCAGAGCCGCGACGCAGGAGGGTGAGTTCATTGTCATCCCGATGGAGCTGGTCGTCTGCCAGCAGGGGGAGTTCCGAGAAACCGTCCTCGTCCTGGCACTGGGCAAGGAGCAGCTGATCAGTGTTGAACAAGGCCCCGCGTTGCATGCGCTGGACCGGGCCAGCGAACAGCTGTTGACCCGCTTGGCCGATGGTGGCGCCCTCGGGCCCGGCACGATGATGCTCTACCTGCTCGAAGCGCTCAACGATGCCGCCCATGCGAGCTTGCGCGCCATCGCCGAGCGCCTGGACGAGCGCAGTGATGCCGTGGCGGCGGCCAGCGGCGGCTTCGACACCGCCCAGCGCCAGGCCGGGGTGGCCGACATTGCCGGCACGGCAATGGCATTGGCAGAAGCCGAGGAACTGGTTGCCAAAGCGGTGGAAGGCCAGCTGATGCTGGCCCGTGCCGGACGTTGGCTGCGGCGTGCTGCAGGGGATGCCCGCTTGGGCCCGCGCCTGACGGTCCTGCTGGCGGACATCCACAGCCTGCGCCGTTATGCCCGGTTTCAGCACGACAAGATCCGCAACCTGCAGCAGTCGCTGATGACCACGTTGGACATCAAGCAAAACCAGGTCATCAAGGTGTTCACCGTAGTGACTGCCGTGTTCACGCCGCCCACGCTGGTCGCTGCGTTCTATGGGCAGAACTTTGCCTACATGCCCGAGCTGGCGTTGCCGTGGGGAGAGTGGATGGTCATGGGGCTCACGGGCCTGTTCGCGCTGGTGCCGCTGGCCTACATCAAACGCAAGGGGTGGATGCGATGACCTGGGACCAGACCTTGCCTTTATGGGCCCGCCTGCACGCCGCCAGCCCCCAGGCGCTTGATGACCTGGGCAGGCACCATGGCATGGACCTGGCGCCGGCCAGCGCGGCGCAGCGACCGGATGCCGGGGCGGCGATACGCATCCGCTGCGCGCGTGTGCAGGACGGGCGCGTGTTGGTGGCCGATCTGCTGTGGCACCAGACCGCAGATGCGCAGACCCTCTACACGGTCGAGACGGGGCACCGCATGCTCCGGCCCGGTCAGGCGCAGCAGCGCTTCAGGGCGCAGGGTTTGCCGGCGGGCAGCGCGCATGCCGTGGCGCTGGTGCTGCTGCACCAGTTGCTGGGCCAGACCGGGCTGGTGCTCGATCGCATGGATGAGGGGCTGACGCGCTCGATGCGCTCGCTGCGCAGCTTCCAGCTTGCGGTGGGTACGCCGGACTCCCGGGGCGCCGAGGACCTGATCGATGTGGACAGCTATCTGTCCATGCTCAGCCGACCGCTGTCGGTCGTGATGCAGGCGCTGGATGATCTGGAACAGGCTGCCAAGCAACTGCGCCGCAGCGTATTGCAGGGCTCGCAGCTCGGGCGTCAGCATGTCGATGCGCTGTTGTCCGAGATCGACGGGGTGCAGCGGCGCAGTCGCTTCATGCTGGAGCGCCAGCGCTTCCACCGCCGCTCGGCCGAGGAAATTGTGGCGATGAGCGACCTGAATGTCACCAAGGTGTTCAGCGTGCTCTGGGCGGCGTTCATCCCCGGCACGGCCCTGATCAACTGGTATGGCCAGAACTTCCGCGTGATGCCCGAACTGTCCTGGGAGGGTTCGCTGTGGACGCAGCTGCTTGCCGTGTTGGTGCTCACCGCGGTACCCGTCTGGATGGTCAAGCAATCGGGTACGCTGCGATGACACGAAACCGTCTTGCTGGCGCCGCACGATCGCACGGGGGAGGCTGGTGCCATGGCCTGCGCAGCCCTTGGTGCTGGTTATCTTCCTGTTTTCTGCAGCCGGGCCGCTGCGCCCGTCGCGCGTTGCAGCAGCGCCCCGGCCCCACTTTTACTGAGCCACCTATGTCACCGTTGTTTTTTGTATGGATTGCTGCGCGCCCGTTGGCGCCCGAGCAGACGCGTATCCGCTGGGCTTGGTGCAGCGCTGCCGCTGTGCTGGCCGCCGTGGTGGCCATGCCCGCCCAGGCGCAAACCCATGTACGCCTGTATGGCACCGTCGATGCGGCGGTCAGTTCAACCCGGGTGAGCGGCGGGCCCACCGAAAACGGCCTTTTGAGCGGAGGCCAGTCGGACTCGCTCTGGGGCCTGCAGGGCCGTGAGGCGCTGGGCGGCGGCAGCTACGCCGCCTTCGCGCTGGAGGGCGGGCTGGATGTTGCCCGTGGTGCGCCCGATGACCCGGCACGGCCGTTCAACTACCAGTCCTGGGTGGGGGTGGGGAGCGCCAGCCTGGGCGAGTTGCGCCTGGGGCGCCAGTACACCGTCGGCCAGGCCTTTGTCAGCGCGATCGAAGTGGGGGCCTGGCGCGATTTTGGCGTGGGTGCCTTGCTGCGGGCCTCCGACAACTACCAGGTGTCCAGACAGATCAGCTGGCGCAGCCCGCAGTGGAGCGGTGTGCAGTTGGGCGCCAGCTACAGCTTTGATGCAGGTGATGCAGCAGCCGCTGATGCGGCCGGCGGCTCTGCCTACAAGCTCTACAGCCTGGCGTTGCGCTATGAGCAAGGCCCCTGGCTGCTGGCCGCCAGCTGGGAGCAAGCCAGTGCGCTGCGCTTGGATGCCCTGGGAGGGCGGCGCCCCAGCGCTGCGCAGCTGGGTGCCAGCTATAACTTTGGTGTGGCGCGCCTGGCAGCGGGCTGGAGCCGCCAGCGCAATGGCTTTGTCGGGCGCAATGGCGGTGATGGCCCGGCGCAGTTGCAGGCGGCCGGGCTCAAGGGCCTGGGGCCTGCCGAGTTCATCGATGGAGGCCGGCTGGACGCGGTCTATCTGGCGGCATCGATTCCGATGGGCCATGGCGAGTTTCAGATGCAGTGGTCCCAGGCACGGCCCAACTGGGCTTGGCAGGACAGCGGCGCACGCGCCAAGACCAGCCAGGTGATGTCGCTGGGCTACATCTACCCGCTGTCGCTGCGCACCTCCCTGTACGCCTTTGCCGCCCATGGCCGGGCCTATGCGATGGATGGGGTTCTGGATGCCAGCCAACCGTCGGTCAGCCAGGTGGCTTTCGGGCTGAACACCCGTTTCTGAGGCGCAGGGACTTCGCTGCACCGCTGGGATCGGCGTGGTAGCCTTTGGCAATCCCTGTAACCCACAGACGCTCTGTTGCTGATGAAGACACCGTCCCTGCCAACCACGCCCCGGCGCCGCCGGGGCCTGCATCTGACCGCCATGGTGCTGGCCCTGGCGCTGCTGTTTTTGATAGACACGGCAACCCGCTATGAAGTGGCCGTGTCGGTCTTCTACACCGTGATCATTCTGGCGATGGCCCATGCGCTGACATGGCGTGGGCTCATCGTGCTGTCAGGCAGCTGCGTTGCGTTGACCTGGCTGAGCTTTCTCATCACCAGCTATGGTGACCAGCGCGCCGGGCTGGTCAACATGCTGATCAGCACGGTGGCGATTGTCATCACCGGCTACCTGGCCTGCACGGCGGAACTGGCGCGCGCGGCGGCGCACGAGGCACAGGCCAGGCTGCTGCGCATCTCGCGCATTCACAGCCTGGAGGGACTGACCACGTCGATTGCGCATGAGCTGAACCAGCCGCTGGCGGCCATCGTCACCAGCGGCCACGCCTGCCAGCGCTGGATGGAGCAGGACCCGCCCCAGCTGGACAAGGCCCGTCAGGCCCTGCAGCGCATCCTTGGCGATGCGGACCGGGCCAGCGGCATCATTGCGCGGGTGCGAAAGCTCAGCAAAGGCGAGCCGGCCAGCACCAGGCCCTTCGTCTTCAACGCCGCCGTGCGTGAAGTGCTGGCCCTGTCGCACGCCGAGATGCAGCGGCTGGACATTGCGATGCGTGCCGATCTGGCGCCCGGATTGCCGCTGGCGCTGGCTGATCCGGTGCAGGTCCAGCAGGTGATCGCCAACCTGGTGCTCAATGCGATGGAGGCGACGGCCTTGGTCGATGTAGCGCGCCGCACCATCCTTGTCGAATCGCTGCAGCAGGCCGACAAGCTGGTGTTCCGCATTTCGGACGGCGGCCCCGGCTTGCCCGCCGGTGCGCAGGAACAGGTATTCGAACCCTTCTGGACCACCAAGCACGAGGGCATTGGCGTCGGGCTGAGCATCAGCCGCAGCATTGTCGAGGCCAATGGCGGCCATATCTGGGCCGAACCACATGCACCGGGCGGGGCGGTGTTCACATTCAGCGTACCGGTGGCACCCGCGGAGGGCGAGGCATGACGGACGCAGCGATGGTCTATGTGGTCGATGACGACAACTCGGTGCGCGCCGCGCTGGAGGATTTGCTCGCATCGGTCGGTCTGCCGGTGCGCGCCTTTGCCTCGGCGGCCCAATTCCTGGCACAGCCGCTGGCCGATGTGCCCGCCTGCCTGGTGCTGGATGTGCGCATGCCGGGGCTGAGCGGCATGGAGTTCCAGCGCCAGATGCAGACCCTGGGATTGCAACTGCCGGTGGTGTTCATCACCGGCCATGGCGATATTGCGATGGGCGTCAAAGCCATGAAAAGCGGCGCCATCGACTTTCTGGCCAAGCCGTTTCGCGACCAGGACCTGCTGGACGCGATCCACCAAGGCATTGCGCAAGACCGCGCCCGGCGCCTGGCGGATGCCGACCGTGCCGAGATCGGCGGACGCTGGCAGACCTTGAGCGACGGCGAGCGCGAGGTGGTGCAACTGGTGGTCAAGGGCCTGTTGAACAAGCAGATTGCACACCAGCTGCAACTCAGCGAAGTGACCGTGAAGGTGCGCCGCGGCAATGCGATGCGCAAGCTGCAGCTGAGCTCGCTGGCCGATCTGGTGCGGTTGACCGAAAAGCTGGGTGTGTAGTGGCCTGGCGCGAAACGGGCGGCACCAGGCGGCCCGGGCCATTCTGAAGCCCGGCTTACGCCATGTTGGCGGCAGGGGTGTTGGGTTCTGCAGGGTTGCTATGTAATTGATAGCTTGAAAGCCCCGTGAGCGGTGCTAAGATATACGTTTTCGCTTGTAAAGATGGTAGCTGCTTGTCGAAGACTGCACGCTGGACCGCCAGGGTCGCCAGTTTGGTCTTAACATGCTGCACCTGCCTTTGTTGCATTGCCGCATGGGCTGCCTGCGGCCGACCGTTGGCCATCCTGCAGGGTTTGCAATTCATCGACAGAACTGAGAAAGATCAGCAGGCGGCGCAGCCTTGACGTGCGACCCCGGCTTGAGCAACACATTACATGCTGGTTCCTTTTTTGATTATGTTGCGCGAGGGCATCGAGGCCGCGCTGATCGTGGGCATCATTGCGAGTTTCCTCCGCCACACGGGCCGTGCCAGGCTGATGCCCGCTGTCTGGGCGGGGGTGTTCCTGGCGCTGGGTCTGTCGCTGTTTGTCGGCGCGGGTCTGCAGTGGATGGCCGCCGAGTTTCCGCAAAAGCAGCAGGAGCTGTTTGAAGCGCTGGTCGGCTTTATCGCCGTGGGCATGCTGACCGGCATGGTGTTCTGGATGCGCAAGGCCTCGCGCTCGATCAAAGGGGAGCTCCAGGCCTCGGTCGACAAGGCGCTCAGCACCTCGGGCAGTGCCAGCTGGGCACTGATCGGCATGGTCTTTTTGGCGGTGGCGCGTGAAGGCGTCGAATCCGTCTTCTTCTTGCTGGCCATCTTCCAGCAAAGCTCGGGCTGGAGTGCCGCAGCGGGCGCCTTCCTCGGCGTGGCGCTGTCGGTGCTGCTGGGCGTGGGCCTCTACAAAGGCGGCGTGCGCATCAATCTGCGCCAGTTCTTCCGCTACACCGGTATCTTTATCCTGGTCGTGGCGGCTGGCCTGCTGGCCGGCGCCGTGCGCCGCCTGCATGAGGCCGGGGTCTGGAACCAGCTGCAGCAAGTGGTATTCGACAGCAGCGCCGTGCTGCCCGAAGACAGCCCGCTGGGTGTCATTCTGGGCGGCCTGCTGGGCTACATGCATGCACCCGTCGCCGGCGAAGTGCTGGCCTGGGCGCTGTACCTGGCCGTGACCTTGGTGATGTTCTTCTGGCCGGTCAAGGCGGCGCCTGCCGTGGCGGGCGCTCCTGCCACGCCCACCCCTGCAGCCGCAGCGGCCGAAGTGGCCGCTGAAGAGCCTGCTCCGCGTCTTGGCCCGGTCGTCCTGGGTAGCGTCGTCGTGTTTCTGCTCGGTGCTGCTGCTTTCTGGCAGGCATCGACGGTGCCGCGTGCCAGCGAGGTTGCAGGCAGCAGTACATCGGTCGATGGCGTGCCGGTGGTGACCATCGAGATCAACCAGGGCACCTGCACCCCCAATGCGGTGACCGTGCCTGCGGGCAAGGTGATTTTCCGCATCGTCAACCAGTCGCAGCGGGCGCTGGAATGGGAAATTCTGGACGGCGTGATGGTGCTCGAAGAGCGCGAGAACATTCTGCCCGGCATGACGCAGCAGCTGAGCGCACGCCTGGTACCCGGCAACTATGAGATGACCTGCGGCCTGCTCAACGCCGCACGCGGCAGCCTGACGGTGACGACGTCGGACGCCTTCAAGGCCGAAGCCGCCAAGCCGCCGGTGACCGCCTTCCTGGGCGCACTGGCCGAGTACCAGGTCTACATGCTGACCGAGACGGCCAGCCTGCAGGAGATGGTCGATGCGCTGCAGCAGCGCCTGGCCCATCCACTGGAAGCCGGTGCCATCTCGCCCGATGGCTACCCCGGCGATGCCCTGCAACTGGCAGCGCTGGCGCGCGGCCAGTACCAAAAGCTGGCCCCGTTGGCGGTGCAGTACGGCGATTTGAATGCCCGCATCGATGCGCGCGCCGCAGACTTTGCGCTGCGTGACAAGGACCCGGCCTTTGTGGGCTTGCAGCGCATTGCCGCCGGTCTGCAAGCGGGCGAGCCGGCTGAGCAGCTGCTGCCGCTGGCCACCAGCCTGCAGCAGGATGTGCAGCAACTGGCCCAGCGCCTGGGCGATGCGGCCTTGCAGCCGCAGTCGATTGCCGCCGCAGCAGCCAAGGCGCTGGAGCGTGCCTCCACGCTGATTCCCGGCGAGGCGACCACGCCCGAACAGGGCCGGGCGGTGCTGCAGTTCGTCTATGGCAGCTGGGCGGCGGCCCACAAGGCCCAGCAAGTGCTGTCCCCGGTACTTGGCAATGCCAACCCGGCCTTGAACCAGCAGTTGCAGGACAGCCTGGCCAAGCTGCGCCAGCGCATCGAAGAGCTGGGCGTGCCCGCCGATGACAGCCAGGTGGCCGACATGGCCGGCCAGGCACTGAACCCGGTGCAGTGCCAGAACCTGGCCCAGGCGCTCTACCAGAGTTCGCAAAACATGGCCAAGGTCAATGCAGCGCTGGGCTTGCAGCCCTAAAGTTTCCGCCTTCTATTTCTACAAATAACATACAGAAAGCACCATATGTCTTGGTTCAAGAACAGGAACGAGTCTCAATCCATCGTCCGCGAGGGCGCCGACCCGTCGCGCCGCCGCTGGCTGGGCGAGGCCGCTGGCGCCATGGGCGCCGGCGTGCTGGCCGGCATGCCCGTGCGCCAGGCGCTGGCTGCCGACGATGCCTCGCCGGGCAAAACCCAGGTGGCCGATGCGCCGCACAGCAGCGTGTCTGCGCAGCGCGTGCCGTTTTACGGCAGGCACCAGGCCGGCATCGTCACGCCCCGGCCGCTGGCCGGCATGGTGGTCAGCTTTGATGTGCTGGCCAGCAACCCGGCAGAGTTGGAGCGCCTGTTCAAGACCTTGACCGAGCGCATCCACTTTCTGACCCAGGGCGGTGCCCAGCCGGTGCTCGACCCCAAGCTGCCGCCGGCGGGCTCTGGCATTCTGGGCCCGGTGGTACAGCCCGATGCACTGACGGTCACCGTGGCCGTGGGCCACAGCCTGTTTGATGACCGCTTTGGCCTGAAGGACCAGCGGCCCAAGCGCCTGACCCCCATGCAGCAGCACCCCAACGATGCGCTGCAGGCCGCGCTCTGCCATGGCGATCTGTCGATCCAGTTCTGCGCCAACACGCCCGATACCAATATCCATGCGCTGCGCGACATCATCAAGAACCTGCCCGATCTGCTGATGGTGCGCTGGAAGCAGGAGGGCTCGGTACCGCCGATCCCCGCTGCCGTGGGCCAGCCCGCTGAGAGCGCGCGCAATTTTCTGGGCTTCCGCGATGGCTCGGCCAACCCACCATCGGACGATGAGGCCATGATGCGCCGCATTGTCTGGGTGCAGCCTGAATCCGACGAGCCCGCCTGGGCCGCGGGCGGCAGCTACCAGGCCGTGCGCATCATCCGCAACTTTGTCGAGCGCTGGGACCGCACGCCGCTGGGCGAGCAGGAGGCCATCATGGGCCGCGACA
This sequence comes from uncultured Comamonas sp., assembly GCF_964277875.1. Taxonomy (NCBI): domain Bacteria; kingdom Pseudomonadati; phylum Pseudomonadota; class Betaproteobacteria; order Burkholderiales; family Comamonadaceae; genus Comamonas; species uncultured Comamonas sp. Next base: position 77,917 of record NZ_CAXYJV010000041.1, read on the forward strand.
AGGACAGCGGTGCGCCGCTGGATGCGCGCAAGAAGACCGAGCACGACACGCCGGACTATGCGGCCGATCCCGAAGGCCAGAAGACGCCGATGGACGCCCATATCCGGCTGGCCAACCCGCGCAACCATGGCAGCGAAGCGAACCTGATCCTGCGCCGGCCCTTCAACTATTCGAATGGTGTGACCAAGTCCGGCCAGCTGGAGATGGGCCTACTGTTCATCTGCTACCAGGCCGATCTGGAAAAGGGCTTTGTCACCGTGCAAAAGCGCCTCGACGGCGAGCCGCTCGAAGAATACATCAAGCCCATTGGCGGCGGCTTTTTCTATGTGCTGCCCGGTGTGGCCGATGCCAATGACTGGCTGGGCCGTGGCCTGCTGGCCGCTGCCGCCAACAAGGCCTGATCTCGTTTCCTAACCAGCCACCGGTGTCTGTACGGCAAGGCCTGGGCGCGTTCTTCTTCATGAAGCACGTCAGCCGGGATTTGGCATGGGGATACCGGAAGCCAAAAATTATCAATCTAACAGTCTAGGAGTTCTCGTATGTTTATGCGTCGCCAATTCTTGCAAGGCCTGCTGCTGGCCGGCAGTGCCAGCGTCATCCCCCTGTCCAGCTGGGCAGCAGAAGGCGTGTCTGCGCTGGAGCTGGTCAAGCCGCTGGCGGAGTACAAGCTGTACGTCAACAACAACCTGCGCGAGCTGGTCAAGGGCGTGCAGGCCTTCACCGATGCGGTCAAGGCTGGCAAGATCGAAGAGGCCAAGAAGATGTACGCTGCCGTGCGCCGCCCCTACGAGCGCATCGAGCCGATTGCCGAGCTGTTTGCCGATCTGGACAAGAGCATGGATTCGCGTGCCGACGACCATGAGAAGGCCGAGAAGGACCCGGGCTTCACCGGCTTCCACCGCATCGAGTACGGCCTCTGGGTCGAAAAGAGCACCAAGGGCCTGACCCCTTTTGCCGACAAGCTGCTGGCCGATACCAAGGAACTGCAAAAGCGCGTGAGCGGTTTGACCTTCCCGCCTGAAAAGGTCGTGGGCGGCGCTGCGGTGCTGATGGAAGAGGTGGCGGCCACCAAGATCTCGGGTGAAGAAGAGCGCTACAGCCACACCGACCTGGACGACTTCCAGGCCAACTTCGAAGGTGCGGACAAGATTTTCGAACTGCTGCGCCCCCTGGTCGAGAAGAAGGACAAGGCCTTTGTCGAAAAGACTGCGGCCAACTTCAAGACCGTGTTCGACATCCTGGCCAAGTACCGCAAGCCCGATGGCAGCTTTGAGCTGTACACCAAGCTGGGTGAGGGCGACCGCAAGATCCTGGCAGGCCGCGTCAACACGCTGGCCGAAGACCTGTCCAAGCTGCGCGGCATGCTCGGCCTGAACTGATCACGCCCGCAGGCGCTGAACGATGAACCGTCCCTGTGCTGTGCAAGGGGCGGTTTTTTTATGGCTGACGCAGTTGTCGACCATCAGGCTTTTAGAACAGGCTCTTGGATTGGCCGACAATGGCGGCTGCAATTTGAACCGCTAGCGCTATGAACGACACCACCACCAGCCCCGACGGGGGCGAGACCGACTGGGCCGCCTGGAGCCGCGAGGCCGTCGAGACGATGATGGCCCGCAATACCGAATGGCCACGCCAGTTTGGCCTGCAGAGCGCCCCGCAATACCACTGGGATTTGGAAAGTGCCAGCCTGGTGCTGCAGGCGCCCTTGCATGAGGTGCAGGGCACCGTCTGCCTGGTGGGCACCAGCAGCGAGAGCGAAGGCAGCTTTGTGTGGAGCTGGGCCAATGCCAATATCCCCGCCCAGCATGGCCAGGCCCTGGAGGTCGTGCACGACTTTGGCCGCGAGCACCAGCTGGCCTTGCTGACCACTGCAAGCATCCCCGGTGGCCGGCCCGAGGCAACCGAGTGCCTCTGCATTGCCGCCCGCCTGCAGCGCGCGATCGGCACCTTTATCGACCAGCAAGGCGATATCACGCTGTACTTCAGCATCCTGCATCTGCAAGTGGTGCAGAACCCGGACCAGGCGTTGCAGTAAAGCCCAGCCGTCCACGACTACCCGTCCGCAGCTTGCCGCCCGCGACTGGCCGTCCGCGACTAGCCGTCCGCGACTAGCCGTCCGCGACTAGCTGCCTGCCGGGCAAAGCAAGCCCAGGCTGCGGCCAAAGGGGTCCAGCAGCATCGCCGCTGTAGCCCTCAGGCTGGTCGTCATCGGCCCCCGGTACAGCCGGGCGCCCTGCGCCTGCAGGCGCTCAATGGCCGCGCCCAGGGCGGCCCCTCCCAGTACACCGTGGTGCCGCTCACGCCGCCCGGGCATTTGCCATCGGTGGGATGGAAGCCGATCAAAAGTCCCGGGCCTTGCACAAAGGCATAGTGCGCGTTCTCGTGTTGCACCTCCGCGCCCAAAAGCTGCGCATACCAGGCGGCCGCCGCATCGATATCGGCGACAAACAGCACGACAGACTCCAGCTTCTTGAACAAGGCGATTCCTTTGCTTTGGGGGGCGGTGGTGGGCTGCGCGATGGTGGCATGGCGCAGCGGGGCGCTGGCGGCCGTCGGCCAGCGTTTGTCCTTGGCCGGAGTAATGGTTCTTTGCGGAGCCGCTGGCGCGGATTCATTTCATGTAACTACAATAGTTGCATGAAACACAACAGCCAGTTTTCTGACGTTTTGCATGTGCTGCTGCACCTGGCCGAGGCGCAGACGCCGCTGACCTCCGAGGTCCTGGCGCAGACCATGGACACCAACCCGGTAGTGCTGCGGCGCCTGATGGCCGGCTTGCGCGATGCGGGCATGGTCTCGTCCGGCAAGGGCCATGGGGGCGGCTGGCTGATTGCGCCCGGCTGGGGCGAGACGACATTGCGCGACATCCACCAGGCGCTGGGCGCGCCGGCGCTGGTGTCGCTGGGCTTTCGCGAGGACCACCCCGAATGCCTGGTCGCACAGGTGGTCAACCAGTCGCTGCGCAGCGCCATGCAGGAGGCCGAGGCCTCGTTGCTGGCCAAGCTGGGCGGCATCACTTTGGCGCAGCTGTCTGCCCAGATCGGCGCTTCGCTGCGCGCGCACCGGCTGGCCAAAACATCCACTTCCCACCGTATAGAGGACCACCATGGACATTCACACTGATTTCGCCATCGTCGGCGGCAGCTACGCCGGCATGTCGGCGGCGTTGCAGCTGGCGCGGGCGCGCCGCCAGGTCACCGTCATCGATGCCGGCCTGCGCCGCAACCGCTTTGTCGACGAGGCAGGCAGCACCTCGCACGGCTTTTTGTCGCGCGACGGTGTGGCGCCTGCCGAGCTGTGGACGCAGGCACGCACGCAATTGCTGCAGTACCCCAGCGTGCGCTGGATCGGCGGCCAGGCCGAGCAGGCCCGGGTGCTGCCCAGCGGCGAACTGTCGCTACAGGTAGGCGGCCAGTTGCTGGTGGCGCGCCGCCTGGTGCTGGCCACCGGTGTGCGCGATGAGCTGCCCGCCGTGCCCGGCCTGGCCGAGCGCTGGGGCCACAGCGTGTTCCATTGCCCGTATTGCCATGGCTACGAGGTGGGTGGCGGCGCCATCGGGGTGATTGCCGCGTCGCCAATGGCCCACCACCATGCGATGATGCTGCCCGATTGGGGCCCGACCACCTTGTTTCTCAATGGCGTCTACGCGCCGACGGAGGCAGATCTGGCCGATTTCGCCCGGCGCGGCACCCAGATCGAGGCGACGCCGGTGCAGCGCATCGATGGTTTTGCGGATGTGGTGCTGGCCGATGGCCGCAGCATCCGCATGCAAGGCCTGTTTACCCAGCCACGCACCTCGCCCGCCAGCCCGCTGGCGCAGCAGCTCGGTTGCGTGCTGGCCGATGGCCCGATGGGCCCCTATGTGCAGGTGGATGCGATGCAGCAGACCAGCGTGGCCAACGTGTTCGCCTGCGGTGATGCTGCGCGTACAGCGGGCAGCATTGCGCTGTCGGTGGCGGATGGTGCGATGGCCGGGGTGGCCGCGCACCGCGCATCGATGTTCTGAGCCAAGGGCCGGATGCAGATAACGCCCTCTGGAGGGCGTTTTTTCTTGGGCAGATTGCAGCAGCTCGTTGGTCAGCTGGGCTTCCAGCCCTCGGGCACGCGCGGCCGGTCGATCTTGGCCAGCTCGCAGACCACATCGGCGATGCCCGAGAAATCAATGCCACCAAACTGGCTGGCACGCGCCAGGCTGAAGGATTCATGCACGGCGGCAGCCACCGGCATCGGCACCCGGGCGGCATGCGCGGCGCCCACGACCAGCGACAAATCCTTGTGCGCCAGATCGATGGTAAAGCCCGGCGAGGTATCGCCGGCCAGCACCTTGTTGGGAAAGTTCATGCGCAGCTGGCCATTGTTGGCCGAGGTGCCCAGCAGCACCTGCAGGGTTTTGCTGATGTCGAGCCCAAAGCGCTGCGACAGGGCCAGTGCCTCGGCATTGACCTGGCACAAGGTGATGGCCACATAGTTGTTGACCAGCTTGGTGCGGCCGCCGGAGCCGACCGGGCCGCAGTGGTAGGTGGTGGTGCCCATGGCATCGAGCAGGGGCTTGACCTTGGCGAAATCGGCGTCGCTCGCGCCCACCATGAACAGGCTCTCGCCCCGGTCGGCATGCTCGGCCAGGCGGCCTACGGGTGCGTCCACCACGGTCATCTGGCGGCCGGCGGCTGCTTTGCTGAGCCGGTCGGTGGCGAGTGGGTCGATGGTGCTCATGTCCAGCAGGATGGTGCCGGGCAGTGCATTGGCAAAGATGCCGTCGGCGCCCTGGGCGATCTGCTCGACCTCGACCGAGGATGGCAGCATGGTGATGACCACCGAGCAGCGGCGTGCCATCTCCGGCACCGTGGCGGCCTCTGCGCCCAGTGCTACCAAGGCCTGCACGGCCTCGGGGTTGAGGTCGGCCACCAACAGGCTGAAGCCTTTTTTCTGCAGATTGGCGGCCATGGAGCGGCCCATGCGTCCCAAGCCGATAAAACCGATGCTGTCTGTCATGGTGTGGTTCTCCTGCGAAAAGTTCTAAGTTGCACGAGGAATGGAAAGAGGGCTCAGTACGCGATGTAGGCCGACTTGGTGCTGGTGTAGAAATCGACCGCATAGCGCCCTTGCTCGCGCGGCCCGTAGCTGGAGGCGCGCGTGCCGCCAAAGGGCACGTGGTAGTCCAGCCCGGCGGTGGGCAGGTTGACCATGGCCAGCCCGCTGCGCACATGCAGGCGGAAGTGGTTGGCTGCGCGCAGCGAGGTTGTGCAGATGCCGGCCGAGAGGCCAAAGCGCGTGTCATTGGCCGTCGCCAGTGCTTCGTCGTAATCAGCGACCTTGATGACGGTGGCGACCGGGCCAAAGATCTCTTCCTGGTTGATGCGCATCGCGTTGTGGCTGCAGGTGAACAGGGCCGGCCGCACAAAGTAGCCCGGTGTGGCTGCTTCCACCGGCGTGCCGCCTTCGACCAGCTCAGCACCTTCGCGCTTGCCCAGGTCCAGGTAGTGCTGGATCTTGTCGAACTGCGACTGGTTGATGACCGGGCCGATCTGCGTGGCCTTGTCCAGGCTGTTGCCGACGACCATGGCTCGCATGCGCGCGGTCAGCGCATCGACAAAACGTTCATGGATCCGCTCGGTGACGATGAGCCGGCTGGACGCGGTGCAGCGCTGGCCGGCCGAGAAGAAGGCGCCGTTGAGCGCGCATTCGACGGCCACATCCAGGTCGGCATCGTCCAGCACCACCAGTGGGTTCTTGCCGCCCATCTCCAGCTGCAGGCGGATCATCTCGCCGATGGCGGTCTGCGCAATGCTCTGGCCCACATGCACGCTGCCGGTGAAGGACACCGCATCGACGCCGCTCAGCAACCCCTGCGCCGCATGCTTGCCGCTGCCGTTGACCAGGTTGGCCACGCCGGGCAGCAGGCCTTGTTCATCCAGAATGCGGAACAGCGCATGGGCCACGCCGGGCGTGTATTCCGAGGGTTTGAGCACCACGGTGTTGCCAAAGGCCAGCGCCGGCGCAATCTTCCAGGCGGGGATGGCGATCGGAAAGTTCCAGGGTGTGATCAGGCTCACGACGCCCAGTGCATGGCGGCTGATCTGCACGCCGATGTCCGGCCGCACCGACGGCAGGCTCTCGCCGCCATAGCGCAGGCATTCTCCAGCAAAGAACTGGAAGATCTGCGCCGCGCGCACCACCTCGCCCAGGCCTTCGGCCAGGGTCTTGCCCGCTTCGCGCGAGACCAGCAGGCCCAGGCTGTCCTTCTGCGCCATCATCTGGTTGGCCACGCGCTGCAGAAAGTCCGAGCGCATCTGCGTGGTGGTGTGCTGCCAGCGCCCAAAGGCGGCGCGCGCAGCGGCCACGGCCTGCTGCATCTGCGCGGCGTCGGCCGCCGCATACTCGCCCACCAGCTCACGGGTGTCGGAGGGGTTCCAGCTCTGGATGGTGCTGGCGCCCGCCAGCCACTGGCCATTGATCAGGTTCTCGTACATGTCTCACTCCCAAGGGGATAGGTGGCGCTGCGCAGCTGATGGGCGTGCAGCGCTGGCAGTCGGCAAGCGCGAGCCGGGCTTCAGGCTGCTGGCTTGAGCAGCGGGCAGGCACCTTCCTTGGACGGTGCATAGGCCTTGTCGCCGGGGATGGTGCTGACCACCTTGTAGTAGTCCCAGGGTTTGGTCGATTCGGCCGGCTTTTTCACCTGCATCAGGTACATGTCATGCACCATGGCGCCGTCGGCACGGATGTAGCCTTTGGCAAACATGTCGTCGATGGGCAGCGACTTGAGCGCGGCCATCACCTGGTCGGGGTCGGTGCTGCCGGCCTTCTGCACCGCCTTCAGGTAGGTGGTGGTGGCTGAGTAGTCGCCCGCCTGGAAGGTGGTGGGCATCTTCTTGTTCTTGTCGTAGAAGCGCTGTGAGAACGCTCGCGAGGCATCGCTCATGTCCCAGTACCAGCCCTCGGTCAGGTACATGCCGCCGGTGGTGCCCAGGCCCAGGCTGTGGATGTCGGTGATGAAGGCCATCAGCGCGGCGACGTTCATCTTCTTGTCGATGCCAAATTCCTTGGCGGTCTTGATGGCGTTGATGGTGTCGCCGCCGCCATTGGCCAGGCCCATCACCTTGGCGCCCGAGCTCTGCGCCTTCATCACATAGGACGAGAAATCGGAGGTGCTGAGCGGATGGCGGATAGCGCCCACCACATTGCCGCCGGTTTGCTTGACCACATTCATCGCGGCCTGCTCCATCGAATGGCCGAAGGCATAGTCCGAGGTGAGGAAGTACCAGTCCTTGTAGCCCTGGCCCACCAGTGCAGCGGCGGTGCCGCGTGCCTGGGCCGAGGTGGAATAGGTGTAGCGCACCATATAGGGCTGGCAGGCCTCTTCGGTCAGCGAATCGGCACCGGCACCAGCGCTGATGAAGACCTTCCTCTTGTCCTTGGACAGATTGCTGATCGCCAGCGACACGGCCGAGTTCGAGCCACCGATGATCAGATCCACATTGTCGTTGTCCCACCATTGGCGCGCCTTGGATGCGGCGATGTCGGCCTTGTTTTGGTGGTCAGCCGAGATGATCTCGATCTTGCGCCCCAGCACCTTACCGCCAAAATCGGCCACTGCCATGCGGATGGCGTCCAGTCCACCGGGCCCGTCAAAGTCCGAGTACAGGCCCGACATGTCGGTGATGAAGGCGATCTTGACCTTGTCGGGTGCGGCCTGGGCGCCGCTGGCGAGCAGGGCGGCCACGGCCAGGGCGGCGGCGGTCAGGGGTCCTTGTGCTTTTCTCATGGTTTTGTCTCCTAGAGCTGTTGGACGAAGGGCCTGCGGTGCTCTGTGTCACCTGCTAGGCGCGGGAACTAACGCAGTACAAAGGGGTTGCTGGTGGTCGCTCCGCTGTTGATCCAGACCGACTTGGTCTGCAGGTATTCGTAGATCGCGCTCTGGCCGTTTTCACGGCCCAGGCCCGAATCCTTGTAGCCGCCAAAGGGCGCCATAAAGCTCACAGCCCGGTAGGTGTTGACCCAGACCGTGCCCGCCTGCAGGCGCTCGGACATGCGCAGCGCGCAGCCGATGTCGCTGGTCCAGACGGCAGCGGCCAGGCCAAAGCGCACATCGTTGGCAATGCGCAGCGCATCGGCCTCGTCGTCAAAGGGGATGACCGAGAGCACCGGGCCAAACACCTCTTCCTGCGCAATGCGCATGCCGTTGTGCACCTGGGTGAGGATGGTGGGCTCGATGAACCAGCCCTTGCCGCATTCAGCACGCGTGGCCTTGGCGCCGCCCAGCACCACCTGGGCCCCTTCGGCCTTGGCGATCTCGATGTACGACAGCACTTTCTCGTACTGGGGCAGGGTGGTGACCGGGCCCACCTGGGTCTCCAGGCTCATCGGGTCGCCCATGCGGGCAGTGGCGGCAAAGGCCACCAGACGCTCGACAAAGGCATCGTGGATGCTGCGCTGAACCAAAAGCCGTGATCCGGCGATACAAGTCTGGCCCGTCGCGGCAAAGATGCCCGAGATCGCGCCATACATGGCCTGCTCCAGATCGGCATCGGCAAACACGATGTTGGGGGACTTGCCGCCCAGTTCCATGGAGCTGTGCTTGAGCTGGGCTGCTGCTGCCTGGTTGATGGCGCGGCCCGTCACATCGGAGCCGGTGAAGCTGACCTTGGCGACCAGCGGGTGCGCCACCAGCGCGCTGCCGACTTGCGCGCCATAGCCGGTGACCACATTGAACACGCCGGGCGGAAAGCCGGCCTCGTTGAACAGTTCGGCAAATTCCAGGGTCGAGGCCGAGGTGAACTCCGAGGGCTTGACCACCACGGTGCAACCCGCTGCCAGGGCTGGCGCAATCTTCCAGGCCAGCAGGAACAGCGGGGAGTTCCAGGGCGTGATCGCAGCCACCACCCCCAGCGGCTCATGCCGGGTAAAGGCGAAATAGCCTTTCTTGTCCAGCGGCAAGGTCGCTCCTTGCACCTTGTCCGCCAGACCGCCGTAGTAGTGGAACCACTGCGGGATGTACTGCAGCTGGCCGCGCATCTCGGCGAACAGCTTGCCGTTGTCCATCACTTCGGTGCGGGCGAGCTTCTCGGCATCGCGCTCGATCAAGCTGGCCAGCTTGCGCAGCAAGGCGCCGCGCTCGGTCGCGCTCAGCTGTGGCCAGGCACCGCTGCTAAATGCGGTGTGCGCCGCCTGCACGGCCGCGTCCACATCGGCGGCGCTGCCGTCCGGTATTTCGGCCCAGGCCTCTCCGGTGTAGGGGTTGAGGCTGGCAATCCATTGGCCGTTGGCAGGCGGCTGCGCCTGGCCGGCAATCTGAAGGGAGTAGCGTTTCATGGCAAAGGGCGTTCGGGGGCTGCGGGCAGCTCGGGGTGGTGCTGGATAGCGCTGAGTAGGGATGCCGGCCGGCATCCCCGCCAAAGGCTAGAACGGCTGCAGGCCCAGCGCGCTGCGGAAGCGGTTCTTGATGAAGGGGCCATCGCGCGGCGGCAGCGCGCGCGGTGGTTCATCGGCATGCACGATGGCCTGCACAAAGGTGGTGGCCTTGCGGGCATTGATGTGCTCGGCCAGTGCATCGGCCTGGTCCACGGTCTGCAGCTGCTGCACCTCGGCAATGCCAAAGCCGCGCGCCACGGCCACCAGGTCGGTGCCCAGGCTGCTATGGCTTATTTGCATGCCGGTCTCGCCGTAGTGGCCGTTGTCCAGCACCACGATGCTGAGGTTGGCAGGTGACTTGGCGGCAATCGTGGCCAGGCTGCCAATGCCCATCATCTGCTCGCCATCCCCGGTGATGACGACCACCGGGCGTGTGGGCTGGGCCAGCGCAATGCCCAGGGCTACCGAGGAGGCACCGCCCATCGCGCCCCAGAGGTAGTAGTTGTGGTCGCGGTCGCCCGCGGCAAACACATCGTAGGAGGCGGAGCCCAGGCCGGTGACGACCAGCGCATCGGGGGTCTTGGCCAGCAGGCGCGCCACAAACGGGCGGCGGTCCATCGCGGCGGAATTCTCGCGGGTCTGCATTACTTTCTCTCCCATTTCTTGCGGCCGATCACGTCCTGGCCAATCAGCACGGCAATGCGGGCGCCGGCCATGAAGGCGCCGTCCAGCGCTGCGCTGACGACCTCTTGCGCATCTTCGGGGCGGCGCACGCGCATCACATGGATGCCCATGAGCTCCATGGCCGCCTGGGTGGCGCGGCCCATTGGCGCCTGCCAGGGGTTGAACTCCGCGTACTCGCCGCGCATCGTGACGATGGTGACAAAGGGGATGTCAGCGGCGCTGAGCAGCGAGAACATGTTGATGCAGTTGCCGACACCGCTGCTTTGCATCAGCAACACCGCGCGCTGGCCGCCCAGCCAGGCGCCGGCCGCCACGGCCACGCCTTCTTCTTCGGTGGTCAACGCCACATCGGTGATCTCGGGATCGGCGATCGCGCTCTTGATGACATAGGAGTGGCCGGCATCGGGCACATAGGCCACTTGCTGCACGCCGGCATCCTTGATGGCCTGAAAAATGTCTTTTTGCCAGGGGGGTGGGTTGGGGTTGGCGTTCATCTGCTTTCCGTTGTGTGAACCAGTGAAGGAATCATAAAATGTGATGATGTGATTTGAATAATCACCATTTTTGATACCACTATCACGCAATCTGATCGAGGCTGCAGCATGGATTTCAAGCAACTCAAGGCCTTCTTGACCGTCGCCGACACCGGCAGCGTGACCCGCGCATCGGAGCTGCTGCATGTGGTGCAGCCAGCGGTGTCGCGCCAGTTGAAGCTGCTGGAGGAAGACCTGGGCTGCGCGCTGTTTGAGCGCGAGCGCCATGGCATGGTGCTGACCGAGCAGGGCCAGGAGCTGGCCAGCTATGCGCGCCGCGCTTTTGGCGAGCTGGAGAAAGCGCGGCTGCAGCTGGCCGGCACGCAAGCCGAGGTGACGGGCCTGGTCACCATCGGCCTGCTACCCAGCACCTGCGATGTCGTTTCGAGCGCGCTGGTGGCGGCGATGGCCAGCCGCTACCCAGGCATCAAGCTGCGCCTGACGGTGGCCTATGCGGGCACGCTGCGGCCCTGGCTGGCCAGCGGCCAAGTCGATGTGGCCTTGCTGTATGCGGCCGATAAGCAGCCCGACCTGGTGCTGGAGCCGCTGATCGAAGAAGCGCTGTGGGGCCTGGGGCCCAAGGGCTGCGGCATCGCCGGCGCCAAGGCTGTGCCGATGGCCGATATGGCGCGCCGCGCGCTGGTGCTGCCCAGCAACCCGCATGGCATCCGCCTGCTGGTGGAGCATGCCTGCGCGCTGGAGAACCTGCAACTCAATATCTGCGTGGAGACCGACGCGCTGCCAGTGCAGCGCAGCGTGGTGATCGATGGCCTGGGCTACACCATCTTGCCGCCCATCGCGGTGGTGAGCGATCTGGCCGCCGGCAGGCTGGAGGGCGCGCCGCTGACCGAGCCCGAGCTCAAGCGGGTGATTGCGCTGGGCTATGCGGCAAACCGCAGCCTGACCCGGCCGGTGCGTGCCACCGTGGCGGTGCTGCGCCAGATTCTGGAGGCGGCCGTGGCATCGGGCGGCTGGCCCAGCGGCCAATGGCTGGCTGCGGCATCGGCCAGTGCTCCGCAGGCATAAAAAATGCCCGCCTGCCCCTGCAGCAGGGACGGGCGGGCGCCTTGGTGGGTTGGGGAGGGGGCTTACTTCAGGTCGAAGCGGTCCAGTTCCATCACCTTGGTCCAGGCAGCGACAAAGTCCTTGACCATTTTTTCCTTGGCACCGGCCTGGGCATAGACCTCGGCGACGGCGCGCAGGATGGCGTTGGAGCCAAAGACCAGGTCGACGCGGCTGGCCGTCCAGCGCTGGGCACCGCTCTTGCGGTCCACGCCGACAAAGCTGCCGTCTTCCTGCGCCTTCCATTGCGTGCCCATGTCCAGCAGGTTGACGAAGAAGTCATTGCTCAGCTTGCCGGGCGCGGCTGTCAGCACACCCTGCTGGTTGCCCGCAGTGTTGATGTTGATGGCGCGCAGCCCACCGACCAGCACGGTCAGCTCGGGCGCGGTCAAGGTCATCAGCTGGGCCTTGTCGATCAGCAGGGCCTCGGCGGCCGCCGCAAAGCGGCCTTGCAGGTGGTTGCGGAAACCGTCGGCCTTGGGCTCCAGGTACTGGAAGGATGCGGCATCGGTCTGCTCGGCCGTGGCATCTGCGCGGCCTGGGTGGAAGGGCACGGTGGTGGGGACGCCTGCATCGGTGGCGGCCTTCTCGACACCGGCATTGCCCGCCAGCACGATCAGGTCGGCCAGCGAGATGCGCTTGTCACCGTCTGCCGCCTTGTTGAACGCGCGCTGGATGCCTTCGAGCACGCCGAGCACCTTGGCCAGTTGCGCAGGCTGGTTCACGTCCCAGTCCTTTTGCGGGGCCAGGCGGATGCGGGCACCGTTGGCGCCGCCGCGCATATCGGAACCCCGGTAGGTCGAGGCCGAAGCCCAGGCCGTGCCCACCAGCTCCTGTACCGTCAGGCCCGATGCCAGCACCTGCGCCTTGAGGCTGGCCACATCATCGGCATCGACCAGTGGATGCGTCACCGCAGGAATGGGATCTTGCCAGACCAGTTCTTCCTTGGGCACTTCCGGGCCCAGGTAGCGGCTGCGCGGGCCCATGTCGCGGTGGGTCAGCTTGAACCAGGCGCGGGCAAAGGCTTCGGCAAAGGCCTGCGGATTTTCCAGAAAGCGGCGCGAGATCTTTTCGTAGGCCGGGTCCTGGCGCAGTGACAGGTCAGTGGTCAGCATGGTGGGCTTCTTGTTGGGGCCGCCATGCGCATCGGGGATGACATCGGGCGCATCCTTGGCCACCCACTGGATCGCACCTGCGGGGCTTTTCTCCTGCACCCATTCGTACTTGAACAGGTTCTCGAAGAAGAAATTGCTCCACTGCGCGGGGGTCTGGGTCCAGGTCACTTCCAGGCCGGAGGTGATCGCATCGCGCCCGGAGCCGGAGCCAAAACTGCTGGTCCAGCCCAGGCCCTGGGCTTCGATGCCATCGGCCTCAGGCTCGGCGCCCACATGGCTGGCTTCACCGGCGCCATGGGTCTTGCCAAAGGTGTGGCCGCCGGCGATCAGCGCGACAGTCTCTTCGTCGTCCATCGCCATGCGGGCAAAGGTTTCGCGGATGTCGCGTGCGGCCGAGATGGGGTCGCCATTGCCGTCCGGGCCTTCGGGGTTCACATAGATCAGGCCCATCTGCACAGCGGCCAGCGGGTTCTCCAGGTCGCGGTCACCGCTGTAGCGGCTGTTGGCCTTGTCGCTGGTGGCCAGCCATTCCTTCTCTGCCCCCCAGTACACATCCTGGTCGGGCATCCAGGTATCGACACGGCCACCGGCAAAACCAAAGGTGCGAAAGCCCATGGTTTCCAGCGCGACGTTGCCGCAGAGGATCATCAGATCGCCCCAGGACAGTTGGTTGCCATACTTTTGCTTGATGGGCCAGAGCAGGCGGCGCGACTTGTCGATATTGACGTTGTCCGGCCAGCTGTTGAGGGGCGCAAAGCGCTGCTGCGCGCGGCCTGCGCCGCCACGGCCATCCTGCACGCGGTAGGTGCCTGCGGCATGCCAGGCCATGCGGATGAACTGCGGGCCATAGTGGCCAAAGTCTGCCGGCCACCAGTCCTGCGAGTCGGTCATCAGCGCGCGCAGGTCGCGCTTGACGGCTTCGTAATCGAGCTTCTTGAATTCTTGGGCGTAGTTGAAGTCTGCGCCCAGCGGGTTGTTGGCAGGGTGGTGCTGGCTGAGCAGGTCCACGCGCAGCTGGTTGGGCCACCAGCTCTGGCTGGTCGTTCCATTGCCTTGCGCAGCCGTTTCGCTGTTGCGTGCAGCTGCGGCGTGAAAGGGGCATTTGGCTTCTGTGGTCATGGGGTTCTCCGGTTCAAGCTGACAGGACGCCAGACAGCTGGCGGCATAGTGATAAGAAAACGCCGATGGCAGAGGCGGTTTCCATGTTTTTTGATTATGAATGCCAGTGCCTAGCCCCAGCCGCGTTTGCCGATTGAATATCCGCAACACGATGATTAATAAATACCTTGGACAGCGCTAGATCCGCCGAACCATGGTTGAAAAAGAGCCATGGCGAAGACAGGCACGCGCCATTACAGCACCGGTTGGCAAACCGGTGCTGTCAGACAATGACTACAAGCGTGGCGTTGGGGAGGGCAGCGTGCAGGGGCGCAACGGCCCAGGCACCGGTCAGCGGCGCAGGTCCTTGACGAGCGTGCTCTTGCCAAACAGGCTTTGCACCAGATCTACCACCAACTCGGCGGTCTGGTTGCGCAGGTCGAGCGCAGGGTTGAGCTCGACGATGTCCACCGAGCCGAGCAGGCCGGTATCGGCAATCATCTCCATGCACAGCTGCGCCTCGCGGTAGTTGGGGCCGCCCCGCACGGTGGTGCCCGTGCCCGGCGCAATCTCGGGGTCGAGAAAATCCACATCAAAGCTCAGGTGCAGATGGGTCGTGCTTGGGTCGCAGCCGGCCAATGGCGCCAGCGCGCGCAGCATGGTTTCGCGCATGCCCAGCTCGTCAATGGCACGCATGTCGAACACATCGATGTTGTGGGTCTTGATCAGGTGCTTTTCCTGCGCATCGACACTGCGCAAACCGATCTGGCACAGCGACTGCGGCCCCAGTGCGGGCGCAAAGCCGGCCAAGTGCGTGAGCTCGCGCGGGCCCAGACCGGAGAGGCAGGCCACCGGAATGCCATGGACATTGCCCGATGGGGAGGTGTCGGGCGTGTTGAAGTCGGCATGCGCATCGAGCCAAAGCACATAGAGGCGCTTGCCGGTGTCGCGGCAATGGCGCGCCACGGCGCTGATGGAGCCGACGGCCAGGCTGTGGTCTCCCCCCAGCATCAACGGCATGCGGCCTGCGGCCAACTGCCCGTGCACAGCGTCATGCACCGCCTGGTTCCAGACAACGGCCTCGCCAAAGTTGCGCAGATCGCCATGCGCGGGGTCACGCGGCCTGCGCTGGTTGGCGGGCCCGGCCAGGTTGCCCAGGTCGTGCACGTCGCAACCCAGCTCGCTGAGCGCCGGCCCCAGTTGGGCGACGCGCAAGGCATCCGGCCCCATCGCGGCGCCCAGGCGCCCGGCACCGATATCAGTGGGTACGCCGATCAGGCTGATGGGCGTGGCGGGCGCGTGCACGGGGGCGGAGGTCAGGTCAGGCTGGAATGGCATGGCGGTCGGCTTCGGCGGGAGCTGGTTCGTCGTGGATTGCGGGCGGCAACAGCAGCTCGAACAGGTTTTTGGGATTGCTCAATTGTGGCAGCAGAGCCAGCGGCTGCAACAGCTGGTGCTGCCGGGCCAGCGCATGCATATAGCGCAGGGCGGTGTAGTCCTCCAGCGCAAAGCCGACGGAGTCGAACACCGTGATCTCGTCATCTCGCTGGCGGCCGGCCTGCTCGCCGCGCAATACCTGCCACAGCTCGGTCACGGCAAAGTCCTCAGGCATGTGCTGGATCTCGCCCTCGATGCGGCTTTGGGGCGCAAATTCAACGAATACCCTGGCATCCGGCAGGATCGCGGCATCGAGCTCGGTCTTGCCTGGGCAGTCGCCGCCCACCGCATTCAGGTGCATGCCGGGCGCGACCATGTCGCGGCGCAGGATGGTGGCATTGGTCTTGTCCGCCGTGACCGTGGTGACGATGTCGGCGCCTTGCACGGCTTCGGCGGCGCTGCGGCAGCGCTGTATCTGCAGGCCGGGCATCTGGGTGTGCAGGTTGTGGATGAGCTTGTCGGTGGCAGCGGGGTCGATGTCGTAGAGGCGCACTGATTGGATGCCCAGCAGGCCTACAAAGGCCAGCGCCTGGAACTCGCTTTGCGAGCCGTTGCCAATCAGCGCCATGGTGCGGCTGCTGCGCCGGGCGAGCAGCTTGGCCGCCATCACCGAGGTGGCGGCGGTGCGCAGCGCGGTCGTCAAGGTGAGCTCGCTCAGCAGAATGGGCGCGCCGGTGTCGGCCCGCATCAGTGCACCGAAGGCCATGATCGACGGAATGCCCAGTTGGGGATTCTTGGGATGGCCGTTGACGTACTTGAACGCGAAATGGCTGGCATCGGCCACTGGCATCAGCTCCATCACGCCGTCGGGGGTGTGCTGGGCCAAGCGCGCGGTCTTGTCAAAGTCCTGCCAGCGGGAAAAGTCCTGCTCCAGTGCGCTGACCAAGCCGCGCAGCAGCTCGGTCAGGCCCACACGCTGCACCAGCGTGGCAGCGGCATCGGTGCTGAGAAAGTCGACTGGGCCTGGGTGGGTTGTCATGGTGATGGCTCCTGGTTTTTTCGTTATGGCTGCCCGCTGCGCACGCCAAAGAGGCGCTGCCGCAGCGGCTGCAACCAGTGTCTCGCCAAGCTGCCATAAAGCAAAGTGCAAAAAATGGTAGAAAATGACAGGATTCAGAGCAATTAGTCAGGCCGCATTGTGCATATCGATAATATTGACCAAGCCTTGATCAGCCTGCTGCGCCAGAATGCGCGCGAGAGCGTGGCCACTTTGGCGGGCAAGCTGGGCGTGTCGCGCGGCACCGTCACCAACCGCATGGACCGCCTGGAGCGTGACGGCCTGATCGTCGGCTACAGCGTGCGCCTGCGGCCCGATGTGCAGCCCGATGTGCTACGCGCCTGGATGAGCATCGAGATCACCGGCAATGACACGCGGCGCGTGATGGCCTCCTTGCTGGGCGAGCCTGGTGTGGCGGCCCTGCACAGCACCAATGGCCGCTGGGATCTGCTGGCCGAGCTGCAGGTGGCCAGCCTGGAGGCGCTGTCGCAGGTGCTGGAGCGGATTCGGCTGATCAAGGGCATCAGCAACAGCGAAACCAGCATCCACCTGGAGAGTTTTCGGGTGTCCTGAGCGCCGCGTTCAGGCCTTGCTATCCAGCAAAAACGCCAGCGCCTGCTGCAGCTGCTGGGGGGCCTGCTCGGTGATGAGCGCATCATGGGCCAGCACCAGGCGCTGCACCGGCCAGGCACAGATGCGGGCGGCGGCCGCGCTCGCAGCGGTGCGGTCCCGGATCGCAAAGCGCAGCGCGCGCGGCATCGCCAGGCGGCTGCGCGTGCCGTTGAGGCTGTTGAACAGCCTTGCCGACAGCGACAAATCCTGAGGGTAGTACTGCAGTACATCGGTCACGATCAGGCTGGCGCTGGGCTGGTGCAGCCAGACGCATTCATTCAGTATCGGCAAACCTGCAAACGGCTGCATCTGCAGGCTGGGTTGCCAGGCCGCAGGCAGTGCCTGGTCCAGGCTATGCAACTGGGGCAGGTCAGGCCGCTTGGCGCCCAGCCCTGGCGCGCCCCACAGTGCTGCCTGCGGGTAATGCGCCTGCCATGCACCGGCAAACAGATGGTGCATGCGGTTGGGCGCGACGATCCAGCGCACATCGCCCAGTGCGTCCAGCGCCGCACGCAACGCAGCTGCTGGTGCGATGGGCGAGTGCAGCCACAGCGCGCTGCCCGCCAGGCGCACGACCGTCATGCGGGTGCGCACCGGCAGGCAGTGCACGCTGATCTGTTGGGTAGCGCTCCAGAGGTCGTTGGCGATAGGGTCGAGCATGGTTGGCCTGGTTGCAATGGAGGGAATGCCTTGGATTTTCATTGTGAATCCAGGCGCGCAGGTGCAGAAAAGCTGGCAATGGTCAACAATGGCAGCCATCTTTTGAGGAATCGTACATGCACTATGACGTGGTGATTGTGGGCGGCGGTGCAGGTGGACTGGAACTGGCCGCACAACTGGGGCGCAGACTGGGCGCGCGCGAAGGGCGCGAGCGGGTCTTGCTGGTGGACAAGATGCCCTTCCACATCTGGAAGCCGACCTTGCACGAAGTAGCGGCCGGCACGCTGGATGCGCACCAGGAGGGCCTGTCTTACACCGTGCTGGCGCGCCGCAACCATTTCAGTTTTGCGATGGGCGAATGCATGGGGCTGGATGCCGCCAAGCAGAGCATTGTGCTGGCGCCGGTGATCAACGATGCCGGCAAGCAGGTGGTGCCCGAGCGTGTCATCAGCTACCAGCACCTGGTGCTGGCGATGGGCAGCGGCTCCAATTCCTTTGGCACCCCGGGGATCGAGCATGCCTATCTGCTGGAGAGCGTGCGCGATGCGCAGCGCTTTCACGCCGACTGGCTCGGTGCCTGTGCCCATGCGTCGTATGCCGAGCCGCGTTCGCTGGCGGTCGCCATCGTCGGTGCCGGAGCCACCGGCGTGGAGCTGTCGGCCGAGCTGATCGAGGCGCACCAGATGCTGCTGGAGAGCCTGTCGGACAGCCAGCGCTTCCGGCTCGATATCAGCCTGATCGAAGGCGGTGAGCGCATTCTGGGTGGACTGCCGCCGCGCATCTCGGAGCAGGCCCGCGTCGCGCTGGAGCGCAAGGGCGTGCGGGTGATGACCGGCACACGTGTGCAGTCGCTGGCGCAGGGCCAGGTGATCACCTCCAATGGCCAGGTGCCGGCCGATCTGATCGTCTGGGCCGCCGGCATCAAGGCAGCGGACAGCAATGCCCGTCTGGGGCTGGAGGTCAACCGCATCAACCAATTTGTCGTGGACGACCATTTGCGCACCAGTGCCAGCCGCATCTATGCAATGGGCGATTGCGCCGCCGCCACCTGGACCGAAGGCAAGACGGTGCCCGCGCGCGCGCAGGCTGCGCACCAGCAGGGCAGCTATTTGTGCAAGCTGCTGTTTGCCGCGCTCAAGGAGCGCTCGTTCAACGAGGTGTTTGTCTACCAGGACTTTGGTTCGCTGGTCTCGCTGGGTGACAACAAGGGCGTGGGCAATCTGATGGGCGGCCTGTCGGGCAAGAACTTCTTTGTGCAGGGCCTCATCGCCAAGTGGATGTATATGTCCCTGCACCTGATGCACCACCGTGCCATTCTGGGCACCGGCAAGACAGCGGTGCTGGCACTGGCCCGTTTGCTGCAGCAACGCGTATCGGGCCGGATGAAGCTGCACTGACGCGGCACTGCCTCGCAGGCCCAGGCAGCGTCAAGCCCTGGGTTCAGATGTCGTCCGGCCCGAGGACGATATCGAGCGAGCTGCCGCCGGCCAGCAGCTTTTGCACCAGCTCCGCAGAGGAGTCGGCGCCGTATTTGCGCATCAGCCGGGTGCGGTAGATCTCGACCGTGCGGTGGCTGATGCCCAGGCCCCGGCCAATCTCCTTGCTGGTCATGCCTTCGAGCAGATGGGCAGCGACCTCGCGCTCGCGGGCGGTGAGCTCGGCGCGCACCGGGCGCAGCGCGCTCAGGTCCTCAAAGCTCCAGACACCGCCTTCATGCGGGTCGTCGCGGTTGAACGCGCGGCCCATCACATGGCACCAGAACATCTCGCCATTGGCGCGCTTCATGATGCGGTTGTCCGAATACAGGCCCTGCGCGCCCATGATCGGGGCGATACGGCGGCCCAGGCGCTCGAACTCGTCGGCACTGGGGTAGAGGATCTGGAAGGACTGGCCCATCATCAGCTCGCGCGAGGTGCGGAACATGTCGCAGACCTGCTCGTTGCAGTCGATCATGACCCGCCGGTGGGACACCACCAGGCCCACAGGCGCCATTTCGAAGGCTTGTCGGTAGTCGAGTGATGTCACTGCCATGGCAAAAATTGTCCCCTTTACGAAATACTACGTATCCTAATACGTAGTATGCTTGATTGGCGAAACAAGCCCTTCTTATCAGGAGACAAGTGTGAATAAGATCTACCCCAGTGCTGCGGACGCGCTCAAAGGCGTGGTGGCAGACAAGCAGTTAATGGCCGTGGGCGGCTTTGGCCTTTGCGGGATTCCCGAGGCCTTGATCGAAGCGCTGCGCGACAGCGGCGTCAAGGATCTGACGGTGGCATCGAACAATGCCGGTGTCGACGGTTTTGGCCTGGGCAAGCTGCTGGAGACGCGCCAGATCAAGAAGATGATTGCGTCCTATGTGGGCGAGAACAAGGAGTTCGAGCGCCAGTACCTGGCGGGCGAGCTGGAGCTGGAGTTCACCCCCCAGGGCACCCTGGCCGAGAAGATGCGCGCTGGCGGCGCCGGCATCCCCGCCTTCTTCACGAAGACCGGTGTGGGCACGCAAGTGGCCGAGGGCAAGGAGCTGCGCGAGTTTGACGGCGAAACCTATGTGATGGAGCGCTCCATCGTTGCGGATGTGTCGCTGGTCAAGGCCTGGCGCGCCGACAAGAGTGGCAACCTGCAGTTTCGCCTGACGGCGCGCAACTTCAACCCGGCAGCGGCCACCTGCGGCAAGGTCTGCATTGTGGAGGTGGAGGAGATTGTCGAAGTCGGCGCGCTCAAGCCCGACGAGATCCATCTGCCCGGCATCTATGTGCACCGCCTGGTGCTCAATGCCACCCCCGAGAAGCGCATCGAAAAGCGCACCATCACCGAGAAGCAGTAAGGAGCCTGTCATGCCTTGGACCCAAGACCAAATGGCCGCACGTGCGGCGCAAGAGCTGGAAGACGGCTTCTATGTGAACCTCGGTATCGGCATTCCTACCTTGGTGGCCAACCACACCGGTGACAAGGAAGTGTGGCTGCAATCGGAAAACGGCATGCTGGGCATCGGCCCGTTCCCGACCGAGGATGCCATTGACGCCGACCTGATCAATGCGGGCAAGCAGACGGTGACCACGATTGCCGGCTCGTCCATCTTCAGCTCGGACCAGTCCTTTGCGATGATCCGTGGCGGCAAGATCAACCTGTCCATCCTGGGCGCGATGCAGGTGTCCGAAAAGGGTGACCTGGCCAACTGGATGATTCCGGGCAAGATGGTCAAGGGCATGGGCGGCGCGATGGACCTGGTGGCTGGCGTCAAGCGCGTGATCGTGCTGATGGAGCATGTGGCCAGGAAGAAGGACGGCACGACCGACCTGAAGATCCTCAAGGACTGCACCTTGCCGCTGACGGGTGTGGGCGTGGTGGACCGCATCATCACCGACCTGGGTGTGTTCGATGTGGTGCCCGAAGGCCTGAAGGTGGTGGAGCTGGCCCCCGAGGTGAGCTTTGACGACGTGCAGTCCAAGACCGGCGTCAGCCTGATCCAGTAAGCACCGCTGCCCAGCCGCTACCGGTTGGCGCTGTAGCCATGAGCCCGCGCATCGATCGATGGCGGGCTTTTTGCATGGCGGGTGGCAGCTGTCGCTTTCCCCATTGCCGGAGAGGGGAGCAGAGGACATACTCAGTGGATATCTTTATCGACCCACCCACTATGAACGCTCCGTTTGCCCCTGCCGACCTTTCCCATCCGCTGTTTACCCGGCCCGATGTACTGCGCATGCGCGAGGACATGGCGCTGGCGCTGCGTGCGGCGGCGCACTTTGGTCTGGGGGAGGGCGTGTGCAACCATTTCAGCATGGCGCTGCCCGATGGCCAGCATTTCTTGCTGAACCCGCGCGGCCTGATGTGGGGCGAGATCCAGGCGGACGATGTGGTGATGGTGGACGCACAGGGTGCCGTGGTGGCGGGCGGCCATGTCGTCGAGCCCACGGCGATGTTCATCCATGCGGCCGTGCACCGCATTGCCCGCAAAACCTGCGTGCTGCACACCCATATGCCGTATGCCACCGCGTTGACCTTGACGACGCAGCGCGCGCTGGACACCACGTTGAGCCAGAACGCGATGCGTTTTCATGGCCGGCTGGCCATTGATGCGCAGTACAACGGCTTTGCGCTCGATGACCGCGAGGGCGAGCGTATCGCCCGCGCGATGCAGGGCGCGGACATCAGTTTTTTAGGCAACCACGGCATCATCGTGTGCGGAGAACGCATGGACTATGCGTTTGACGACCTGTATTACCTGGAGCGCGCCTGCCAGGCCCAGGTGCTGGCGCAATCCACCGGTGTGCCGCTGGCGCCCTGCGAGCCAGCCTTGGCGGCCACCGTGGCGGAGCAGGCCAATGGCGAGCGGCTGCAATCGACGCTGTTCTTCGAGGCGCTGCGCCGCCAACTGCGCTGAGCAGCCTCTGCAGCACTTTCCCGCACGGGCCGGAGCGCGGACTCGGGCGGAGCCGCGTCGCCTCTGGGGCGATGCTTGGCAGGGGTTTCGCAAGCTTGTTCTTCGCCGTGGCTGCCAGCGCCACTGTAACCGCAGCTGCAGGCGCCAACATCACAATTCCAATATACAGGAATAAATTCTGTTAAATTGGAGGGATGACCATTGATGAGTTGCTCTCCACCCGCGTGCGCGCGCTGCGCAAGCAGCATGGCTACACGTTGGAGGAGCTGGCGCAGCGCAGCGGTGTCAGCCGGTCGATGATTTCGCTGATCGAGCGTGGCCAGACCAGCGCCACCGCGGCCGTGTTGGGCAAGCTGGCGCAGGCCTTGCAGGTGCCGCTGGCAGCGCTGTTTGCCGATGAGCGCCAGACCCGCGCTCCGCGGCCGTTGGCCCGTGCCGGCGCCCAGCCATGCTGGCGCGACCCTGCGACCGGCTATGAGCGCCGGCAACTGAGCCCGGTGGGCTTTCCCGCGCCGTTCGAGATGCTGGAGGTGGTGTTTCCGCCCGGCCAGCGTGTGGCGTTTGACAACGGCCTGCGCAGCCAGGCCTTGCACCAGCAACTGTGGCTGCTGCAAGGCGAGTTGCAGTTGACGCTGGGTACCGAGAGCTGGCATTTGCGGGCGGGCGACTGCCTGGCGATGGTGCTCGACCAAACCCTGGTATTTAGCAATCCCGGCCGCGAGCCCGCCCGCTATCTGCTGGTGCTGGCCGCGCCAGGCGGCAGCCTGCCGCCGTTGCCTGTGGTTTTTCCTGGAGAGATGGATGACTGAGAGACATGCGGTGCGCTGCACCCACGACCGGCATGCGCCGGCCATTTTGGCGATTCTGAACGACGCCATCGTCAACAGCACGGCGCTGTATGACTACCAGCCCCGCAATGCCGACAATATGCGCAGCTGGTTCGATGCCAAGCGCCAGGGCGGCTACCCGGTGATCGGCATCGAGGACGCGGCAGGCGAGTTGCTGGGCTTTGCCAGCTATGGGGCCTTTCGCGCCTACCCCGCCTACAAGTACACGGTGGAGCACTCGGTCTATGTCCGTGCTGACCAGCGCGGCCAGGGACTGGGCCTGCAGCTGATGGAGGCCATCATCGAGGAGGCGCGTTTGAACGATGTGCATGCGCTGGTCGGTGCCATTGACGCGGCCAATGCCAGCTCGATCGCCTTGCATCAGCGGCTGGGTTTCCAATCGGTGGGACTGCTGCCGCAGGTGGGTTTCAAGTTTGGCCGCTGGCTGGACCTGGCCTTTTACCAATTGCTGTTGCCAACCCCGGCCCAGCCGGTGGACGGTTGAGTCCGGCTGCGCTGCAGTGCACGCATGGGATAATCCGCTTTTTAGCGCAGCGCGGGCCCAGGTGGCCTGCGATGGCTGTATCGAGGCTCGATCACTCTGCGCAGTTGCCGTGCCGGCGTTCATCGCTGGCGCCGGCGCTTGCCCCTGATCTTGAGACTGGCCTGTGTAGCCAGCTTGTGCCTTATGTCCCATCGACAGCCTGTTCGCATCAGCGATATCGAGAAGTTTGACACCATCATCGACGCCCGCTCACCCGCCGAGTTCGCGCTGGACCACATTCCCGGGGCCATCAACTGCCCGGTGCTCAGCAACGAGGAACGGGCCCAGATCGGCACCATCTACAAGCAGGTCAGCCCCTTCGAGGCCAAGCGCCTGGGCGCTGCCTATGTGAGCGCCAACCTGGCGCGCCATCTGCACGACACCTTCCATGACCGGCCCGCCCACTGGAAGCCGCTGGTCTACTGCTGGCGCGGCGGTCTGCGCAGCGGCTCGATGGTGACCTGGCTGCGCCTGGTCGGCTGGGATGCACAGCAACTGGCAGGCGGCTACAAGGGTTTTCGCGGCCATGTGATCGAGCGGCTGGAGTCGCTGGTGCCGCGCCTGCGCTTGCAGGTGCTGTGCGGTGCCACCGGCAGTGCCAAAACCCGGGTGCTCCACGCGCTGGCAGCGCAGGGCGCGCAGGTGATTGACCTGGAGGGCTACGCCAGCCACAAAGGCTCGCTGCTGGGCCACCTGCCTGGCGTGGAGCAGCCCAGCCAGAAGCACTTCGAGACCTTGCTCGCGACGCAGATCGGCCAGTTCGATCTGGAGCGCCCGGTGTTCATCGAAGGTGAAAGCGCCAAGATCGGGCGAATCTCGGTGCCGATGGCGCTGGTCGAGCATATGCGGCAGGCACCGGTCATCGAGGTCAAGGCCTCGGCGCAGGCGCGCCTGGCCTATTTGCTGCGCGACTACGCCTACCTGGGCGCTGACGCGGGTTTGCTGGCCACCAAGCTGGGCTACCTGAAGGAACTGCAAGGCAAGGAGGTCGTCGGCCGCTGGCAGGGTTGGGCAGCGCAGGGCGAGCTCGCGCCCCTGTTTGCCGAACTGATGGCCTTGCACTACGACCCGCACTACGAGCGCAGCCAGGCGCGCAATTTTGCCCATTGGGCCGAGCGCCGGACCCTGGAGGCCGATGACCTGTCGGACGCGTGCATCGCTGCGCTGGCGGCGCAGGTGATGCAGCAGGCGGGGCGCTCCTGAAGGGCCGTTAGAAGACAGGCAGCCCCAGCCGCTGCCCCAGTGGAGAGAACAGCAGGCACAGGCCCACCAGGTTGAGCACCACGGTCAGCCAGAACACCTGCAGAAATTCCTGCTTGCTGGATTTGTGGCGCAGCCAGCGCTGGGCGAGCAAGGCGCCCGGCCAGCCGCCGAGCAAACCCAGCAGCCACAAGTGCTTCTCGGGGGTGCGCCAATGCCCTTGTTGCGCGGCAGCCTTGTCCCAGGCATACCAGGCAAAGGTAACAAGCGAGGCCAGCAGATACCAGCCTGCAGCCCGCCAGGTGGGGCCAAAGCTCAGGCCCAGTACCAGCAGCAACGCCGCCAGCGCGGGGATGAACAACAGGGCGGCGCCACCGGATGCGCCCGATCGGGCAGCACGGGTGGCCTGGCGCCGGGCGCGTGTGGTTGCGGCCCGTGGGCGTGCAGGATGCGTCGATGGCGGTACCGCTGCGCCCAGCACGCGGGCGCGGCTGGCCCGGGGTCTGTCGCCTGCGGGCTTGTCCAGCACATAGCTCAGGCGCTGGCCGGCTTGGGGCCGGGTGGCGGTGTTCTGGAAGGCGGAGATGTGCACAAAAACTTGCGGGCCGCCGCCATCGGGGGCGATGAAGCCAAAGCCGCGCTCATCGTTCCAGGATTGCAGGGTGCCTTCAAGTAGCATAGGCCTCCAGCTGCGCCGCGGCGGCTTCCCATTGGGTCTCGCTGAATACCGCTACACCGGCCTGGCGCAGCAGGCTGCAGGCCAGGCCTTCGCCCGGCACGGTGTGGCCGGCAAACTGCCCGTCATAGACCTGGCTGGATCCGCAGGTCGGGCTGAACTCCTTGAGCACCGCCACCCGGATGCCATGGCGCTGCACCAGCTGCAGTGCCAGCTGGGCGCCCAGCACAAAGGCGGCAGTTACGTCGTTGCCAGCGCTGTCGCGTACCTGGGCGGCTTGGCGCAGCACCGCCATGCTGGTGCCGCCGACGATTTCAGCAGGCAGCCGGGGAGTGGGCAGGCCTGCGGCCGTCTCGGGGCAGAGGCTCACCACCTGCTGCCGTGCCAGCCAGCGGTCAAGCACCGCGTGCTGGGCCCCTTTGTGGCTGCCGTCATAGCGCACCGGCTGGCCAAGCAGGCAGCCGCTGACCAGGACCTTGGGAGGCGCAGACTTCAGCATGCCAGCACCTCCACCTGCCGGGCCTGTTCGCTGGCCTCGCAGCGCAGGCTGCTGCCGCTCAGTTGCATTTGCAGCCCGTTGGCAAATTGCAGATGCAGGCTGAGCGCCTCAGCCTGGTAATCGCTGGGCACTGGCAGCACGCTGAGCCTTTGCAGGCCCCGTTGTAGCCATCCGCTGGTCAGCAAGCCGAAGGCTTGTGCCTGGTCAGCGATTGCGGGCGGGCAGGGGTTGAGCAGCAGGCGCAGGCCATTGCTGTAGCCTTGCTGGGTGTCGCTTCCCTGGCGCTCAGTGACCAGTGCGGCCGAAAATTCGATGCTGCAGCCTTCTGCGGTGCGGTGGATGCGGCTGATTTCGGAGTCAGCAAATTCAAACTGGCGAGCCATCCCGTGATTGTCGCAGACCGAGGTGAGGGCCAGCACCAGATCTGCGCTGGTCATGCGGCCCCGGATGGCGCTACGCAGTCACCGAGCCAGGGCATCGCTGAGGCGGTCCAGATCTGCCGCTGTGGCGGCAGCTGCGCGCGTTCTTCCACGCAGCCCAGGCGGATCACGACAAACTCCGGGTTCAGTGCGGCGCAGCCGTACAGCGGTGTTCCGCAGACGGGACAGAAGACCTGGTCGCGGCGCTGGCCGCTTTGCGCGGTCTTGGTATAGGTCTGCACGGTGCCCTGCAGCGAGAAGTCGGCGATCGCGGCTTTGACAATGGCCCGCATCGGCGCGCCCGACAGCACCTGGCAGTCGCTGCAATGGCATACGCTGACCTGCGCGGGATCGATCAGCGCGGTAAAGCGAACCGCTTCGCAGTGGCATGCGCCGTGGATGAGCATGGCAGGGGCCTCCAGGTGGTTATTGTTCGCGGGAGAAGCAATACGGTCTGCCTTTTTATCGTATTGAGCAGGCGCTGCCAAGGACCGCGGCGAGGAGGAATACCGATGGAACACGGCAGGCAAATGGCATGACCCTTGCTTGACTGTCAACAACACCATGTTCGTCCTGGTCTGACACCCCCGTAGGAATATCTTTACAGTCTTGGTTGCAGTAACTATGGTTGCATATAGAAACAATCAAGAGTTGGGTGTGAAAGTGCGAAGCCTGGAGGGAATTCAATAAAAACAACACGTTGCGGAATAGATGCAGTTGATTGGATACCTGAGGTGACAAAATTCAAAGGGTAAACCCCGGTATTTTGTGACATGATGGGTTTGGGTTTTGTTACATATTTATGAATTGTCTTCAAAATAAACCGTGCTAAAGTCGCCCGCTATGTCACCGAAATGGATTTGCACCCTCATCGTCGCCGCGTCTGTCAGCGCACATGCCGCCCCCGAGAGCGAACACAAGCCATCCGATCTGGATTTGCTGCTGGGCATTGGCCAAAGCAGTCTTTCCAAGCTCGATTCGGTGCACCACCAGGTCAAGGACCAGGCCAATGTGCTGATCAGCAATGCGCTGAGCCTCATTGGCGTGCCCTACCGCCGTGGCGGTAACAGCGCAGAGACGGGTTTTGACTGCAGTGGTCTGGTACGCGCTGTGTATGCGGAGAGCTGGGGCAAGATCCTGCCGCGCCGCGCAGAAGAGCAGGCCGCCGCGACCGACAAGATTGAAAAAGCCGAACTCAAGCCCGGGGATCTGGTGTTCTTCAACACCATGCGCCGGGCTTTCAGCCATGTGGGGATCTACATGGGGGACGGCAAGTTCATCCATTCTCCCCGCACCGGCAAGACCGTTCGGGTCGAGAGCATGGATATCGCCTACTGGGAGAAGCGCTTCGATGGCGCGCGCCGCGTGGAGTTGAGTGAAGAGGCGCGCACAAAGCTGATGCAGCAGGTCAACCTCGATGGTGCGGAGGCGCAGGATCTGATTGGCCGGGTGATGTCCAAAGCCAATATGCGTGTGAACTGAGCGCCTTGCGCTCTGCAGCGTGCGAAAGCGAACCAAGCTTCCTTCGGGAAGCTTTTTTGTTGTCTGCGCGGCGTTGGTTCGCTGGGCTCAACGGTAAGGAGAGGGGGGGCGTCACGCACCCCTTCATATATAAGTAGCGGGGCGCGCCAGAAGCAGAGGCGTAAAAAAGGCTGCCTGTGGAGCAGCCTGGGCGGGTGACATGCTGGAGAGGCTTCAGCCAGGTCTTACTTGATCATCTGCAGGATATCGCGGAAGTCTTCGTGCTCGCAGCTGCGCAGCCATTCGAAGATGACCATCTCGGTGGTGACCAGCTCTGCGCCGGCACCGGCCAGGCGGTCGAAGGCGGCATCGC
Source organism: uncultured Comamonas sp. (assembly GCF_964277875.1). Taxonomy (NCBI): domain Bacteria; kingdom Pseudomonadati; phylum Pseudomonadota; class Betaproteobacteria; order Burkholderiales; family Comamonadaceae; genus Comamonas; species uncultured Comamonas sp. Next base: position 105,843 of record NZ_CAXYJV010000041.1, read on the forward strand.
GGTTGCGCTCGGTGCGGCTGCTGCAGGCATCGGTGACCACGCAGACATCGAACTCGTCTTCGAGCAGCTCCAGCGCGGTCTGCAGCAGGCAGACATGGGCTTCGCAGCCGGCAATGATGATGCTGTTGCGTTCAGGTGCGGCTTGTTGCGGCTTTTGCAGGTGCTTGGGGAGGCTGCGGGCATTGCCGCCCTGGGGCTTGGCCGGAGGGCGCAACCATTCGTTCAGGCCCTCTGGCACAGCACTGAAGAACATCTTGGCCAAGGTCTTGTTGCACAGCCCGCGCAGCTCTGCGGCATTGGGGCCGAGCTTGCTGGGATTTTGCTCGGTACCGAACACGGGTACCTGCAGTTGTTGGGCTACCTTTGCCAGCAGGGTGGCATTTTTCAGCACCTGCGCGCCATCAAAAATGGCGGGCATCAGTTTTTCCTGGTAGTCGACCAGCACCAGCTGGGATTCTTCAAAATCTAAAAGCATGCGGCATTTTACCTGTGACGGCGCCCGGCCGCTGCTGCGGCATCGCGCAGGGACTGACGAAGGGTGCAAAAGCCATCCAACAGCGGCAGGCCTGGCAGCCGCACCGCCGGGCGGGATTCAGCGCTGGTTCTGGTCCAGAGCAGGCGCATAGACGACTGGCAGCACAATGCCCGCTTCGTGCGCTACCCGCACGCAGTCGCGCAAATGCTGCTCGCCCAGGTAGCGCAAGGTGGCGTACCCCAGGGCGGCTGACACCGCCTGGCCGGCGATCGGCACATATTTGCTGGCCTGCTGTACGGTCAGGCGCATGCCCAGCGCCTTGGCGCCGCGCATGATCACATCCTTGGTGATCAGCTTGCCCACCAGCACACCGCCCAGCATATTGACGGTGTTCTGTACCTTCGCACGCTTGGCGGGCGTCAGGCGCGCAATCTGCTCATCACTCAAGCCAAAGTAGTTGCTGATTTGCGGGATCAGGCGCGACAGCAACGCGGCGTCCACGGCCATATCGAGCCCTGGCACCGGCGTCGCGCTGGCCAGCGCGGCCATCAGGGCTTTGCGGTGCAGCAGCTTTTGGGACTGCTCAACCGCCTCCAGCAGCGCAGGGTTGCCGGTTTGCGCGGCCAGTTGCAGTGCGGACAGGGGGCGGGGCTTGCGTCCAAGTTTCATGGGTGTCGGGGTGAAGTAAACAGCTGAAAAAAAATGCCTGCGTCCGCGGGCCCTCCCGCCTGGCGCAGGCTGCTTTGCGCTTAGCGCTTGCGGATCAGGCCGTAGAGTACCAGCAAGATGATGGCGCCGACCACCGAGGCGATCCAGCCGGCGGCCTGGCCTTCCTGGTACCACCCCATGGCGACACCGGCGTAGGTCGCCAGCAGCGAGCCGGCAATGCCCAGCAGGATGGTCATGATCCAGCCCATCTTGTCGTCTCCGGGCTTGATGGCGCGTGCAATAAGGCCCACGATCAGGCCGATGAAAATGGTTCCAATGATGGACATGCGTAGTTCTCCGTTGAGCTGTGAACGCCAGCGCCTGCGCAAGGTGGGCCTGGCCAATACGCCCTGAAGCGTACCAAGGCACTGTAAGGCTGTTTGTAGGAGAAGGGTCTGAATCCAGCGGCTTTACGTGATAAACAACGGTGAACTGGCACTGTCACGCGCATGAAAAAAGCAGCCGGCGCTGCTGGGGCGCGGGCTGCTTTCGCAGGTCTGGGCCTTGGTAGCCGCAGACCGAGGGGGCAGGGGATCAGGCGACGACCTTGGCAATCGATGCGCAGACGTGCTCGATGTTCTTGCTGTTCAGCGCAGCCACGCACATGCGGCCCGTGTCCGTACCGTACACGCCAAACTCCGAGCGCAGACGCACCATCTGGTCCTTGCTCAGGCCGGAGTACGAGAACATGCCGATCTGCGTGGTGATGAAGCTCATGTCCTGCTTCACACCGGCGGCTTTGAGGCCGTCGACCAGCTTCTGGCGCATTTCCTTGATGCGCACGCGCATCTCACCCAGTTCCTTTTCCCACAGTGCGCGCAACTCGGGGTTGTTCAGCACTGCAGCTACGACGGCACCACCGTGGGTGGGCGGGTTGGAGTAGTTGGTGCGGATGACGACCTTGAGCTGGCTCAGCACGCGGCTGGCTTCTTCCTTGTCGGTGGCAACCACGGACAGTGCGCCCACGCGCTCGCCGTAGAGCGAGAAGCTCTTGGAGAACGAGGTCGACACGAAAATGTTCAGGCCGGCAGCGATGAACTTGCCGATCACGGCGCCGTCTTCGGCAATGCCGTGGCCAAACCCCTGGTAGGCCATGTCCAGGAAGGCGACGAGGTTCTTGGCCTTGACCACCTCGATGACCTTGTCCCACTGGGCGGCGGTGATGTCATAGCCGGTCGGGTTGTGGCAGCATGCGTGCAGCACCACCACGGTGCCGGCGGCGGCAGCGTTCAGATCGGCGATCATGCCGTCGAAATCGATGGCGCGGTTGGCCGCGTCGTAATAGCGGTAGCTGGCAACTTCAAAACCGGCGTTCTGGAAGATCGCACGGTGGTTCTCCCAGCTCGGGTCGGAGATCAGCACCTTCGCCTGGGGGTTGAGGCGCTTGAGAAAGTCCGCACCGATCTTCAGGCCGCCGGTGCCGCCGACGGCTTGCACGGTCGCCACGCGGCCGGAGGTGACGACTTGCGAGTCAGCGCCGAACACCAGCGCCTTGACTGCGTTGTCGTAGGCAGCGATACCGTCGATAGGCAGGTAGCCACGGGGGGTGGGCTTGTCCATCATGGCTTTCTCTGCGGCCTGCACGCATTGCAGCAGCGGCAGCTTGCCGTTGTCGTCGAAATACACACCCACGCCCAGGTTCACCTTGTTGGGGTTGGTATCGGCGGTGTACTGCTCGTTGAGACCCAGGATCGGGTCGCGTGGGGCCATTTCGACGGAAGAGAAAAGAGACATGTGTAGTCCTTGGTAGGTAGAAATCTGGCTTTGCACCCCCAAATGCCAAACAAGAGGCCATCGCCTCTACCGCAATTTTGCAGTACGCTTTGGGGTTAACCCCGTATTCTAGCGACGCCCGCTCGCGCGTGGCATACCCGACCTATGCACGAAGTCACTCCAGAGGCACCCCGCGAGGGGGAATTCATCCAATACCCCGGCTCTCCATTCACGCTGTTCCAGCCATATCCGCCCGCTGGTGACCAGCCGGCGGCCATCGACGGGCTTGTGGAAGGCATTGATGACGGTGAGGCCTTTCAGACCTTGCTGGGCGTCACCGGCTCGGGCAAGACCTTCACGATGGCCAATGTGATTGCGCGCACCGGGCGCCCGGCCATCGTGTTTGCCCCCAACAAAACGCTGGCCGCACAGCTGTACAGCGAGTTCCGCGAGTTCTTTCCGAAGAACGCGGTGGAGTACTTCGTCAGCTACTACGACTACTACCAGCCCGAGGCCTATGTGCCCCAGCGCGACCTGTTCATCGAAAAGGACAGTGCCATCAACGAGCACATCGAACAGATGCGCCTGTCGGCCACCAAGAGTGTGCTCGAGCGCCGCGACACCATCGTCGTGGCGACCGTGTCGGCGATCTACGGTATCGGCTCGCCCGAGTCCTATACCAAGATGCGCTTCATCTTGCGGGTGGGCGACGAGTTGAGCCAGCGCGATGCGATCGCGCAGCTGGTGCGCATGCAGTACAAGCGCAACGATGCAGATTTCTCGCGCGGCACCTTCCGCGTGCGCGGCGACACCATCGATGTGTTTCCGTCCGAGCACAGTGAAATGGCAGTGCGCATCGAGCTGTTCGATGACGAGGTAGAGAGTCTGCAGCTGTTCGATCCGTTGACCGGGCGCGTGCGCCAGAAGGTGCCGCGTTTCACCATCTACCCGAGCAGCCACTATGTGACGCCGCGCGACCAGGTGCTGGTTGCGGTGGAAACCATCAAGGAAGAACTGGCCCAGCGCCTCAAGCAATTGGTGGGGGAGGGCAAGCTGGTCGAAGCGCAGCGCCTGGAGCAGCGCACCCGGTTCGATCTGGAGATGCTGACCGAAGTGGGGCACTGCAAGGGCATTGAGAACTACAGCCGCCACCTCTCGGGCGCCGCGCCCGGCGATCCGCCGCCGACGATGACGGACTACATGCCCAAGGATGCGCTGATGTTTCTCGATGAGAGCCACCAGATGATTGGCCAGCTCAATGCCATGTACAACGGCGACAAGGCGCGCAAGACCACGTTGGTGGAGTATGGCTTTCGCCTGCCCAGCGCGCTGGACAACCGGCCGCTGAAGTTTGGCGAATTCGAGCAGCGCATGCGCCAGGTGGTATTTGTCTCGGCCACGCCAGCCGACTACGAAAAGACCCATGCCGGCAAGATCGTCGAGCAGGTGGTGCGTCCCACCGGCCTGGTCGATCCCGAAGTGGAGGTGCGCCCCGCCACCCACCAGGTGGACGACGTGCTGCAGGAGATCCACGCGCGGGTCAAGGTGCAGGAGCGGGTGCTGATCACCACCTTGACCAAGCGCATGGCCGAGCAGCTGACCGAGTACCTGACCGACAACGGCGTGAAAGTGCGCTACCTGCACTCCGATGTTGACACCGTCGAGCGGGTCGAGATCATTCGCGATCTGCGTCTGGGCACGTTCGATGTGCTGGTCGGCATCAATTTGCTGCGCGAGGGCCTGGACATTCCCGAGGTATCGCTGGTGGCGATTCTGGATGCGGACAAGGAAGGTTTTCTGCGTGCGGAGCGCAGCCTGATCCAGACCATTGGCCGTGCCGCGCGGAACATGAACGGCAAGGCCATCCTCTATGCGGACCGCATCACGGACTCGATGCGCAAGGCCATGGACGAAACCAGCCGCCGCCGGGAAAAGCAGATGGCCTTCAATGCGGAGCATGGCATCGTGCCGCGCAGCATCGTCAAGCAAGTGCGTGATTTGATCGATGGCGTCTACAGCACCAAGGCCAGCGATGACATGGACCGTGCCCAGCAGGTGGCGATGAGCCGCGCCCAGGTCGAGGACATGTCCGAAAAGGAGATTGCCAAGGAAATCAAGCGCCTGGAAAAACAGATGCTGGAGGCGGCGCGCAATCTCGAGTTCGAGGCGGCAGCCCAGGCCCGCGACCAATTAACCATTTTGAAGCAAAGGGCTTTTGGTGGCGCTTCTCCAGGGGCAGGGAATACCCGCAGCCTCTAGCGTTGTCAGTTTCTGTAAGTAATCTTTGCTTACCCGAGCGAATTCAGGGGGCATTGTGCTATACTGACACAAATTACTCAACAACAAGAAAAAAGCCTATCGATGAATGGGACCTACCCTGCATGCAGGGTGGAGCGACAGGCTACGACGATGTCATTGCGGGTGGCTTGCTTGCATTGGGCGTCTATGGTTATCAAGCCTGACCTCTAAGGAACGATTATGCGTCTCACTACCAAAGGCCGATTTGCAGTCACTGCAATGATTGATCTGGCTTTGCGCCAGAACAATGGCCCGGTAACTTTGGCTGCCATCAGCCAGCGTCAGCAGATCTCGCTGTCGTATCTGGAGCAGCTGTTTGGCAAGCTGCGCCGCCATGAGCTGGTGGAATCCACCCGTGGCCCCGGTGGCGGCTACACGCTGGCTCGCAAGGCCGCCGAGATCACAGTTGCCGACATCATTGTGTCGGTAGATGAACCTATTGACGCCACGCAGTGTGGTGGCAAGGAAAACTGTATGGGTGAAGCCGGCCGTTGCATGACGCACGAGCTGTGGGCATCGCTGAACCAGCGCATGGTTGAATTTCTGGATTCCGTCACCTTGCAAAAGCTGGTGGACGACCAGTTGGCCAAGGGCATCCAGATCGAAGACAAGCCGATCGTGCGCCGCGCCATCTCGACCACGCCGGTGGTCAAGCCCATTCGCGTGACGGCACCGAACTCGGTGTTTGCGCTGGGCAATGTGTTTGCCAAATCCTGATTCTTGATGCGGCGCTGGTCGCCGCATCCCCGGTGCCTTTCACGGTGCCGGGAGGTCTTGTTGCGCCTTCCAGAGGGTGTGCAAGTCATTCGATGATTGCGTTTTGAGTTTTTGCGGGTGCCACCAGCACGCGCCAGTAGAGCCAGATATGGACACGACCCCACATTTCCCTATTTACCTTGATTACGGTGCCACCACGCCGGTGGACCCACGCGTGGTTGAAGCGATGATTCCCTGGTTGTCCGAGAACTACGGCAACCCTGCATCGCGCAGCCATGCCTGGGGCTGGACGGCGGAAGAGGCGGTTGAGAAGGCCCGCGCGCAAGTCGCCGCACTGATCAACGCCGATCCGCGCGAGATCGTCTGGACCAGCGGTGCCACCGAGTCTGACAATCTGGCGCTCAAGGGCGCTGCCCAGTTCTACAAGGGCAAGGGCAAGCACCTGATCACCGTCAAGACCGAGCACAAGGCGGTGCTCGACACGATGCGTGCACTGGAGCGCGAAGGCTTTGAGGTCACTTATCTGGACGTCAAGGAAGATGGTCTGCTGGACCTGGACGTGTTCAAGGCGGCCATTCGTCCCGACACGATTCTGGTCAGCGTCATGTTCGTGAACAACGAAACCGGCGTGATCCAGGACATCGACACCATCGGGAACATCTGCCGCGAAAAGGGCATCATTTTCCACGTGGATGCGGCGCAAGCCACCGGCAAGGTCGAGATCGATGTCACCGCGCTGAAGGTGGACCTGATGAGTCTGGCCTCGCACAAGACCTATGGTCCCAAGGGCATTGGTGCGCTGTACGTGCGCCGCAAGCCACGTGTGCGCATTGAAGCGCAGATGCACGGCGGTGGCCATGAGCGCGGCATGCGTTCGGGCACGCTGGCTACGCACCAGATCGTCGGCATGGGCGAGGCTTTCCGCATCGCCAAGGAAGACATGGCCAAGGACTACGCCCATGCCAAGGCGCTGCAGCAGCGCATGCTCGACGGCCTGCTGGACATCGAGCAGGTGTTCGTCAACGGCGACCTGACCCACCGCGTGCCCCACAACCTGAACATCAGCTTCAACTTCGTCGAAGGCGAATCGCTGATCATGGGTATCAAGGGCCTGGCCGTGTCCTCGGGTTCTGCTTGCACCTCCGCCAGCCTGGAGCCCAGCTACGTGCTGCGCGCGCTGGGCCGCAGCGATGAGCTGGCGCACAGCAGCCTGCGCATGACGTTTGGCCGCTTCACGACGAATGAAGACATCGACTACGCCGTCGCATCGATCCGTGAGAACGTGACCAAGCTGCGCGAGTTGAGCCCCCTGTGGGAAATGTACAAAGACGGTGTTGATCTGAGCACCATCCAGTGGGCTGCCCACTAAAGCCGGCGCAGCCGATAACTGTTAAGAGGTACCAAGATGGCATATTCCGACAAAGTGATTGATCATTACGAGAACCCCCGTAACGTGGGCTCTTTTGACAAGGGTGATGAATCCGTGGGCACCGGCATGGTCGGCGCTCCGGCCTGCGGCGACGTGATGAAGCTGCAGATCAAGGTCAATGCCGACACCGGCGTGATCGAGGATGCTCGCTTCAAAACCTACGGTTGCGGCTCGGCGATTGCATCGTCGTCGCTGGTGACCGAATGGGTCAAGGGCAAGACGCTCGATGAAGCCGCTGCGCTCAAGAACGCCCAGATCGCCGAAGAGCTGGCTCTGCCACCGGTGAAGATCCACTGCTCGATCCTGGCGGAAGACGCGATCAAGGCTGCAGTCAACGACTACAAGGCCAAGCACACCGCCAAGGCGGAGGCTTAAGGCGCCATGGCTGTCACGCTTTCTGAATCGGCTGCGCGCCATATCAACCGCTACCTGTCACGCCGTGGCCACGGCGTGGGTGTGCGTCTGGGCGTGAAGACCACCGGCTGCTCGGGCCTGGCCTACAAGCTCGAGTATGTGGACGAGGCAGCGCCCGAAGATGTGGTGTTCGAGGACCACGGCGTCAAGGTGCTGGTCGATCCCAAGAGCATGGCCTATATCGACGGCACCGAGCTGGACTTTGTGCGTGAGGGCCTCAACGAGGGCTTCAAGTTCCACAATCCCAATGAGCGCGATCGCTGCGGTTGTGGCGAGAGCTTCAGAATCTGAGGCCTCAGGTTCAGGCGCCCGGTTGGCCATCCCTGGCCGGTCTGGCCTTGTTTGTCGGCATCGCTGATGCCAAAACTGCAAACCGCCTGCGCTTTTGCCAGGCGGTTTTTTCATGATGATTCTGCAATCCAACGATTTCGAACTGTTCGCCGTGCCGCTGCAGTTTGCGCAAGACGCCCAGCAATTGGCCGAGCGCTGGAAGGCCTTGCAAAAGCAGGCCCATCCGGACCGCTTTGCGTCGCAAGGTGCTGCTGCCCAGCGCGTAGCGATGCAGTGGTCGGTGCGCATCAATGAGGCCTACCAGCGCCTCAAGGACCCGCTCAAGCGCGCCGCCTATCTGTGCGAGCTGCATGACGCACCCATCCGTGCCGAAGACAACACCGCCATGCCCACCGCTTTTCTGATGGAGCAGATGGAGTGGCGCGAGGCGCTGGAAGAGGCGCAGTCCCAAGCCGATGTGGACGCGCTGGACGACCAGGTGGCCAGTGCCCGCCGCGCGATGCTGGAGCGCTGCCAGCGACTGCTGGATGTGGAGCGTGACTACGCACAGGCGGCCCAGCAGGTGAGAGCCCTCATGTTTGTTGCGCGATTTAGCGGCGACATCGACCGCCGCCGCGAGCAACTGGGACAATAGGCTTTTGACCAAGGCAGGGTGGCCCACCAGGCCGCACAGCATGCCTTGGCGCCCCCCGTTGAGACCGCTGCGCCCGCATCCCTTGCGGGCCGCAGGCAAGAGAACACAAGATAGATCGCATCCATGGCATTGCTCCAAATTTCAGAACCTGGCCAATCTCCCGATCCCCACCAGCGCCGCATCGCCGTGGGCATTGATCTGGGCACCACGCATTCCCTGGTCGCTGCCGTACGCAACGGCGTGGCCGAATGCCTGCCGGATGATGAAGGCCGGGTGCTGCTGCCATCGGTGGTGCACTACCACGCCAATGGCAAGCGCGACATCGGTCATGCGGCGCTCGCCCATCCCGGTGTGGATGCCGCCAACACCATTGCCTCGGCCAAGCGCCTGATGGGCCGCAACCTCGCCGATATCCACGCGCCCGAGCAACTGGCCTATGCGCTGGTGCAACCCGAGGGCAGCGGCATGGTGGCCATCGAGACGGTGGCCGGCCGCAAGACCCCGGTGGAGATCAGCGCCGAGATCCTGGCCACCTTGCGCTACCGCGCAGAAGACACTTTCGACAATGACCTGTATGGCGCGGTGATCACCGTGCCGGCCTATTTTGACGATGCACAGCGCCAGGCCACCAAGGATGCGGCCCAGCTTGCCGGTATCAAGCTGCTGCGCCTGATCAACGAACCCACGGCTGCGGCCATTGCCTATGGCCTGGACAATGCCTCTGAAGGCATCTACGCCGTCTATGACCTGGGCGGCGGCACGTTCGACATCTCTGTGCTGCGCCTGGCGCGCGGCGTGTTCGAGGTCATTGCCACCGGCGGTGACTCGGCGCTCGGCGGGGACGACTATGATGCGGCGCTGGGCCAATGGGTGCTGGAGAAAACCGGCGCCGCGGTGCAGACCGCGCAGGACAAGGCGGTACTGCGACTGGCCGCCAAGGCCGCCAAAGAAGCACTGACCGATGCCGAGCAGGTCATCTTCTCGGCGCAACTGTCGGGCCAGACCATCTCGCTGCCCCTGAGCCGTGCCGATTTTGATGTGGCCACCCAGGCCTTGACCGCCCGGACCCTGACGGCCGTGCGCCGTGCGCTGGCCGATGCCCAGCTCGCCAAGGACGAGGTACAAGGCGTTGTGATGGTGGGCGGCTCCACGCGCATGCCCCAGGTGCAGACGGCTGTCGGCAACTTCTTTGGCAAGCCGCCGCTGACCAACCTGAACCCCGACGAGGTGGTGGCCCTGGGTGCAGCGATCCAGGCCAACCAGCTGGCCGGCAATGACACCAATGGCGACTTGCTGCTGCTCGATGTGATCCCGCTGTCGCTGGGCATCGAGACCATGGGAGGCCTGGTCGAGCGCATTGTCAGCCGCAACGAAACCATTCCGACCGCACGCGGCCAGGACTTCACGACCTACAAGGACGGCCAGACGGCCCTGGCCATCCATGTGGTGCAGGGCGAGCGCGATCTGGTGGCCGACTGCCGCAGCCTGGCGCGCTTTGAGCTGCGCGGCATCCCGCCGATGGCCGCGGGCGCGGCGCGCATCCGCGTGTCCTTCACCATCGACGCCGATGGGCTGCTGAGCGTGGGCGCGCAAGAACTGGTGAGCGGTGTAGAGGCGCATATCGATGTCAAGCCCTCGTATGGCCTCTCGGACGAGCAGATCGCGAACATGCTGCGCGACAGCTTCAGCACCGCCCAGGCCGATATGCAGGCACGCGCGCTGGTCGAGGCGCGGGTCGATGGCGACCGCCTGCTGATCGCCACCCAAAGCGCGCTGGACGCCGATGGCGACCTGCTGGCCGACGCCGAGCGCAGCCAGGTCGATGCGCTGATGGACCAGCTGCGCCATGCGCTGGCCAACAGCGAAAGCGCCGCCGAGATCGAGGCCAGCACCGACGCGCTGGCCAAGGGCACCGAGGCCTTTGCCGCCGAGCGCATGAACCGTGGCATCCGCCAGGCCCTGGCCGGCAAGAACGTGCAATCCATTTAACCGACTACAGCAAGAAGAACCACACTCCCATGCCTATCATCAAAATCCTGCCCCATGCCGAATACTGTCCCCAAGGCGCCGAGATCAAGGCGCCTACCGGTACATCGATCTGCGAGGCGCTGCTGGACAATGGCATCAACATCGAGCACGCCTGCGACATGAGCCGTGCCTGCACGACTTGCCATGTGATCGTGCGCCAGGGTTTCGATTCCATGGAGCCTTCCGAGGAGGAAGAAGACGATTTGCTCGACCGTGCCTGGGGCCTGGAGCCGCAGTCCCGCCTGTCCTGCCAGGCCATTCTGGCGCGCGAGGATGTGACCGTGGAGATTCCCAAGTACTCGATCAACCACGCCAAGGAAAACCACTGAGCATCTGCCGGGCCGGGCGTATCGAAGCGCCCGGCTTTTACAATCGCTGTTTTGAGTCGAGGAAGTTGTAGATGTCGCGCCAAATTGTTCTGGATACGGAAACCACGGGTCTGTCTGTCGTCGATGGTGACCGTGTCATTGAGCTGGGCTGCGTCGAGCTGCTCAACCGCAAGCTCACCGGCAACAATCTGCACCTGTACTTCAACCCCGACCGGGAAAGCCATGAAGACGCGCTGCGTGTGCACGGCATCACCAGCGAGTTTCTCGCTGACAAACCACGCTTTCACGAGAAGGCCGAAGAGATCCGGGCCTACCTGGAAGGCGCCGAGCTGATCATCCACAATGCACCCTTCGACATGGGCTTCCTGAACAAGGAGTTCGAGCGGGTGGGCATGCCTGCGCTATCGAGCATGGTCAGCGGTGTGCTCGACTCGCTGTTGATGGCGCGCGATCTGTTTCCGGGCAAGCGCAATTCGCTCGATGCCTTGTGCGATCGCCTCGAAGTGGACAATTCCGGCCGCGACCTGCATGGCGCTTTGCTCGATGCCGAGCTGCTGGCCGACGTCTACATCAACATGACGCGCGGGCAGGAGCAACTGCTGTCATCCGACAGCATGGCATCCAACAACAAATCCGGCTCGGCGGTGGTCATCAAGAAGGTGGACTTTGCGCAGTTTGATCTGCCGGTGATCCTGCCTTCCGATGCGGAGCTGGCAGCCCATGAGGACGTGCTCGCGCAATTGGACAAATCCAGTGGCGGTAAAACTATTTGGAGAAAATTGGCCTAATTTTTACGGCCAGCAAATATTTGCTGTCATAATAGAGGGCTTGACGGCGAGAGATTTCGGGTGATTAGCTCAGCGGTAGAGCACTGCCTTCACACGGCAGGGGTCACATGTTCGATCCATGTATCACCCACCACTCAACAAGCCTCTTGAATGTGATGTTCAAGAGGCTTTTTGTTTTCTGTGCGCTGCGCCGCCGTCCACCATGTCGTGCAGGTCTCCGGCCTGTCGCTGCCAGGTAAATCCCGCCCCAATGCTGCACCGCTGGGCTGCAAAGGCCTACGATGGCAGGTCTTGGCATACAACGGTACCGACATGACTGCTCGCACGCTCGCTTCTGGTGTTGGCCTGGCCGCCTTGCTGGCCTGCAGTGGCTGGGCGGCCTCTGGGCCGCCATCCAGCCCGCCATCCGCCCCGCAGACTTGTACCGAACAGGCATCAGACGCCTGTTACCACGGTTTTGCATTGCCAGGCCAGGCCGGGCGCATGCATTTCTATGCGTCACTGGCGCCGCAAGGCGAAAAGGCGGATGGATTCGGCGGGCCGGCAACGGCGCTGCTGATCATGCATGGCTTTCCGAGGGATGCCAACCGCAGCTTCAACGCTGCGCTGGACGCTGCACGCAGCGCAGGGCGCCTGGACACCACCCTGGTCATTGCGCCGCTCTACCAGGTGGCCAGCGACAAGGCCCAGCGCTGCCGCACCCAGGGCACTCCCGCGCCGGAGCCGGGAGATGCGCTGTGGACCTGTGGCAGCTGGCTGGCCGCGCAAAACTCCCAGCCCGGTGCGGGCAACACCCCGATCAACGCGATTGCCGCGCTGGACGCCTTGATCGCCCATATCCATCAACGCTGGCCCAGCGTGCGCCAGATCACGTTGGCGGGTTTTTCCGCTGGTGGGCAAATGCTCCAGCGCAGCATCGGCTTTGCACAGCAACCGCCCGCCGGGGTATCGCTGCGCTATGTGGTGGCCGACCCTGGCACCTGGCTGTATTTTGATCCGCTGCGCCCGCAGCCCCAGCGTGCGGGCAGGGATGTGGACTGGGCCGCTTGCAGCGATGCAGGTTGCAGCTACCGCATGCAGGTGCCTGAAGCGCAATCCTGCCCGGGCTATGACCACTGGAAGTACGGCACCCAAGCGCTGCCGTCCTACCTGGGCTCGAACGCCGCCCAAGCCCGGGAGCGCTACCGCCAGGCAGATATCCATTACCTGGAAGGGGCACTCGACAACCACGCCGGCAAGGGCACCAGCTACGGTGCACTCGATAAATCCTGTGCCGCCATGCTGCAAGGGCCGTTTCGCCGCCAGCGGGGGGACGGCTATGCCGCCTATGTCAACCAGGTGCTGCAACCGCCGCGCCCGCAGCCTCTCTACACCGTGCCGGGCTGCGCCCATGATGTGGCCTGTGTGCTGCCCTCGGATGCCGCGCGGCCGGCCTTGTTTGGCACTGCGCCTTGATGGCAGCAGTGTGCAGACCGATGCCGAAGGCGGGTTGGCGCTTTAGCGTGGGCTTGCGGGCTGGGGTGCTGGCAGCAGCGGCAGGGCTGGTGTGGCCGCCGCAGTGGGGGCTGCGCTGGTCAGCATGCTGCGGTCCAGTACCTCGATGTCGTTCAGCGTCAGCGTGCCGGCGGCCTGCTTGAGCTTGAGCTGGCCCAGCAAGGTGTTGTAGCGGGCCAGTGCCAGATCACGCTTGGTCTGGTAGAGCTGGCTTTGTGCGTTGAGCACATCGATATTGATGCGTACGCCCACCTGGTAGCCGGTCAGGTTGGCATCGAGTGCAAGCTGGCTCGATGCCTCGGCTGCTTCCAGCGCCTTGACCTGGCTGGCGTTCGACTGCAGGCCAAAGAAGGCACTGCGCACGTTTTGTGCCACGGTGCGGCGGGCGTTGTCCAGATCGGCCTCGGCCTTGGTCTCCAGCGCCAGGGTTTCCTTGACCCGGTTTTGCACCGAAAAACCGGCAAACAACGGCACGTTGAGCACCACACCGACGGTGGCCTGGTTGGCGTTGTAGCCATGGGTGGGCATGGTGACGCTGCCCTTGGGGTAGAGCTGGCGGCCCACGGTGGCTTGCAGGTCGACGGTGGGCAGGTGGCCGGTTTCGGCCTTCTTCGTGTCCAGCCTGGCGTTGTTGGTGGCCAGCTGGGCAATGCGGATCTGCGGCTGTTCGCTCTGGGCCTGGTCCACCCACATCAGCACATTGTCGGGCATGGTGACCGGCAGCAGCACCGGCTGCTTCAGCGGCCAGGGCTGGTTGCCGGGCGTGCCCACGGCATTGTCCAGCGCCAGGCGTTTGACGGTGAGGTCGTTCTCAGCGGCGATTTCCTGGGCGCGCACCAGATCATAGCGGGCCTCCGCTTCGCGCGAATCGGTGATGGTGGCCGTGCCCACATCGAAGTTGCGCTTGGCGGCCGCCAGCTGCTCCTTGACCGCGGCTTTTTGCGCCTGCACGAACACCATGCTGTCCTGCGCGGCCAGCACGTCAAAGTAGGCCTGGGCCACCCGCACCAGCAGGTCCTGGCTGGCGGCATCGAGCTGCAGCCGCGCGATATCGCCGCCCAGCCGGCCCTGCTCCAGCGCGATGCGGTTGGCCGGGCGGTAGAGCGGCTGGCTGGCAGTAATGCCGATCTGGTGGTTGGGGCCATTCAGGCGCAACTCGGGGTTGCTGATGGCCGTGTGGCTGTACTGGGACTGCGCCTGCAGCCCCACCTGCGGCAGCAGGCCGGCGCGTGCCTGCTCGCCCCGGGAGATGGCCGCATCCAGGTTGGCGCGGGCCGATTGCCATTGGGCGTCATAGCCACTGGCCTGCTCCACCATCTGCAAAAGGCTCTGGGCCTGAACGGGCAACTGGGCCAGCCCCAGCAGCACCGCAGCGGCTGCGGCGCAGATTGATCTCGGACGGGGCAGGGCGGGGGCTTGGCGCATGGTGCAGAAGGTGGTGGTAAGAAGGTTGGCACGTGAAGGGCGGTTGCCCACCCCGTGCCGCAGACGACGATGACCGGTGGTCAGTAGCGGGGCACCGAAGGGTCGCGCTCGGCTGTCCAGAGGTCGATGCCGCCGGTCAGGTTGCTGACCTGGGTGTAGCCCTGGCGCTCCAGGAACACGGCAACCTGCATGCTGCGCATGCCGTGGTGGCAGAGGCAGGCGATGGCGCGGTCTTCATCGAGCAGGTTCAGCGACGCCGGAATCTGCTGCATCGGGATGTTCAGCAGCTCGAAACCTTCAGGCTTGACCGAGGCGGTCTGCAGCTCCCAGGGCTCGCGCACATCGAGCACCAGGGGGTTCTGGTCTGCATGCTGGGCCAGCCATTCATTGAGTTGCGCGGGACGGATTTGCTCCATACATCACTTTCTGCAGCGCAGCCGGCCCCCAGGCCGCCGCGCTGCGGGGGTCATCAGAACTTGAAGCGGGGTGCTTCGGCAAAGCCCTTGAGGCGGGCCACCACGGTGTCCCAGGGCTGGCTGATCGTCAGCCTGCCTTGCGTGCGTGTGTAGACGGTGGTGCGCATCATGGGTTCGGTGCCCACGAAGGCGATCAGGCGGCCGCCTTCCTTGAGCTTGTCGAGCAGCGCTGCCGGCACTTCGTAGACCGAGCCGCTCAGCACGATCACGTCATAGCTGCCGCCGATGGCCTGCGCGTTGGAGCCGTCTTCCAGCACCACATCGACATTCTTGATCTGGGCGCGGTGCAGGTTGGCGCGGGCCAGCTCGACCAGCGCAGGCTCGATCTCCAGCGAGGTGACCTGCTTGGCCAGGCGCGACATCAGCGCTGCCATGTAGCCCGAGCCGGTGCCGATTTCCAGCACGTTTTCATGGGCTTGCAGCTTCAGGTCCTGCAGCACGCGTGCTTCGACGCGGGGTGGCAGCATGCAGTGGCCGTTGGCGATGGCTTCTTCACCGTCATCGCCCAGCAAGGGCAGCTGGATATCCATGAACGCCATGTCCTGCAGGCCATCGGGCACAAACTCTTCGCGGCGCAAGGTGCCGATCAGCTCCAGCACCTGTTCGTCGCCCAGGCTCCAGGGGCGCACCTGCTGCTCGACCATGTTGTAGCGTGCTGCGCGGTACTTATCATCCGTGCTGGGGGACATGTTCAGTGGCAAACTCATTGCAGACTCCGGTTGGCTTGTTGGGGTGGGGCAAGAAAAAACCCCCTATTTTAGGCCGCTTAGCGTTCCATAGCGGGGTGCCGCCACTTTTGGGCGGCCCATTTCGCAAAATCATCGAGGTAGCAGTAGACCACCGGCACCACCACCAGGGTCAGCAGCGACGAGGTGATCACCCCGCCGATGACCGCCTGGCCCAGTGGCGCGCGCTGCTCGGCGCCTTCGCTCATCGCAAAGGCCAGTGGCACCATGCCAAACACCATGGCCAGGGTGGTCATCAAGATCGGGCGTAGCCGCACCTGGGCGGCCAGCAGCAGCGCCTGCTCGCGCGGCAGGCCCGGCACGGTCTGGCCGTCCTCTGCCAACTGCGGCTGGCGGGCCCGTATCGCAAAGTCCACCAGCAAAATTGCATTTTTCGTGACCAGGCCCATCAGCAAGATGACGCCGATGATCGAGAACATCGACAAGGTCGTGCCGAACATCATCAACGTGAGCACCACGCCAATGAGGGTCAGCGGCAGCGAGGTCATCAGCGCCAGCGGCTGCAAAAAGCTGCGGAACTGGCTGGCCAGAATCATGTAAATAAAGATCACCGCCAATGCCAGTGCCGACAGCGCGTAGCCGAACGATTCCTGCATGTTCTTGGTGCTGCCGGCAAATTCGTAGCGGTAGCCGGGCGGGAAGGTGGTTTGCGCCAGCACCGCGCGGATATCGGCCGCCACCTCGCCAGCGCTGCGCTGGTGGGCGTTGGCATTGAAGGCGACTTCGCGGTTCATCGCCCGGCGGTTGATGCGGTTGGGGCCGGTGGTTTCGGTCAAGGTCGCCAGCTGGCTCAGGCGCACGGTATGGGGCTGGCCATTGGCGCCCATCGCCGTCAGCGGCAACTGGGCAAGCATGTGCGGGTTCTCGCGCGCCTCGGGCGCCAGGCGCACCCTTACGTCATAGGTCTGGTTGTCGCCGGCGCGCCAGTTGCCGACGGTGTCGCCTTCCACCAGGGTACGCAGCGCGGTGGCTACCTGGCCCATCGGCAGGCCCAGGTCGGATGCGGCATCGCGGTTGAACTGCAACTGCACGATGGGCTCGCGCTCGAGCACGCTGCTGTCCAGGTCCACCAGGCCAGGGATGTGCTGCAGGCGCTCGCTCACCTGGCGCGCCAGGCGCTCGAGCTCCCGCAGATCGGGGCCTTGCAGCGAGAACTCCACCTGCTTTTGGCCGCCCACGGCCTCCAGCAGGCCCACATGCGTGACCTGGATGCCGGCAATCTGGTTGAGCTCGGCACGCAGACTGGCCGATATTTGCTGCACATCCTGGCTGCGCTGGCTGCGATCCACCAGGCGCACGTACATGCTGGCGTAGTTCTTGCCGTTGGCATTGCCGGTGTTGATCGTCGTCAGGGTGTAGCGCACGGCCGGGTTGCGGCGCACCACGTCCTCGACCTGGCGGGCGCGGGCCTCGGTCGCCTCTACCGAGGCGCCCACCGGAACATTGAAGCGGATCTGGGTTTCGGAGAAATCGGCGCGCGGCACAAACTCGGTACCCAGCAGCGGCAGCAACAGCAGGCTGAGGATGAAGATGGCCAGCGCCACTAGCAGGCTGGCCAGGCGGTGGCGCAGCGCCCAGGCCAGCAGGCGCTGGTAGCCAGCGCTCAGCTGCTCGGTCGCCGCCTCGAAGCCGGCCAGTGCCCGGCCCAGCGCGCGTGCGAACCGGTTGCGCGCAGGCTTGCCGCCGGGGTGCACGCTGGGGTCATGCCAGACGCTGGAGAGCATCGGATCCAGCGTGAAGCTGACAAACATCGACAGCAGCACGGCGACCACGATGGTCAGCCCGAACTCATGGAAGAACTTGCCGATGATGCCGCCCATGAAGCCGATGGGCAGAAACACGGCGACGATCGACAACGTGGTGGCCAGGACGGCCAGGCCGATCTCCTGTGTGCCCTCCAGCGCAGCACGGTAGGCGGACTTGCCCATCTGCAGATGGCGCACGATGTTTTCCCGCACGACGATGGCGTCATCGATCAGCAGGCCCACGCACAGCGACAAGGCCATCAGGGTCACCATATTGATCGTGAAGCCAAAGGCATACATGAAGAAGAAGGTGCCGATGATGGAGATCGGCAAGGTCAGGCCGGTGATGACGGTGGAGCGCCAGGAGTGCAGGAACAGAAACACGATCAGCACGGTGAGCACGGCGCCTTCAACCAGGGTCTGGCGCACGTTGTCCACGGCCACGCGGATCGGGCGGGAGGCATCGGCAATGGGCTCCAGCCGCAGGCCCGGCGGAAGCTCGGGCGTGATTTCGGCCACCGCGCGGCGCAGGCCGTCCACCACCTCGATGGTGTTTTCCTCCTGCGATTTCTGGATCGACAGCAGCAAGGTGCGGGTGCCGTTGTACAAGGCCAGGTTTTTGAGCTCCTGCGCGCCATCCTGCACCCGGGCGACCTGGTGCAGGTAGATGGGCGCGCCGTTGCGGCGGGCCACAATGATCTGGTTGAAGTCCTCGGGCCGCTTCATGCGCGAATCGATCTGCACCAGCCGGTCCTGCTCGCGCGAGCGCACCGAGCCCAGCGGCAGGTCCTGGTTCTCGCGGCGCACCGCGTCGGCCACTTCGCTGGCCGAGATGGACAACGCCTCCATCTGCTGCGGGTTCAGGTAGACATTGATCTCGCGCGGTGTGCCGCCCACCAGGCTCACGGCACCCACGCCGCGCACATTCTCCAGCCGCTTCTTGAGCACCTGGTCGGCCCAGGAGGTCATCGCGATCGCGCTGGGCGGCGTGCCCCGGCTGGGGTCAGGCAGCAGCGCCACTGACCAGACGGCGGCATCGGCCGGGTCAAAGCGGATCACGCGCGGGTCTTTGACCTCGTCGCGCAGCAAGGGGCGCACGGCGGCGATCTTCTCGCGCACATCCTCGGCGGCCCGGCGCCCGTCCACATAGATCTGGAACTCCATGATGATGACGGCCGTGCCTTCGTAGCTGCGCGAGGTGAGCGCGCTGATGCCGGCCACCGCGTTGACGGCTTCCTCGATCTTTCTGGTGACTTCGCTCTCGACGATCTCGGGCGCGGCACCGGGATAGTCCACCGTGATGACAACCACCGGAAAATCGATGTTGGGGAACTGGTCGACCTTGAGGCGCTGCAGCGAAAACAGGCCGAGCACCACCAGTGCGGCCATCATCATCGTGGCCAGCACCGGGTTGTTCAGGCTGAGGCGGGTGAACCACATGGATCAGGACGCGGGCGACGCGGGCGAGGCGGGTACGGCTTCGGGCGCCAGCCGCACCGGCGTGGCCTCGCGCAGCTGGCCCACCTGGCCGCCCAGAATGCGCTGGCCGGCCTGCAGGCCTTGGCTGATGGCCACCCAGGTCTTGCCATCACGCTGGCTGCGCGTGCCCAGCAGCACGGGCTGGTGCTGCACCCGCAGCGATTCGCCCGATTCGCCTTGGGGGCTGAGCAGCTGCACATAGGGCTCGGGCTTGTCCGTGCGCACGGCGGCCAGCGGCACGGCAAGGGTCTGCACCTGGCCGGTGGCCAGTTGGCCTTGCAGGTACAGGCCCTGGCGCAGCGCTGGGGTTGCAGCGCCTGCGGGCGCGGCTGGCGGCGCAATGCGCAGGTACACCGTCACGCTGCGGCTGTTGGCATCGGCCTGGGGGTTGATGCGCACCACCTGGGCGCTGATGGTCTGGCCGCTGCCATCGATCTGCAGCTGCGCCGTCTGACCGAGGCGCAGTTGCAGCGAATCGGCGGCGGGTATCTGGGCCTGCAGCTCCAGCTCACGCAGGTCGACGACCTCCAGCACATTGGCGTCGGGGCCCACCTTCTCACCATTGCTGACCCATTTGCGGGCCACCTGGCCCTGGATGGGGCTGCGCAGCACGGTATCGCTCAGGTTTTTGCGCAGCACATCGGCCGCCGAGCGCGCTGCCTGGTAGTTGGCCTGCGCGGCCTGCAGCTGCGACTGCGACGATTCCAGCGCCGTGGCCGAGATGAATCCCTGGTTGGCCAACGCCCGGTTGTTGTCGTACTGGCGCTGCTGGATATCTTGCTGCGCACGGGCGGCATCGGCCTGCTGCTGGGCCTGCGCCAGTCGGGCCTGGCTCTCGGTGCTGTCTACGCGTGCGACGACCTCGCCGGCCCGCACCGGGTCGCCTTCGCGCAGCTGCAGCTGCTGCAGCTCACCGGCGATGCGGGCCTTGATGGTGGCGGAGTGCACCGCCTGCACCGTGCCGCTGATGGGCAGGCTCAGCACCAGGGTCTGCGGCGCCACGGTGATCGCGTCGCTTGCGGCCAGTTGGTAGACGGCCTGCGCCTTGGCCTGTTCGGCCTGGGCCAGCGCTTGCTGGCGCTGCTGCTGGGTTTTGACGCCACGCCACAGCCCGCTGGCAAGCAGCGCGACGACCACGGCGGCGGCCAGCCATGGCAGGAAGCGCTTCATGGGGCACTGCCCTTGGACGGGTGCCCCATGCCATGCATCAGCGCATCGGCCTGCATCTGCAAGAAGCGGGGGATATCAAAATCGTGATCGGGCAAGCAGATACCGCCGGTGCTTTTGACGCTGGCACAGAAGATCAGCGGGGCCAGCACCAGGGTCACGCCATAGTCCAGATCGATGGGGGCCAACTCACCGCGCTCCATGCCCCGGCGCAGCACGCGCTCGATCAGGCGGTTGCCGGGCAGTACCACTTCCTGGCGGTAGAAGGCCGCGATCTCGGGAAAGTTGTGGGCCTCGGCCATGACCAGGTGCGGCAGGCCGCAGGCCTTGGTCGAGCCAATGCGCTGCCACCAGACCTCGTAACAATAATGGATCAAGGTGGCCGTGTCGTGCTGGTAGGTGTCCAGCTCCAGATCCCACTCGGCAAAACGGCTGCTGAGCACATGGCGCACCACCGCCTGGAACAGCTCTTGTTTGCTCGGGAAATAAAGAAACAGCGTGCCCTTGGAGACACCGGCCTGGCGGGCCACTTCTTCGACCTTGGTGGCTGCATAGCCTTTGCTGACAAACAGGTCCAGCGCCGCATCCAGCAGCTCGCCAGGCCGGGCCTCCTTGCGGCGGCTGCGGCGGGGCGCAGGCGTGGCCAAAGCAGGTGGAGAGGGCGGGGTGGACACGGTGGGCGGCGCAATCAAAAAGTTAATGACCAGTGGGTTAGTAATGTAGGCGGCTGCCCGCGACAAGTCAAGCGAACGACCTGAAACATATAGAGCCAGCGTTGGCATCAGGCTGTCTTTTTCTCTGTTAAAAATGGTCCTGTCTCACGGCTTGCTTCTCAGCGCCGGAGCCGATGTTTTGCCTTAATGTTGCCGGAGTCATCATGTCCAGTGAAAGCCAGTCCCCCGTGGAAAAAATTTATCTTGCCGGAGGTTGTTTTTGGTGCACCGAGGCGGTGTTCGGGCGTGTGCGGGGCGTCGTCAAGGTCGTCAGCGGCTATGCCAATGGCCAGATCGCCAACCCCAGCTACGAACAGGTGTGCACCGGCACGACGGGCCATGCCGAATGTGTGGAACTGACTTTCGAGCCGCAGGTGCTGCCGCTGGACAAGGTGCTGCACATCTTTTTTGCAACCCATGATCCGACCACGTTGAACCGCCAGGGCAATGATGTGGGCCCGCAGTACCGCAGCGGCATCTACACCACCACGCCCGAGCAGCTGGCCCAGGCCCAGGCCTTCGTCGACAAGCTCAATGCCTCCGGCCAGATGGGTGCGCCGGTGGTCACCGAGGTGGAGCCGCTGCAGCACTTCTGGAATGCCGAGGCCTACCACCAGGACTATTTCGACAACAACCCACGCCAACCCTATTGCACCTATGTGGTGGCGCCCAAGGTCGACAAGCTGGAAACCCGTTTTGCAGACTGGTTGAAGTAGCGCTGCGTGGGTGCCGGGCGCGGGCGATGGGCATAATGCAACACAATTGCATCAAAGCCATTCCGCCCCGCCACCGATGTCCGCCCGTACCCCATCCCCTGCCACTGCCGCCTTGAGCGTGCAGTCCCTGCCGCCCGGCATGCGTGCCACGCGCGCTACCAAGGCTTTGCTGGCCCTGGTCGGTGGCCAGCCGGGCGTGCAATGGTCTGTGGCCGAGGTGCAGGCGCGGCTGCAGAAGATGGGCGTCGAGGTCAACCGGGTCACCAGCTACCGCTTGCTCGATCGCTTGGCCGCTGCCGGCAAGCTGGTCAAAAGCGTCGATGCCGAGCGCCTGACGCGCTATGCGCTGCGTGCGAACGCGCCGGAGCCGCTGCAGGTGCGCTATGAATGCACCGATTGCCATTCGGTACAAAGTCTGGCCGAGCAAGCCGGGGACGCGGCCACGGCGCAGGTCAACCAGGCCATGGCGCAGTACCTGCAGGTGCTGCAGGAGCAGGGGCTGGCACCGGAGCAGACCGAGTTGCGCCTGCAGGGCCTCTGCGCCGACTGCAAGCACGAGCACAAGAAAGCCTGATCTCAGCGCAGTTTGCGGCCAATCAGCCCCGTAGACAGCATGGTGCCGCCAATCACCACGGCGCCGCAGCCCAGCATCCAGGCGGTGATGGGCTCCGCCAGAAACCAGTTGCCATAGACCAGCGCAAATACCGGCGCTAGAAAGGTGACCGCAATCGCGCGGCTGGGCCCGGCGGTCTGGATGATCTGGAAATACAGGATGTAGGCCACGCTGGTGCACAGCAGCGCCAAGGCGGCAACGGCCAGCCAGGAGGTCCAGGACGGCGTCTGGCTGGGCCACATCGCAACCGTGGGGACCAGCAGGCACAGGCTGGCACCGACCATGCTGCCGGTGGCCGTGGCCAGTGGCGGCACGCCCACCAGGTAGCGCTTGGCAAAGCTGGCCGCCACGCCATAGCTCAGCGACGCACACAGGCAAGCGGCGATGGCGGCGTAGGCGCTCCAGCTGGCCGCGCCTGCGGTGGCCGGCTTGTCATGCAGCGCGAGCAGGGCCACGCCGGTGAACCCGATCAGCAGGCCGGTGACGCGCAGGCCGGTGATGCGGTCACCCAGCCAGAGCCAGGCCACCAAGGCCCCAAACAGCGGAGCACAGGCGTTGAGCACCGAGGCCATGCCGGTGGGCATGTAGACCACCGCGTAGGCAAACAGTGAAAACGGAATGGCCGAATTGATGATGCCGGAGAACAACACAGGCTTCCAGTGCTGGCGCAGCGCAGGCCATTCGCCACGCATCAGCATCACCGGCAGCAGGAACAGCGCCGCCAGAATCACACGCAGGCCAGCGGTAGGCACCGCCCCGAACTGCGAGGCGCCCAGGCGCATGAAAAGAAAGGACGCGCCCCACAGCACCGCCAGCAGCACAAAAGGGGGCAGCCAGCGGCTGGCGCTGGGCGCCGCCGACAGGTGGGAAGGACCAGGGGCGGAGGCAGCCGCTGAGGAAGGGTTGGGGCGCATAGGTTCTCGCAAGGGCAGACAGCATGCTAGCGGGCGCCGCGCTGGCCATTGGTGACATTCTTGCGGTGTATTGATGCGTGCCGTGCAAAGGGCAGTGAAAGGGCCGCAGCGGCGCGGCCCATCCGCCTGTACGCGGGCCCGGTGGCGCGTCTGGCGGCGCTGCGCCCTGGCCGCCAAATGGGCAACTGGCTGGCCCTGGCCCGGAGCGTGCCTACAATAGCTGTCTCGCAGTGATGGCGCGGCTTCTCCAGGAGGCCGTTTTTCATGCCTGTTCTGCGCCAACAACAAGGTGAGTTCTGTGCCGATTTCTTCGACAATCTTCAAAGCCTATGACATCCGCGGCGTCGTGCCGAGCACGCTCAACGAGAGCGTGGCACTGAAGCTGGGCCGCGCATTTGGCCAGCAGGCGATTGCCGCTGGCGAGCTGGTCGTCGCGGTGGGGCGTGACGGACGGCTGTCCGGCGATGCCTTGAGCCGCGCGCTGATGCAGGGCCTGGTGGAGGCCGGTATCGAGGTGATCGATGTGGGCCGTGTGACCACGCCCATGCTGTACTTTGCCGCCAGCACCTTGTGCCACAGCGGCATCCAGGTGACCGGCAGCCACAACCCCAAGGACTACAACGGCTTCAAGATGGTGCTGGCCGGCCGCGCCATCTATGGCGAAGAGATCCAGAAGCTGCGCCAGATCATGGAAAAGGAATGCTGGCGCTTCCAGGGCGGCGGCAAGCTGCGCGAGGAGGATGTGACGGCAGCCTACGTCGAGCGCATCGTCTCCGACATCAAGCTGGCCCGCCCGATGAAAATCGTCGTGGACAGCGGCAACGGCATTGCCGGCGCCACCGCGCCGGGCATCTTCCGCGCGCTGGGCTGCGAGGTGACCGAACTGTTCTCCGAGGTGGATGGCAACTTCCCCAACCACCATCCGGACCCCAGCAAGCCCGAGAACCTGCGTGACCTGATTGAGGCACTGCAGACCGGCGATGCCGAGCTCGGCCTGGCCTTTGACGGCGATGGCGACCGCCTGGGCATCGTGACCAAGGACGGCCAGAACATCTACCCGGACCGCCAGATGATGCTGTTTGCCCAGGACGTGCTCTCGCGCGTGCCCGGTGGCGAGATCGTCTATGACGTCAAGTGCTCGCAGCGCCTGGCGCCGGCGATCGAGGCCGCAGGCGGCAAACCGGTGATGTACAAGACCGGGCATTCGCTGATCAAGGCGCGCATGCGCGAGACCAATGCGCCGCTGGGCGGCGAGATGAGCGGCCATATCTTCTTCAAGGAGCGCTGGTACGGCTTTGACGACGGCACCTATGCCGGCTGCCGCCTGCTGGAGATCCTCAGCAAGGCGCAAAATCCTTGCGCACTGCTGCATGCGCTGCCCAGCAGCTACAGCACGCCAGAGCTCAATGTGGAATGCCAGGAGGGCGAGCCGCACAAGCTCAGCGCCCAGCTGCAGGAGATGGCGGCCGATGTGTTCAGCGAACCCGCCCAGATCAATACGATTGACGGGCTGCGGGTGGACTGGCCCGATGGTTTTGGTCTGATCCGTGCGAGCAACACCACGCCGGTGCTGGTGCTGCGCTTTGAAGGCCACACGCAGGCAGCGTTGCACCGCATCCAGAACGAGATGAAAGCGCTGCTGCTCAAGGTCAAGCCCGATGCCGTGGTCGGCAGCGCGTCGCACTAAGGCGCGGCCAAGTCGATGGGTCTGAGCCTGATGCTCTACGGCTGGGTGGCACGGCTTGCCCGCCCGCTGGTGCGGCGCAAGCTGGCGCGCCGCGCGGTGCAGGAGCCCGGCTACGCCCAGATGGTGGAGCAGCGTTTTGGCGATTACGGCGATCTGCCGCGCTACCGGGCGGTGCCCGAGATGCCGCTGGTCTGGATCCATGCGGTATCGCTGGGCGAGACCCGCGCTGCGGCCATCCTGCTGCGCGAGTTGCGGCTGCAGATACCCGCATTGCGCCTGCTGCTGACCCACGGCACGGCCACTGGCCGTGAGGAGGGGCAAAAGCTGCTGCTGCCTGGCGATATCCAGGTCTGGCAGCCCTGGGATGACCGCGCCAGCGTGAACGCGTTTTTGCGCCATTTCCGGCCCTCGATCGGCATTCTGATGGAGACGGAGATGTGGCCGGGCCTGGCTGCTGGCTGCCAGCGCGAGCATGTGCCACTGGTGCTGGCCAATGCCCGGCTCAACGAAAAATCCCTGCGCGGTGCCCAGCGCCTGGCCTGGCTGGCGCGCCCGGCCTACCAAAGCCTACGCTCGGTGATCGCGCAGACCGAGGCCGATGCCGCCCGCCTGCGCGCCGCAGGGGCCGAGGTCACTGCCGTGCTGGGCAACCTCAAATTCGATGTCGAACCCGATGCGGCGCAACTGGCCCAGGGCCAGGCCTGGCACCATGCGGCAGGCAAGCCGGTGGTGATGCTGGCCAGCAGCCGGGAGGGCGAAGAGGCCCTGTGGCTGCAGGCGCTGGCACAGCTGCGCAGCAGCGACCCGGAAGCCGCTGCGAAGGTGCAATGGCTGCTGGTGCCGCGCCACCCGCAGCGTTTTGACGAGATTGTGCAACTGCTGCAGCGTGCCGGTTTGCAGATATCACGCCGCAGCCAGTGGCATGAGGGGCCGCAGCCTGCCGATGTGTGGCTGGGCGACAGCATGGGCGAGATGCAGCTGTACTACGGCCTGGCCGATGTGGCGATGCTGGGCGGCAGCTTTGCGCCCCTGGGCGGCCAGAACCTGATCGAGGCGGCCGCCTGCGGCTGCCCGGTGGTGATGGGCCCGCACACCTTCAACTTTGCGCAGGCGGCCGACAGCAGCGTGCAAGCCGGTGCCGGGCTGCGCGTGCCAGGCATGGACGAAGGTCTGCAGCAGGCCGTGGCCATTGCCACCGACAGGGCCAGCCACAGCCGCATGCGCCGCGCAGCGCTGCAGTTTGCGCAGGCGCACCGGGGTGCGGCCAAGGCGAGCGCGCAGCTAGTGGCTGCCGTGCTGGAGTCGACGGACGGTTTTGTCAACTCGAGCTTCGAGGCCTCGCTGTTCGACGAGGATCCTGCCTAGCCAGACCAGGCTTTCAGGCCCTGGAGCGGGTGGCAAATGCCAGCACAAAGGTCAGCGCCAGGGTGGGCAAGGCCGATCCCGCTTGGGGCGCCCAGGCGGCCAGGCCGTGGTAGAGCGCAATGCCACCCAGCCACAGCGCCAGGGGCAGCAGGTGCACGGCAGCCTGCGCATTGCCAGGCTGGTAGCCACCCCAGGACAGGCGGCCCAGAATCACGCCAAACAGCGGCACAAAGATGGAGCTGAGGGTCAGCAAAAAGGGCTCGAGGCTGTGCATCGGCAGCACCACGGCCAGCGCAGTGCTGGCTACAGCCATCGCAATGCCCCAGCCGCGCACGCCCCAGCGCGGCAGCAGGCTGTGGGCCGATACTGCGCCCGAGTAGGCATCGCCATAGGCATTGTCCACCTCATCGAGCAGCACCAGCGACAGCGCAATCAAGCCGCCCTGGGCCAGCAGCAAGGCAGCGACCAGGTCGGTGCTGGGCAGCACCAGGGCCACCAGCACACCCAGTGCATAGCACCAGATATTGGCAATGCCAAAGCCGATCCAGGTGCCGGCCAGGGCGCTGCGGCCATCGCGCCCGTAGCGGGCATAGTCGGCCACCAGCGGCAGCCAGGAAATGGGCATGGCCACCACCAGGTCGAGTGCGGGCATCACGCCCATGCCGCCGGCGCCGGCGCGGCTCCACAATGCAGGCAGGCCCTGCTGCACTGCCATGCCCACAAACTGCCAGCTCAGCCACAGCAGCGACAGCACCACCAGCGGCAGCGCGATGCGCGAGATCAGCTGGCGCACCAGCCGCACCATGGAGCCGGTCATCAGCGCCACCAGCAGCCCGCCCCAGAGCAGGGTCGCCAGCCAGGGCCAGTACGCCGCCTGCATGCCGCCGGCCTGGCGGCCAATGGCCACCGTGGATTCGCGCATCACGACCAACTCGAAAGCACCCCAGCCCAGCAGTTGCACGATATTGAGCAGTACCGGCAGCTTGGCAAAGTGGCGGCCATAGACATGGTGGATCAGCGCGGCGCTCGACAGCCCCGTGTCGCATCCGATCTTGCCCACCCAGGCCAGCAGACCCGCTCCCACCACCGAGCCGCCGATGATCGCCATCAGGGCCTGCTGCGTGGACAGCGCGGGCATCAGATAGGCGCCGACCTGCATCACCAGCAGTCCCACGCCCAGGCTGAACCACAGCGAGGCCAGATGCCAGCCGTTGAAAACACGCTCTTGCGCAGTGACGGGATGGAGGGCGAGGTTGGAGGCGGACGATGCGTTGGCAGTCATGGTCTGTTATTTTTTGGAGTGCTGCGAAAGAGGCGGTTGCGCAGGGCGGCCCCGGGCGCCTAGAAGTGCCGCTATTGTGCCCAGCCTGCAAGACCCTGGGCGCATATGGACGATCTCTGCCAGGTTGCCGCGCGCGCAGGCCGCCCACCCTCGCTCGGGATGACTACAATCGCCTCCGAGATGACGATACAGACCGACCCGACTACCTGGATGCGCGAGGGCGTGAGCCCCAGCTGCGTGGTGCTGCCTTCGCGCGGCGGCGGGCTGCTGCTGGATTTTCTGGCCCAGCGCCTGCCCCTGGTCACCGCTGCGCAGTGGCTTGAGCGCATGCAGGCGGGCGATGTGGTCGATGGAACACGCCGGACCTTGGGGCCGGCGCAGGCCTTTGTACCCGGCATGCGGGTGTACTACTGGCGCAAGGTGGAGCGCGAGCTGCCCATCCCTTTCGATGCCGATGTGCTGTACGAAGACGAGCGCCTGCTGCTGGTGGACAAACCGCATTTTCTGCCGGTGCTGCCCACCGGCAAGTATGTGCAGAACTCATTGCTGGTGCGGCTGAAGAATGCGACCGGCAATGCCCATCTCTCCCCGCTGCACCGCATCGACCGCGACACTGCCGGGCTGCTGCTGCTGTCCAAGGATGCGGCCACGCGTGGCCAGTACCAGGCCTTGTTCCGCGACCGGGCGATGGACAAGACCTATGAGGCGGTGGCGCCGTGGCGGGCAGACCTGGTGTTTCCGCGCGAGCACCGCAGCCGCATGGAAGAGAGCCAGCGCTTTTTTCTGATGCACGAGGTGGCTGGCGTGCCCAACAGCCACAGCCATATGGAACTGCTGGAGCAGCAGGGCGCCTGGGCGCGCTATGGGCTCAAGCCCGTCAGCGGCAAGCGCCACCAGCTGCGTGTGCACATGGCGGCCTTGGGGCTGCCGATCCGCAACGATGCCTTCTACCCCGAGGTCAATGATCCGCCGGAGGGTGATTTCTCGCGGCCCTTGCAGCTGCTGGCACGCGAGCTGCGCTTTACCGATCCGGTGACCGGGCAGGCGCATGTGTTCCGCAGCCGGCGCCAGTTGCTGCCGCTGGTGGGCTGAAAAACAAAGCCGCCTGGGCGGCGGCTTGGTGGGGTATGGACCAGATCGCTCCGCATCAGCGGCTGAGCGTACCCATGGCCTCGCCCAGCCGCACGGGCTTAGCCGCTGCCCAGTCGGGGTTGAACGTGCTCTTGCCTTCGGGCAGCAGCAGCACGATGGTCGAGCCCAGCAGAAAGCGGCCCATCTCATCGCCTTGCTCCAGCACGATCGGCTGGGTCTGGTAGTCCCAGCTGCGCACCTTGCGCGAGCGCGGGGGATTCACCTGGCCATGCCAGGTCGTGTACATGCTGCCCACGATGGTGGCGCCGACCAGCACCATGACGACAGGCCCGATGCGCGATTCAAACACGCAGACCACGCGCTCATTGCGTGCAAACAGGCCGGGCACGCCACGCGCGGTGACCGGGTTCACCGAGAACAGATCACCCGGGACATAGAGCATCTTTTGCAGCTTGGCGCGCAACGGCATATGGATGCGGTGGTAGTCGCGGGGGCTCAGATAAATGGTGGCGAACTGGCCGTTGGTGAACTGCGCGGCCAGCTGTGCATCGCCGCCGAGCAACGCCGTGGTGCTGTAGCTGTGGCCCTTGGCCTGGAAGATCTGGTCCTGTGCGATGGCGCCGCACTGGCTGATGGCGCCGTCGACCGGGCAGACCAGATCGGCCTGGGCCATCGGCCGCACGCCTTGGCGCAGCTCCCGGGTGAAGAAGTCGTTGAAGCTCTTGTACTGCGCGATATCGGGCTGCGCTGCCTCATCCATGTTGACCTGGTACTTGCCGACAAACCAGCGGATGAAGCTGGCGGTTGCGCCGCCCAGCTCCGCCGATGCCAATGAGCCGGCCAGCGCGGTCATCCATTTCTTGGGCATCAGGTATTGGGGCAAAACAGCAATTCGATCGCGCATGGTCAGGGCCGTCACAGTAAACCGCCGATTCTATCGACACTGTGTCGTTCGAATGACAAATTGCGTTGTGAAATGCAGCTTTTGTCGGTCATGTGCTGACAATTTGTCGCCAAATGCCTGGTGGCGATGACGATGCCGCCAGCAGGGGTGACAGCCGCGGCTGGGTCTGTAGTCCGGGGCCTGATTATGATGGCGGACCTCCCGCCTTCATCTCGACTTCTGCCGCGCCATGTCTTCTGCACGTCCGCCATCGCCACCCAGATCTTCGCCGGGCACCACCAGCCGCCGCGCGCGGCTGCAGCTGTGGTTGCGCAACTTTCTGCCATCGGCCGCGCATGTCAACGGGCTGGAGCTGGCGCGCATGGTGGTGGGCGCGATGGTGGTGCTGTGGCTGACCGGTCTGGCCAGCCAGACCTGGGGCCAGCATGACCACACCCCCTGGCTGTTTGCCGCGATGGGGGCCAGCGCCTTGCTGCTGATAGGCACGCCATCCAGCCCGATGGCGCAACCCTGGCCGGTGATTGGCGGCTCGCTGCTGTCGGCGCTGGCGGGATGGGTCGCGGTGCTGGTGTTTCCGGATCCGCTGCTGGCTGCGGCGGTGGCGGTGGGTCTTGCCATCATGGTGATGGTGGTGCTGCGTTGCCTGCACCCGCCGGGCGCTGCGCTGGCCATGTGGATGGCCATCCAGGGCTGGCACGATGTGTCGATCCTGCTCAACCCGGTGGCGCTGAACCTGGTCGTTCTGGTGCTGCTGGCCACCGCCTACAACCGCATGACCGGCAAGCGCTACCCCGCGCCCCAGCACAGCCAGAAGCCGCAGGCAGTGCAGCCATCGCGCGCGTCCAGCGCACGCATCGAGGGCAGCGATCTGGACGACGCGCTGGAGCATTTCAATGGCGTGCTTGATGTGAGCCGTGCCGATCTGGAAGCGCTGCTGCAGGGCGCAAGCCAGGCGGCCTTCAAGCGCACCCTGGGCAATGTGCGCTGCGAGGATGTGATGTCCCATCCGGTGCATGCGACGCGGCCGGAGAGCAGCATCAAGGATGCCTGGTCGCTGATGCAGCAGCACCGGGTCAAGGCCTTGCCGGTGGTCGATGCTGCGCAGCGGGTGGTGGGCATCATCACCGCCACCGATCTGCTCAACCATGCGCTGACCGCCACCCCGGCCGCGCTCAGCAGCAAGCTCAAGCACTGGGTGCTGCGCAAGAAAGACGCCGGCCAGTTGGTGGCCGACCTGATGACGGCCGAGGTCTCCCAGGTAGGCAGTTACGACCGCATGGTGGACCTGATTGCGGTCTTCTCGCGCGCCAAGCTGCACCATGTGCCGGTCGTCAACCAGCAGGGCAAGCTGGTGGGTATCATCTCCCAGACCGATCTGATGCGCGAGATGGCAGCGGCGCTGTCGCTGCCGCGTGAGGATGCCTGAGCGGAAGTTTGAGTAATTGCCAAGAATTAGCAAAGCCCTGCAGTAGCGATGCTGCAGGGCTTTGCTCTTCAGAACGGGGACTCCGACCTGGGGCTTGATCACGGGGCTGGAAAACCTCTGCAGAACCCTCGCCCGACGCAGGGAGTTTGCAGAGGGTTCCCAAGCCCCGCTACCTTCGCAGCACCAGCCAGCTGAAGGCGCCCAGTGACAGCAGCGAGTAGATCAGCCCCGGCGCAGCAGCAGTCAGCATCGGGTGCCAGTTCTGCAGGTTGCCGGCAAAGCCGAACACGTTGTTCAGCAGGAAGAAGCTGATGCCGGCCATCACGCCGCCAAACACATAGCCGGTGATGCCGCCCGAGCGGAAGTGCAGGTAGGCAAAGGGCAGGGCGAGCACGACCATCACCAGGCAGCTGATGGGGTAGAACACCTTGCGCCACAGCTCGATCTCATAGCGCTGCGCACTTTGGCCGTTGGCCTGCAGGTGGCTGACGTAGAGGAAAAGGTCGTAGGTACTCATCTGGTCGGGCTTGAGCACGGCGGCGGCCACCATGCTGCTGGTCACCGACGTCGGCCAGTCCATCGTCTCCAGGTTCTTGACTTCGACACGCGCCTGGCGCTGGTCGCCCAGGTAGTAACGCTGCTCCTGGATGTGGTGCAACTGCCAGACGCCATTGCCAAACTTGCCACCGGCAGCGGTCAGCTGCATCTGGATGCGGCCCTGGTCATCGAAGCTGTAGACCCGCACACGCTGCAGATCGCCTTCGGGCGAGATGGCGCGCACGTTGATGGCGGCCATGCCGTCCTCGCGCTTCTCGCGCAGCCAGGCGCCGGTGCGGCCGGTGCTCAGTTGGCCAAAGCGCTGGGCACGCACCAGCTGGCTCGCCTGCTCGCCGGCGGGCGCCACATAGTCGCCGATCGCAAAGGTCAGCACGACGAAAGCCAGGCCAATGCTCAGCAGGCTGCCCAGTGCCTGCCAGGGGCCCAGGCCACTGGTGCGCAGGATGGTGAACTCCGAGGTCTGCGCCATGCGCGCCATCACAAAGATCGTGCCGATCAGCACGGTGATCGGCAGCAGCTCGTAGATGTGGTTGGGGATGTTCAGCGCCACGCTCAGCAGCGCATCCTTGAGCTCATAGGTGCCGGTGCCGATCCAGCGGAACTCGTCGACGAGGTCAAAGAAAAAAAACAGCGCCAAGAAGGCGAGGGTGACAAAGCCGACGGTCACGGCGATGTCCCGGTAGATCATTTTGCGGAAGGTCTTCATGCGCGGCTCCCCTTGCGGCGTACCCATTGCAGGAGCGAGAACTGCTGGTTGCGGCTGAGCAGCAAGGTCCAGGCGAGCAGGGCTGTCAAGCCGTGGATAAGAACGAATGAGAGCGGCAGCGAGGCTTTGCCCGAAGACACCCAGTTCTGGGCAAAGGTCATGAGGTTGTAATAGACGATGAAGGCAAACAGCGCAAACACCAGGCTGCTGCTGCGGCCCGCCCGCGGGTTGACGCTGGCCATGGCCAGGCCCAGCACGACAAAGTTGATCGCGGCAATCGCCAGACCCAGGCGGTAGCCCAGCTCGCCCAGCAGGCGGGGCTCCTCACTGGCCATCAGCTGGCGGGTGGGGATGTTCTTGACGGCGCCCATATCATTGGGGTCGATCGTGGCAGCACTGCCGATGCGGGTGCCGTATTCCTTGAAGTCACTGACCTTCAGCCCGGGGTTGTCCTTGGTCTTCTCGACGCGCTGGCCATCATTGAGCACGGCGACGCGCGCATTCTCCTGCACTTCCAGGTGTGCGCTCTTGGCGGTGGTGACGGTGTCCTTCTTCTCCTCGTTGGTCACGATGAAGACATTGCTCGCTTCGAGGTCCGAGTTGCGATCGCGGTCGATGAAGAACACGCGGGAGCCGTCCGACGATTCCTGGAATTCCCCTGGCGCGATGCGGTCGACGTCGCCGCGCTGTTCATACTGGGCGCGAAGCTGCACAATCTGCTGGTTGGCCCAGGGCCATACCAGCAGGGCCAGCACGGCGATTACCACCATGATCGGCCAGGAAAAGCGCATCAGCGGACGCAGAAAGCTGACCAGGCTTTGCCCACTGCTGAACCACACGGCCATTTCGCTGTCGCGGTACATGCGCGACAAGGTCGCCACCACGGCGATGAACAGGCAGAGGCTCAAAATGGTCGGCAGCTGGCCCAGCACGGTATAACCCATCACCAGCAACACATCGGAAGGGTTGACGCTGCCGCGCGAGGCCTGGCCCAGCACTTTGATGAGCATCATCGTCATCACCACAGTCACGAGCACCACCAAGGTGGCGCCAAAGCTGCGGGATAGCTCTTTACGGATCGAGGAATCGAATAACATTGGCGAGAAGGAAAGCACCGATTATGAACTTTGAACTCAAAACTCTGGATTTGGCTTCGGCCGCATTGCAGTCCGGCGATCTGCTGATCGTGCTGGTAGCCGACAAGCAGCCCAAAACCAGTGATGCATTGTCCACCCTGATTGCGCACGCGCAGAAAAATGGTGATTTTGAGGCAAAAACCGGCAAGTTGCTGGCCATGTATGCGGTGCCCGCCATTGAAGCCCGCCATTTGTTGCTGTTGGGCGTGGGCGACGGTTCGCCCCAGGCCGTGCGCCAGGCGCTGGCGGCCGTTTCCGGCCCGCTGACGCGCGAGGGCATCGGGCGCGCCGCCGTGGTCAGTGCCCAGCCGTTGGCCGACGCCGCTTTGCACGCGCTTGTGCAATGCCTGGCCGACAGCACCTATCTTTACCGCACCACCAAGCCGTCGGCCAAGGCGGTGGGACTCCAGTCCGTGGTGCTGGGCGCGCCCAATGCTCCGGCGCTGGGCCAGGCGTTTGAAGTGGCCAAGGCCACCGCGCAAGGCGTGGCCTTTGCCCGCGAATGGGCGAACCGCCCCGCCAACTACGCGACCCCCAAGCTGCTGGCCGAGGCCGCTGAGTCGCTGGCTGCTGATCACAAACGCATCAAGTGCAAGATCCACAAGCCTGAGGACGTGGCCAAACTGGGCATGGGCTCATTCATGGCCGTGGCCCAGGGCTCCAAGGAGCCGCTGCGCTTCATCGAGCTGCACTACCACGGCGCCAACAAGGACAGCCAGCCGGTGGTGCTGGTCGGCAAGGGCATCACCTTTGATACCGGCGGCATCTCGATCAAGCCTGCGGGCGACATGGACGAGATGAAGTACGACATGGGCGGCGCCGCCAGCGTGCTGGGCACCTTCCGTGCGCTGGCCGAGTTGAAGCCCGAGATCAATGTGGTCGGCCTGATTCCCGCCTGCGAGAACATGCCTGATGGCGCGGCGGTCAAGCCCGGTGATGTGGTCACCAGCATGAGCGGCCAGACCATCGAGATCCTGAACACCGATGCCGAAGGCCGCCTCGTGCTCTGCGACGCGCTGACGTATGCCCAGCGGTTCTCGCCCAGCGCCGTGGTCGATATCGCCACCTTGACTGGAGCCTGCGTGATCGCGCTGGGTGCGCAGCGCAGTGGCCTGTTTTCGAACAACGACGCACTGGCCCAGGCGCTGCAGACTGCCGGCGACCAGGCGCAGGACCACTGCTGGCGCATGCCGCTGGATGACGAATATGCCGAAGGCCTGAAGACCAACTTTGCCGATGTGGCCAATGTGGGTGGCCGCCCGGCGGGGGCCATCACGGCCGCCAAGTTCCTGCAGCGCTTTGTCGGCACCATGGCCTGGGCGCATCTGGACATTGCCGGCACCGCCTGGCGCGGCGGCGCCAAGAAGGGCGCCACGGGCCGCCCCGTGGGCTTGCTGCTGCAGTACCTGCTGAACAGCGCCCAGAGCGCAGCGCCTGCCGAGCAAGCCAAGACCGTCAAGCCTGCCAAGGCCAGCAAGACAGACAAGCCTGTGGTGCTGGACAAGCCGGGCAAGGCGGCGGTCAATATCGACGGCGCTGACAAGGCGGACGCCCAGTAAGCACAGCCTGCCTTATGACGACCTCGACGACGGTAGCGTTTCACTTCAACGCGCCCAGCAAGCTGGCCTATGCCTGCAAGCTGGCGCGCAAGCTCCAGCGCATGGACATTCCGCTGGTGGTCCTTGGTGAGCCGGCCATGGTAGCCCAGCTCGATGAGGCCCTGTGGTCCTTTGGCGGTGCCAGCCAGTTTCTGGCCCACTGCCGGGGAGACGCGGAGATGGATGTGCTGCAGCGCTCGCCGACGGTGCTGGTCAGCGATCTGGCGGGCAGCCTGCCGCACACCAGGGTGCTGCTCAACCTGGGCACGCAGATGCCTGCTGACGTGACCCGCTTCGAGCGGGTGATCGAGGTGGTCAGCGCCGACGATGAGCAGGACCGGCAGCAGGCCCGGGCGCGCTGGCGCGCCTATGCCGCGATGGGGTACGACATCGAGCGCCGCGATCTGGTGATGAAGACGGAGGACTGAGCCATGACCGAGTCCCGCATTCCCCCGAAGTTTGTGCCCACGCTGACCGAGGAAGCCGCACAGGACGCGGCCGACGCGCTGGCCCAGGGGGTGCCCGCTGGGCCAGCCGCTGCCGCTGCCGCAGCGGCAGACAGCACACCGTCCAGTGTCGACGTGTTGCGCAGGCGCCGCGATACCGATGCACCGGCCTCTGGCGCATGGGCAGCGCCGGTGCCTGCTGACGATATTGCCGATCTGCCGACCTACAGCGGCTGGGCGCAACAGACCGATGCGGCGCTGCCGCTGGGCAGTGGCGCGCAGGCCTGGGCAGCGCCTGAACCCGTGCAAGGCGAGCGTGCAGACATGCATGACCTGGTGCCAGCCTTGGCGCCAGCACCGTTCACCGCTCCGCTGGCCGGGGCCGGGGCGGTGGTGGATGACAGCGCGGGCCTGGCGGCACCCGGCCATGTGCAAAGTTCGCAAGGGGCCGAAGGTGCCGGGGTGACCGATGCCGCCAGCCAACTGGTTGAATCGGCTGCCGAAACGGCCCAGGCGCTGGAAGACGCCATCACCCGCCGGGTGACGCGGCGTGTGCAGGAGACACTGGATACGCGGCTGTCGGCTGCGGTGCTCAAGGTGGTGGTGCAGCAGACGGCGTTGCTGCAATCGTCGCTGCAGCTGGAGATCGACACGACCATCCGTGAGGCAGTGGCGGACGCCGTGGCTGGCATTTTGCGCGAATCCCGCGGAAATGGCGGATAGCCATCTGCTTTTTGATATCAAAAATGACCTGCTGAAATAACCGGCGGTTGTAAAGAACTAAAATTTCGTTCTTTGCTGCTGTCTGTTGCATCGCTTACAGTACGGCTATTCACGGTTTTTCAAGCGCCCGCTTCAAGCTGCAGGGCGCTTTCTTTATTCCAATGATTGAACTACGGGGTATCACCCAAACCTATCCGGGCAAAAATGGTCCGGTCCAAGCACTGCGCGGTGTCGATCTGAGCATTGCCGCTGGTGAAGTGTTTGGCATCATCGGACGCAGCGGGGCGGGCAAGAGCTCGCTGGTGCGCAATATCAACCTGCTCAACCGCCCGACCACGGGCCAGGTGGTCGTCAATGGCAAGGAACTGACGGCGATGGACGATGCGCAACTGCGCGCCGCGCGCCGTGAGATCGGCATGGTGTTCCAGCACTTCAACCTGCTGTCGTCCCGCACGGTGTTTGACAACGCCGCGCTGCCACTGGAGCTGGCCGGCATGGGCAAGGCCGCGATCAAAAAGCGCGTGGACCCGTTGCTGGACCTGGTGGGCCTGGCGGCGCTGAGCGACCGCTACCCCGCGCAATTGTCTGGCGGCCAGAAGCAGCGCGTGGGTATTGCACGCGCTTTGACCAGTGAGCCCAAGGTGTTGCTGAGCGACGAGGCCACCTCGGCGCTCGACCCGGAAACCACCCGCTCGGTGCTGGCCCTGCTCAAGCAGATCAACAAGGACATGGGCCTGACCGTGGTGCTGATCACGCACCAGATGCAGGTCGTCAAGCAGATCGCCGACCGCGTGGCGGTGATGGAGGCGGGCAAGGTGGTGGAGATGGGCTCGGTCATCGACGTCTTCACCCGCCCCCAGCAACCCATCACCAAGAGCCTGATCGACGAGATCGTGCCCCAGGAGCTGCCCGCCAGCGTCATCGACCGGGTGCGCAGCCTCAATGGCGCGCTGTCCAGCGGCCAGGGCAAGCTGCTGCGCCTGTCCTATGCCGGCAACCTGGCCTACCAGCCCATTCTCTCGCGCCTGATCCGTGACTTTGGCCTGGATGTGAGCATTCTCAACGGCCAGGTCGATGAGATCCAGGACCAGACCTTCGGCTTTCTGGCGGTTTACGCCAGCGGCGATCTGGCCCAGCTCAACGCCGCAGTGGAAGCG
This sequence comes from uncultured Comamonas sp., assembly GCF_964277875.1. Classification (NCBI taxonomy): domain Bacteria; kingdom Pseudomonadati; phylum Pseudomonadota; class Betaproteobacteria; order Burkholderiales; family Comamonadaceae; genus Comamonas; species uncultured Comamonas sp. The sequence goes on from NZ_CAXYJV010000041.1 coordinate 143,235, forward strand.
CTGCGCGCCTCGGGCGTGATGGTGCAGGAAGTCAATACCGAGGCCTCGGCCGCCTAACACCCGCAAAGAGGTCATCGATGTTTGAGAATTTTTCTGAAATGATGCTGCAGCTGTTTGCCACCTCGTTGTGGGAAACGCTGATCATGGTCGGCATATCCGGCGTGGCCGGCGCGCTGATCGGCATTCCGCTGGGTGTGTTCCTGCGCCTGACGGACCATGGCGGCATCCTGCAAAACGGCGCCGCCAACAAGATCGTCGGCTGGCTCGTGAATGCCGTGCGCTCCACGCCCTTCATCATCTTGCTGGTGGCGATCATCCCGTTCACCCGCTTCATCACCGGCTCGTCCATCGGCACGGCCGCGGCCATTGTGCCGCTGACCCTGGCTGCAGCACCTTTCATCGCCCGCCTGGTGGAGACCTCGCTGCGGGAAGTGGACCATGGCCTGGTCGAAGCCGCGCAAGCCATGGGTGCGACCTCCTGGCAAATCGTCTGGAAGGTGCTGCTGCCCGAGGCATTGCCGGGCATCGTCGCAGGTCTGACGATCAGCTTTGTCTCGCTGACAGGCTACTCGGCGATGGCCGGGGCCATTGGCGGTGGCGGCCTGGGCGACCTGGGTATCCGCTATGGCTACCAGCGCTTCCTGCCGGACATCATGCTGGCTGTGGTCGTCATCCTGATCGTCTTTGTGCAGCTGGTGCAAAGCCTGGGTGACTGGGCGGTGCGCCGCCTGAGCCACAAGTAATCCGCTGTTCCAGGCGGTGGCCCACGCCCATGTGCATTGCGCATGGGCTTTTTTCATCGCCAGCGGCGGCTGTCGCCCAAGGGCGTTGCGCGCGGTGGGCTCTGCCTACAATGCGGCATTGCCCACGCTTTGGAGACCGCCATGAATGCCGCCTTGCCCACTGCCACCGCACATGCCTTGCCGCTGCAGGCGCTGGACCCGGCGCAATGGCTGCGGGCCAAGCCCTTGCTCGACGAGAACTGGATCCATGCCCACCCGGCGCTGGCGCGCGCCTTGCCGGTGGTGCTGGCCCGCGACGTGGGCCAGGACTGGCACAAGGCCGGCACCTTTCGCCACCATCTGCTGGGGGTGACGCGCACCTTGCAGCTGTGGCAGCAGCCCGAGGATGTCAAGCTGCTGGGCCTGCTGCACAGCGTCTATGGCAATGCCTTTGTGGACCTGGTCAAGTTCGATGCCAGCAGCGAACGCAGCCAGCTCGCGGCGCTGGTGGGCGAGCCGGCCGAGCAGCTGGTCTACGAGTTCTGTATTCTCTCGCGCGCCCAGTTTGTACAGAAGGTGCTGGCCGGTGCCATCGAGCCCGATGGCGCCGTGCTGCTGGACCACCAGGGCGCGCCACGCCGCGTCGAACCCTATACCGTGGCGGCCTTCATCATCGTCAGCATGGCCGACACTATTGAGCAGTGGTTCAGCTGGCAGGACGATATTTTCTCCAGCTTTCCGCAGGTGCCCCAGCGCCCGCAAAAGGCGCACTGGATGGCCTCGCTCTGGCCGGGCCCGATGCGGCCCAGCGGGCGCATGCTGTCGCAGATTGCCAGCCTGGGCCTGGCCTTGCAGCACCCGGCCTTGCAGGGCCTGCTGCCCACGCCGCCGGTGTTTGCCCACTGCAGCCAGGGCCTGAGCCCATCGGCCGATGCGGCGGCCGCGTCGCTGTACTGGTCGGTGATCCAGCAGGACCAGCCGCTGACCGATCTGGATGTGGCCACCGGCGTGCTGGAGCAGGCCGTGCAGCTCAATCCCTGGGTGGGGGAGCCGCAGATGGTGCTGGCCCAGCTTTATCTCAGCGCCGGGCGCGAAGCCGATGCGCTGGCCGCTGCCGATAGCGCGCTGCAGTGTTTCAGCCAGTGGGGTAATGCCTGGGACAAGCGCGTGCAATGGGATGCCTGGGTGGCCTGGACCCGCATCCTGCAGCAACACGCCAGGAACGGCAACTGGCCCGAGCGCCTGGACAAGCTTAACAACGTCGCACTGCGGCCCGAGTAAACAGCGCCCCGCCAAGGGCGGCGGGAGGTTGTAAGCAAATGGCAAAAAGTTCTTTGTTGCGTTGCAAAATCGGGCGTACAGTTCGGTATCGCATTTGAAAGGTATCGCTCCCGTGCAAAAACGTACATTGCTGCAATCCGTGCTGGCCCTGGCTCTGGCCGCTGGTGTCTCTGGCGCCGCAGTCGCACAAGACAAGGAAATCAAGATCGGCGTGACCGCTGGCCCCCACGGCCAGATCATGGAGCAGGTCAAGAAGATCGCTGAAAAAGACGGCCTGAAGATCAAGGTCATCGAGTTCAGCGACTACATCCAGCCCAATGCCGCGCTGCAGTCCGGTGAGCTCGATGCCAACAGCTACCAGCACAAGCCCTATCTGGACGCCCAGATCAAGGACCGTGGCTACAAGTTCGTAGTCGCCGCCGATACCGTCAATTTCCCAATCGGCATCTACTCCAAGAAGATCAAGAAGATCGAGGAGCTCAAAGAGGGCGCCCGCTTCGGTCTGCCCAATGACCCCACCAATGGTGGCCGCGTCTTGCTGCTGCTGCAGGCCAATGGCCTGATCAAGCTCAAGGAAAGCGCCGGCCTGAAAGCCACGCCGCTGGACGTGGTCGAGAACCCCAAGAAGCTGCGCTTTGTTGAGCTGGACGCTGCCCAGCTGCCGCGCTCGCTCGATGACCTGGACGCTGCGGCGATCAACACCAACTTCGCGATCTCGGCGGGCCTGAACCCCAAGTCCGACGCCATCGTGGTTGAAAACGCCAAGAACCCCTATGTCAACATTCTGGTGATCCGCGAAGCGGACAAGAACCAGCCATGGGTGGCCAAGCTGGTCAAGGCCTACCACAGCGAAGAGATTCGCAAGTTTGTCGACACCCAGTTCAAGGGTGCAGTGATGCCTGGCTTCTAAGCCCAGTACGCACCAGCAAAAAGCCTCGCAGTTATCGCTGCGAGGCTTTTGCTTTTTGGGGTGTATACGGCTCTGCGCCTCAGCTGCGTACCGGTGGTTTGGCCTTGGCGCGTTTGCTGCCGGGCACGACAGCCTGGGTCGCTTCTGCCGGCAGGGGCTCGACCTTGACGATGGCCAGCGACATATTGTCGCCCGAGCCCGAGGCGCGCATGCGGGCGCGCTCGATCAGGAACTGGCTGGCCTCGCGGGGCGAGAGCAGGCGGGTGATCGAAGAGAGCTCGTCGGGCGAGAAGTAATGCCAGATGCCATCGCTGCAGGCCAGCAGCACATCGCCTTGCTTGAGCATGGGGATGCGGTGGTGGATCAAGGGCGGGTCATCGGCGGTGCCCAGGCAGTGCAGCAAGATATTCGATTGCGGGTGGTAGCGCGCTTCTTCCAGCGTGATCTGGCCCTGGTCGACCAGGGTCTGCACATAGGAGTGGTCGCTGGTCTGGTAGAGCAGCTGCCCATCGCGAAAATGGTAGATGCGCGAATCGCCCGAATGCACCCAGGCGCAGGCGCTGTTGGGCAGAATCAAAAAGGCTGCAATGGTGCTGTGGGGCTCTTGCTCGGCGGCAATGGCCACCAAGCGGATCAGCAAATGGGCTTCGCGCACCAGGTTGCCCAGCATTTCTTCGGCGTTGTCGGTCTCTGGCGAGTAGCGCTCGAACACCTGCTTGGCTGTCAGCATCACCTGATCCGAAGCGGCACGCCCGCCGCTGCGGCCACCCATGCCATCGGCCACCACGGCCAGCACACAGCCTTTGGCGCGCGGGTGGGCGAGCATGATGACCTGGTCCTGCTGGTAGGGCCGGTCGCCTTTGTGGAGGCCGGTGGCGGCAGAGAGGCGGTAGCTGGTGCTCATGCGCGAAGGGGGTGACGTATGCAAGCGGGGTGATGGAAGGGGAATCATAGAGCAGATTGCCCGGCGGGCCGCCAAAGCGGGCGGGATTACGCTGCCAACCGATGTTTGTATACCAACGCCCGGGGCGTTGCGGGCCGGCAGCCCAGGCCAGGGCGCTGAACGCGCTAGACTGCCATGCCTCCGAACCCGATCCCATCGATGCCCTTGTCCGCCGCCTTTGCCAGTGATGCCCCGCTGCGCCTGCGCCCGCAGCAGGAGCAGATGATTGCGGCCATCGAGGCGGCCTGGGGCCAGGGCCAGCGGGTGGCGATCGAGGCGCCCACGGGGACCGGCAAAACCTATGCCTATCTGATAGCGGCCTTGGCCCGCCAGGAGCGCTTTGTGGTCAGTACTGCCACGCGGGCGCTGCAGGACCAGCTGGTGGAGCGCGACATTCCGGCGCTGCTGGCCCACCAGGGCATGCAGCGCAAGGTAGCCGTGCTCAAGGGGCGGGAGAACTATGTCTGCCTGCATGGCCTGGAGCAGGCGCGCAGCAAGCTGCAAGGCCAGCATGCCGGTGCGCTGGCCCAGGTGGAGCGCTGGGCGCAAAGCACCCAGGGTGGTGACCTGTCCGAGCTGGACGACATCAGCCACCTGCCCAGCCTGGTGCCGCATATCACCGCCAGCCATGACGAATGCCTGGGCCAGCGCTGCAGCCACTTTGAGCGCTGCTTCTCCAACCAGGCCCGGGCCCGCGCCGCCCAGGCAGATATTTTGGTGATCAACCACCATTTGTTTTTCAGCGAGCTGCGCCACCGCCAGATGCTGGGCGTGGGCCATGGCTTTGTGCCGCTGGCGCAAACCATGGTGATGGACGAGGCCCACCAGCTGCAGGCCATTGGCCTGAAGGTGCTGGCCAAGGGCCTGAATGTGGGCGATATGCGCGACTACCTGCAGACGGTGGAGCGCGAAACCCGCGTGCATGCGCGCGGCTTTGCGCCGTGGCAAGCGCTGCAGCAGCAGGTGCAGCAGGCCATGGCGCAGTGGATGGATGCCGAGCAGCAGGCGCTGGGGCCGGCAGAGGCGCCCGCGGATGCGGCGGCCCGCGCCACCAGCCGCCAGGCGCTCATCCATTTGCACAACGCGCTGTCGGCCCTGGTCGCTGCGTTGCAAGGCGTGGCCGGCAGTGCGGCCGTGGTGGCCCAGCTGGCCGGCCAGGGTGATGGGATGCTGCAGGCCTTGCGCCAGTGGGCCCAGGGGGCCGCCAAGGATCTGGTGCGCTGGTGGGATTCGCCCGCTGTGGTACGCGACGGCCCTGCCGGCGACCTGCAGGCCTACGGACGCTATGCCTGGCGCCAGGGCTTCCGGGAATCGCCGCTGTGGCTGTGGCAGGCGCTGCAGGCGCTGAGCCCCCAGGTGCAGGCCAGCAGCTGGCTGGGCCAGGGGGTGCAGCGCTGGCTGTTCACCTCGGCCACGTTGGGCGATGACGATGCGCTGACCTGGTTTGCGCAGGGCCTGGGCTTGCGCAGTGACAGCAGCCAGGCCGGCGATGCGCCTTTGCTCGCGAGCCTGCGTTTGCGCAGCCATTTTGACTGGGCGCAGCAGGCCCGGCTGGTGGTGCCCCAGGGCCTGCCCGGCACGGATGCACCGGCCGCCGAGCGCGCACAGGCGCTGGCGCAATGGCTGCTGCCACACCTCAAGACGCTGGGCGGGCGCTGCATGGTGCTGTGCACATCGACGGCTGCCGTGCAGGCCCTGGCCCAGGCCTTGCGCCAGGGCCTGCAGGGCCAGGCGATCAGCGTGCTGCAGCAGGGCGAGCAGCCCAAGCGCCGCTTGCTGCAGACCATGCGCACGGCCCCCGGCAGCAAGACCGGGCGGGTGCTGGTAGGTACCTTGGGCCTGTGGGAAGGGGTCGATCTGCCCGGCCAGGCGCTGCAGCTGTTGGTGATCGACAAGCTGCCGTTCCCGCCGCGCCATGATGTGCTGCATGCGGCGCGGGTACAGGCGCTGCGCGCTGCGGGCCGCGATGCGTTTGAGCGCTATGTGCTGCCCCAGACCGCCATGCAGCTGCGCCAGGGCGTCGGGCGCCTGATCCGCTCTGCCAGCGACGAGGGTGTGGTGGTGATCGCCGACGAGCGCCTGCACAGCCGCAGCTATGGCGCAGCCTTGCTGGCGGCGTTGCCGCCGCTGCCCAGCCTGGACGACGCGGCTTTGCCTGCGTTTTTGCGGGCGTTGGCGGAAAAAGAGATCCGCCCATAAGAAAACGGCTGCCGCAGTTTTTAACTTGCAGCAGCCGCTTGGCTGTCAACGCACACGCGCATCAGGCGCGCTGCATCACCACATCTTCCACCAGGGGCGGTCTTCCTTGCGGAAACCATTGGCCAGCAGGCGGGTGTTGGGGTAGCTGGCTTCCAGTACGCGCTTGGTGTCAGCGGCCATGTCGGCCATGTTCAGGCGCTCGTAGGACAGCATCAGGATATAGAGCGCGTCCTCCTGGGCGGGCACTTCCTTGTAGTCGGCGATGGCGCTTTGGGCGCGGTTGATCGCGGCCACATAGGCGCCGCGCTCGTAGTAGTAACGGGCCACATGCACTTCGTACTGGGCCAGCGAGTTCACGATGTAGCGCATGCGCTTTTCAGCATCGGGCGTGTACTTGGACTCGGGGAAGCGCGTGGTCAGCTCACGGAAGGACTCGAACGAATCCTTGGCGGCCTTCTGGTCGCGCTCGGACAGGTCCTGCTTGGACACCCAGGAGAAAAGACCCAGGTTCTCGTTGAAGTTGACCAGGCCCTTCAGATAGAGCGCATAGTCCACCCCTTCGCTGGCGGGGTGGAGCTTGACGAAGCGGTCCAAGGTGGCGATGGCCTGGGCCTTCTCGCCGCTCTTGTACTGGGAATAGGCCTTCTCCAGCTGCGCTTGCTGCGCCATCGCGGTGCCGGCAGCGCGGCCTTCCAGCTTTTCATACAGCGGAATGGCCTTGTCGAACGAGCCCGAAGAGGCCTCGTCGCGGGCTTCGGAATAAATCTTGTTCGGGCTCCAGCCGGCGGTGGGATCCACATCGGTCGATGAACAGCCTGCCAGCAAAGCGGCAAGTGCTACGGAAGCGATAGCGGGAACCTTCGATTTGGGGTACGCAAACAGCATTTTTGGCTTGAAATCCATGGACGGAAAGCTGAAGAACTGCGAGCAGCCGCAAGGCCTGCCGCGCAGCGGGGCAGCCCGTGCCGCGCCCTCTGATCTGGGCCATTGTAATCGGCGCGGGGCCTGCGCACACCATGCCGGACTTGCAGGCAGTAGGGCTGTGTAACATTCGGCCGCCGATATGCCATGGTTTGCACAGACGGTGCTGCGGCTTTCCTACAATGCAGGGATATGTTCGTACACCTTCGCATCCATTCCGAGTTTTCCATCATCGACAGCACCAATCGCGTAGGCGATCTGATCAAGTTTGCTGCGGGTGATAGCCAGCCGGCGATGGCGCTGACCGACCTGAACAGCCTGTTCGGCGCCATCAAGTTTTACAAAGCGGGCCGGGGTGCAGGTGTCAAACCCCTTCTGGGCGCCGAGCTGACCCTGGAGCCCGAGGTGGCAGGCGGGCCGCTGTCGCGCATCATCGTGCTGATCCAGAGCCAGCAGGGCTACCTGAACCTGTCGGAACTGCTGGCGCGGATCTGGATGGCCGATACCATCAAAGCGCAGCCGCAGTGCACCTGGGCCTGGCTGGAAGAGCTGTCGGACGGCCTGATCCTGCTGTCGGGCGCCCAGGGCGGCCCCGTCGGCCAGGCGCTGATGCGCGGGGACGAAAAGACCGCGCGCAGCGTGGCACTGCGCCTGGCGGGCCTGTTCCCGCACCGTTTCTACATCGAGCTGCAGCGCGCCGGCCGCGCTGACGATGAAAGCCATGTAGCCGCCGCCGTGGCGCTGGCAGCGCACCTCAAGCTGCCGGTCGTGGCTACGCACCCGGTGCAGTTCACCAAGCCTGCCGATTTTGAATCGCACGAGGCCCGTGTCTGTATTGCCGAGGGCGAGACCCTGGGCAACAAGAAGCGCGTCAAGCGCTTTACCCGCGACCAGTACCTGAAGTCTGCTGCCGAGATGGAGGCCCTGTTCGCCGACCTGCCCAGCGCCATCGCCAACACGGCCGAGATCGCCCGCCGCTGCAGCGTCACCCTGCAGCTGGGCAAGTATTTTCTGCCCGATTTCCCCACGCCCAATGGCATGCCGATCGACGCGTATTTCCGCCAGGCCTCGTTCGAGGGGCTGGAGGACCGCCTGCAACTGCTGTTCCCGAACGAGGCCAAGCGCGAGGCCGAGCGGCCCAAGTATGTCGAGCGGCTGGAGTTCGAGCTGGGCATCATCTTGAAGATGGGTTTCCCCGGCTACTTCCTGATCGTGGCGGACTTCATCAACTGGGCCAAGAACAATGGCTGCCCGGTGGGACCAGGCCGGGGATCGGGGGCCGGTTCGCTGGTGGCCTATGTGCTGAAGATCACCGATCTGGACCCGATTCACTACAACCTGCTGTTCGAGCGCTTCCTGAACCCAGAGCGCGTCTCGATGCCCGACTTTGACGTGGACTTCTGCCAGGCCAACCGCGACCGGGTGATCGACTATGTGAAGGACCTGTACGGCCGCAATGCAGTGAGCCAGATTGCCACCTTCGGTACGATGGCCGCGCGCGCGGCGATTCGCGACGTGGGCCGGGCGCTGGACATGAGCTATGGTTTTTGCGATGGCATCTCCAAGCTGATCCCGAACAAGCCGGGCCTGCATGTGACCTTGAAGTACCCGCCCAACCCACCGAAGGACGGCGACAAGTACACCTACGCGATCAAGGAAGAGCCGATCCTGGCCGAGCGCATCGAGAAGGAAGAGGACGTCAAGACCCTGATCGAGATGGCCCAGAAGCTCGAAGGCATGACCCGCAACATCGGCATGCACGCCGGTGGTGTGGTGATCGCCCCGGGCAAGCTGACCGATTTCTGCCCGCTCTACCAGCAGCCGGGCAGTACCTCGGCGGTGGCCATGTATGACAAGGACGACGTCGAGGCTGTGGGCCTGGTCAAGTTCGACTTCCTGGGCCTGGCGACGTTGACGATTCTGGAGATCGCGCGCGAGTTCATCATCAAGCGCCACAAGGGGCAGGAAAACTTCAAGTTCGAAGAGATCCCGCTCGACGACGCCCGCACCTACCAGCTGTTCTCGGCTGGCAAGACCGAAGCGGTGTTCCAGTTTGAATCGCGCGGCATGCAGCAGATGCTGAAGGAGGCCAAGCCCAGCCGCCTGGAAGACCTGATTGCGCTGAATGCGCTCTACCGTCCGGGCCCGATGGACCTGATCCCCAGCTTTGTGGCGCGCAAGCACGGCAAGGAAGTGGTGGAGTACCCGCATCCGCTGGTCGAGAAGGTGCTGTCCGAGACCTACGGCATCATGGTCTACCAGGAGCAGGTGATGCAGACGGCCCAGGTGCTGGGCGGCTACAGCCTGGGCGGCGCCGACTTGCTGCGCCGCGCGATGGGCAAGAAAAAGGTCGAGGAGATGGTGCAGCACCGCGCGACTTTCCGCGAAGGGGCCTCCAAGATCGGCATCGACGAGGCCAAGGCCGACGAAGTGTTCGACCTGATGGAGAAGTTTGCAGGCTACGGCTTCAACAAGTCGCACGCCGCTGCCTACTCGCTGCTGGCCTACCACACCGGTTGGCTCAAGGTGCACTACACGGCAGAGTTCTACTGCGGCAATATGACCGTGGAAATGGACAACACCGACAAGCTCAAGGTGCTGTACGAAGACGCGCTGAAGATGGGCATGACCTTCGAGATGCCCGACGTGAACCGCGGCCACCACCGATTCGAGCCGGTGACCGACAAGGTGATCCGCTATGGCCTGGGCGCCATCAAGGGCACCGGCCAGGCCGCCATCGAGGCCATTGTGGCGGCGCGCGAAGGCAAGGGCACGGGCCCCCAGGGCGATACCAAGGGGCCGTTCAAGAGCCTGTTCGACTTCTGCCTGCGCGTGGACCGCAGCAAGCTCAACAAGCGCACGGTCGAAGCGCTGATCAAGGGCGGCGCCTTTGACAGCATCCAGCTCAACCGCCGCGCGCTGATCGAATCGGTCGATGTGGCCTTCGAATTTGCCGCCACCACCCATGCCAATGCCAACCAGGGCGGCCTGTTTGACATGATGGGTGATGACGCCGTGGGATCGAGCACGCAGGAGCCGCCGCTGGCCGATGTGCTGCCCTGGGGCATCAAGGAGCGGCTGGTGCAGGAGAAGACCGCCATCGGCTTTTACCTGTCGGGCCATTTGTTTGACGAGGTCGAGCTGGAGGTGCGCCAGTTCGTGCGTACGCCCATCTCCCAGCTCAAGGACAGCCGCGAGCCCCAGACGGTGGCGGGCATCATCAGCGACATGCGCGTCATCAACGGCCAGCGCGGCAAGCTGGTGCTGTTCAAGATCGACGACAAAACCGGTGTCATCGAAGGATCGCTGGACGAGGCCACCTGGAACCGCCACAAGGAGCAGCTCAAGGACGATGAATTCGTCATTCTAAGCGCCCGCATCGGCCAGGACCATTTCAGCGGCGGGCTGCGCGCCAAGGCCCAGCATGTCTGGGGTCTGGCCGATGCGCGGGCCCGCTTTGGCCGCTACCTGCTGGTCAACACCGACCGCCACCAGCCCGATGTTGCGCGGCTGATTCAGGAGTTTCCCGCAGTCGAGGAGCATACCGACGAAGGTGTGCTGCGCCACGGCCTCAAGATCCGCCTGGGCGTGGTCTGCGGCCAGGGCGAGGCACGGGCCGGCGTGGAGCTCAATCTGGGCGATGCGGCGCGCTTCTTCCCCAGCGACCAGGCGATGGCTGCCTGGTCCCAGGAAGCAGGCCACGAAGCCATCAAAATCGTTTACGAAAGCACTGTCTAGGAAGATTTTGCCGGGGCTGACAATACGGCTGCGCCAGTGGTTGCTGGCGCAGCCGTATTGAAGTTCATAAAAGCATCACCATCTTTGTGCATGTGGAAATTTAGCCTTATAGAATGATCTCAATGGCCACGAAACCTGTTGTTCCTCCCTCGCCGAATCTGCCTGCAACGCCCCAGCCACCGGAGGACGGTGGGGGTGCGCTGGTTGTGGAGCGCATCGCGCAGCGTGTGGAGCCACCGAAGATGTACCAGGTGGTCATGCTCAATGATGATTTCACGCCGATGGAGTTTGTGATTGAGGTGCTGCAGCATTTTTTTGGCAAAAGCCGCGAGGCGGCCACGCAGATCATGCTGAAGATCCACCTGGATGGGAAAGGCGTCTGCGGGGTGTACTCGCATGAAATCGCTGAAACCAAGGTGGCACAGGTGATGGATGCCGCCAACGGAGCAGGCCATCCGCTTCAAGCCGTATCGGAGCCTGTTGAATAACGGAATATGGTCCTCATCTAGAAGCAAGTTGAGTGTATTTGGCAAGCAATAAAGGAGTTTCAAATGATTGCTCAGGAACTGGAAGTCAGCTTGCACATGGCTTTTGTAGAAGCCAGGCAGCAGCGCCACGAATTCATCACCGTGGAGCACTTGCTACTGGCCTTGCTGGATAACCCGAGTGCTTCCGAGGTGTTGCGCGCATGCTCTGCCAATATTGACGACCTGCGCGCGTCGTTGACCAATTTCATCAAGGACAATGCCCCGCAGGTGGCCGGCGAAGACGAGGTGGACACCCAGCCCACCCTCGGTTTCCAGCGCGTGATCCAGCGCGCCATCATGCATGTGCAGAGCACCGGCAATGGCAAGAAGGAAGTGACTGGCGCCAATGTGCTGGTGGCCATTTTTGGCGAAAAGGACTCGCATGCCGTGTACTACCTGCACCAGCAGGGTGTCACGCGCCTCGACGTGGTCAACTACATCGCCCATGGCATCAAGAAGAACGACACGCCCGAGCTGCCCAAGTCCGAGTCCAGCTCGGATGCGGAAGAGGTCGGCAGCAACAACGCCGAGCGCGCTGAAAAGGCCTCGCCGCTGGAGCAGTTCACCGTCAACCTGAACCAGCAGGCCAAGGACGGCAAGATCGATCCGCTGATCGGCCGCCAGTACGAGGTCGAGCGCACGATCCAGATCCTGTGCCGCCGCCGCAAGAACAACCCGCTGCTGGTGGGTGAGGCGGGTGTGGGCAAGACGGCGATTGCCGAGGGCCTGGCATGGCGCATCACGCAAGAAGATGTGCCCGAGGTGCTGGCCGAGGCCACCGTCTACTCGCTGGACATGGGCGCGCTGCTGGCAGGCACCAAGTACCGGGGTGATTTTGAGCAGCGCCTCAAGGGCGTGCTCAAGGCCCTGAAGGACAAGCCGCATGCGATCCTGTTCATCGACGAGATCCACACCTTGATCGGTGCCGGAGCTGCGTCGGGCGGTACGCTGGATGCGTCGAACCTGCTCAAGCCAGCGCTGTCGAGCGGCCAGCTCAAGTGCATTGGTGCGACCACGTTCACCGAGTACCGTGGCATCTTCGAAAAAGATGCAGCGCTGTCGCGCCGCTTCCAGAAGGTCGATGTGGTCGAGCCTACCGTGCCCGAAACCATCGATATCCTGAAGGGCCTGAAGTCGCGCTTTGAAGAGCACCACAACGTCAAGTACGCGGTGGCCGCTTTGCAGGCAGCCGCTGAGCTGTCGGCCAAGTTCATCAATGACCGCCATCTGCCCGACAAGGCGATTGACGTGATCGATGAGGCCGGTGCCGCGCAGCGCATTCTGGCGCCTTCGAAGCGCAAGAAAACCATCGGCAAGACCGAGATCGAAGAGATCGTCGCAAAGATCGCCCGCATTCCGCCGGCCAACGTCAGCAATGACGACCGCGGCAAGCTGCAGACCCTGGAGCGCGACCTCAAGAGCGTGGTGTTTGGCCAGGACAAGGCACTCGAAGTGCTGGCATCGGCAGTCAAGATGTCCCGCTCCGGCCTGGGCAAGGTGGACAAGCCGATCGGCTCCTTCCTGTTCTCCGGCCCGACCGGCGTCGGCAAGACCGAAGCGGCCAAGCAGCTGGCCTATATCCTGGGCATCGACCTGATCCGCTTTGACATGTCCGAGTACATGGAGCGCCATGCGGTGTCGCGCCTGATTGGTGCGCCTCCCGGCTATGTCGGTTTTGACCAGGGTGGGTTGCTCACCGAGGCGGTGACGAAGAAGCCCCATGCGGTGCTGCTGCTCGACGAAATCGAGAAGGCGCATCCGGATATCTTCAATGTGCTGCTGCAGGTCATGGACCACGGCACCTTGACCGATAACAACGGACGCAAGGCGGACTTCCGCAACGTGATCATCATCATGACCACGAATGCGGGCGCCGAGACGATGAACAAGGCCGTCATCGGCTTTACCAACCCGCGCGCGGCGGGCGACGAGATGGGCGACATCAAGCGCCTGTTCACGCCCGAGTTCCGCAACCGGCTGGACGCCATTGTCAGCTTCAAGCCGCTGGACGAGCAGGTCATCCTGCGCGTGGTCGACAAGTTCCTGCTCCAGCTGGAGCAGCAACTGGCCGAGAAGAAGGTCGAGGTCACGTTCAGCGACAAGCTGCGCAAGCACCTGGCCAAGACCGGTTTCGATCCGCTGATGGGTGCACGCCCGATGCAGCGCCTGATCCAGGACACGATCCGCCGATCGTTGGCCGACGAGCTGCTGTTTGGACGCCTGACCGAAGGCGGACGCCTGAGCGTCGATTGGGATGACAGCAGTGCCGACAAGCCCGAGGTGCTGCTGGACATCCAGCCGCTGCCCAAGAAGGAGCGTGCCAAGCAGGAGCCTGCCGAGCCAGAGGAAGAGCTCGCTGCCGATTGAGGCCGCACCACCCAGAGAACGAGAACAGCCGCTTGCGGCTGTTTTTTATTGCGTCTGTTCGTCACGGGGGCAGGCTACACTGAGCGGTCCCATCAACAGGAGCGCGGTGCTGTGGCGTCGTTATCTCAGTATCTGACCAAAGAAAACATTGTCGCGTTGCTGTCCGTGATCTGGCCGATCTATCTCGGCGTAGTGGGTATCTGGATTCTGATGCAGCGCCGCGCGCCCGTGGCTACCTTGGGCTGGTTGCTGTCCATGGGTTCGCTGCCGGTGGTGGGGCTGATCGTTTACTACTTCATCGGTCCGCAGCGCATGAAGCGCCAGCGCATCAAACGCCTGCGCGCCCGCAACAAGAACCATGTGCGCGAGACCACGCGCCGCATCCGCGATGGCCAGCCCGAGGCGCCGACCAAGTTGCGCGAGATGGTCAAGCTGGTCGAAGCCACCTGCGGTTTCCCGATCACCTCGGCCGAGAGCGTGGAGCTGCTCAGCGGCGGCGCAGCCACGTTTGACCGCATTCTGGAGGATGTCGCCCAGGCCCGCCACCATGTGCACCTCGAATACTATATTTTTGAGCCTGACCAGACCGGCACACGCCTGCGCGATGCGCTGGTCGAGCGCGCCAAGGCGGGGGTCAAGGTGCGCATGCTGGTCGATGCGCTGGGCTCCAAGCGGGTCAACCGCAAGTTCATCGCCCCGTTGCTGGCGGCAGGCGGCGAGTTTGCGGTGTTTCACCCCACACGCATCGGCAGGCGCCTGCGGCCGGTGATCAACTTCCGCAGCCACCGCAAGATCCTGGTGGTCGATGGCCAGATCGGCTTTACCGGCGGCGTCAACATCACCGACGAAGAGGACCGCCGCGTCAATACCCATGCCTACCATGATGTGCACCTGCGCATGGCCGGCCCCATCGTCACCTGGCTGCAGACGACGTTTTTGGAGGACTGGGCCTATGCGCTGGAAAAATCTGCCCAGGACATGCCGGCCAACCTGGACTTGCTGCTGCCCGACATGCCCGATGGCAGTCATGCGATGCAGCTGGTCAGTTCAGGCCCGGACAACCCCACCGAGCCCATCCACCGCGCCCATGTGGCCGCCATCCAGTCGGCGACCGTGCGGGTCTGGTTGACCACGCCATACTTCGTGCCGACCGAGCCCGCGATGTATGCGCTGACCAGCGCCGCACTGCGCGGCGTCGATGTGCGGCTGCTGGTGCCGGAGAAGTCCGATTCGATCTTTGTGACCGCTGCGGCCCGCTCCTACTACGAAGAACTGATCAGCGCCGGCGCCAAGGTCTACGAATACAGCGCCCGGATGCTGCACTCCAAGACCCTGGTGGTTGATGACGACCTGACCATCATCGGTACCGCCAATTTCGACAACCGCAGCTTTCGCCTGAACTACGAGGTCTGCGCGATTGGCTACGGGCCGGAGCTCAATGCCCGGCTGCAGGACCAGTTCAACACCGATCTGATGCGTTCCAAGCAGGTGGCCACGCGCCGCAAGCAGCGCTTTTTGCTGCGGCTGGGCGATTCGATTGCGCGCCTGTTCTCACCGCTCTTGTAGTTGCGCGCCCAGGTTGCTCGGCGCTGGCTACCAGAGCAGGCATACTAGCGGGCATGCAGAATTCCCCGTCCGCCTCCGCCAGCTTTTTCTGGCATGACTATGAAACGTTTGGCGCCGTGCCGCGCCGTGACCGCCCCGCGCAGTTTGCCGGCATCCGCACGGACATGGATCTCAACGAGATTGGCGAGCCGGTCATGCTGTACTGCCAGCCTGCGCTCGACTACCTGCCCAGCCCCCAAGCCAGCCTGATCACCGGGTTGACGCCCCAGCACTGCCTGGAGCAGGGCGTGCCCGAGCACGCGTTTGCAGCGGTGGTGGAGGGCGAGCTGGGCCGTCCCGGCACCATCGGTGTGGGCTACAACACCATCCGCTTTGATGACGAGGTGACGCGCTACCTGCTGTGGCGCAACCTGCGCGACCCCTATGCCCGCGAATGGCAGAACGGCTGCGGCCGCTGGGATCTGCTCGATGTCGTGCGCATGGTCCATGCGCTGCGCCCCGAAGGCATCCAGTGGCCCACGAAGGACGATGGCTCGGTCAGCTTCAAGCTCGAAGACCTGGCCCGCGCCAACGGCATCCTGCATGCATCGGCGCATGATGCGCTCAGCGACGTGCGCGCCACCATTGGCCTGGCCCGGCTTATCAAGCGCCTGCAGCCGCGCCTGTTCGATTTTGCGCTGGGCCTGCACAAGAAGGACCGCGTCATGCAGGAGCTGGCCCTGCCGGCCACCGCTGCACAGGCCCGGCCCTTTCTGCATGTATCGGGCATGTACGGGGTCGAGCGTGGCTGCATTGCGGTGGCCTGGCCGCTGGCCCAGCACCCGACCAACAAGAACGAGATCATCGCCTGGGACCTGTCGCAGGACCCGAGCCACCTCGCAGAGCTGTCGGTCGACGAGATGCGCCTGCGCATGTTCAGCGCAGCGGCCGATCTGCCCGAAGGCATGACGCGCCTGCCGATCAAGACCGTGCATCTGAACAAGTCGCCGATGGTCGTCAGCAGCCTGCGCACCTTGAGCCCCGAGCAGGCCCAGCGCTGGCAGATCGACATGGACCAGGCCCTGCGCCATGCCGCGATTGCCCGCGATCTGCCCGATATGAGCGCCACCTGGGCCGCCGTGTTCGAGCGCCCGCCGCTGCAGGACGTGGATGTGGACCAGGATCTGTACGGCGGCTTCATCGGCCAGGCCGACCGCCGCCGCCTGACCCAGCTGACCGGCATGCACCCGCAGGAGCTGGCCGTTGCCAAGCCTGGGTTTGATGATGCGCGCCTGCAGGAGTTGCTGTTCCGCTACCGCGCGCGCAACTTCCCCGATTCGCTGAACCCCGAAGAGCAGCAGCGCTGGCTGGAGCTGCGCATCGCCTTCCTGCAGGAAGGGCGGGGCGGCGCGCGCACGGCCGAGCAGATGTTTGCCGAGATTGACCAGCTGCAGGAAACCGCCGATGAGCGCGCCGAAGAGATTCTGGGCACCCTCTATGACTGGGCCGACGCGATCATGCCGGATGCCTGACGGCAGCTACATCCCTCAGCAGCAGACGCCTGCAGCCCGTGCAGGCCGCTGCTGCAGGCATCAGCCAAAGAACTGGTAGCAGACCACAATCGCAGCCACCACGCCCGAGAACTCGGCCAGCAGCGCGCAGGGCACCGCATGGCGGGCGCGCTGTATGCCGACGGCGCCAAAGTACACCGCCAGCACATAGAAGGTGGTCTCGGTGCTGCCCTGGATGATGGCGGCTGCCAGCGCAGGGAAGCTGTCCACGCCATGGCTTTGCATGGTCTCGATCAGCATCGCGCGCGCAGCGCTGCCGGAGAAGGGTTTGACCAGCGCGGTAGGCAGCGCATCGACAAAGCGCGAATCCATGCCGCTCAGGTCTACCAGCCAGCGGATGCCGTCGAGCGCATAGCCCAGCGCCCCCGAGGCGCGGAACAGACCCACGGCGCAGAGCATGGCCACCAGGTAGGGCAGCAGCCCTTTGGCCACGTCGAAGCCTTCCTTGGCGCCTTCGATAAAGCTCTCATACACAGCGACCTTGCGCAGCGCCCCCACCACCACAAACAGCACCACCAGGCCAAACAGGGTCAGGTTGCCCAGCAGCGATGAAACCTGCGCCATCGCGGTCGACGTCAGTGTCGCCAAAAAAGCCATGAAGCCAGCCAGCACCAGGCCTACCGGCAGCAGATAGGCCAGCACCACCGGGTGCCACAGCGGCAGGCGCTGCACGATGGCCACTGAGATCAGGCCGACCAGGGTAGAGACCGAGGTGGCCAGCAGGATCGGCAAAAAGACCAGGGTCGGGTCGGGCGCGCCTTGCTGCATGCGGTACATGAAGATGGTCACCGGCAGCAAGGTCAGCGACGAGGCATTGAGCACCAGAAATAGAATCTGTGCATTGCTGGCCGAGGTGGGCGAGGGGTTGATGTCCTGCAGCGCACGCATGGCCTTAAGCCCGATGGGGGTGGCAGCGTTGTCCAGCCCCAGCGCATTGGCGGCAAAGTTCAGGGTCATCAGGCCCAGCGCAGGGTGGCCGCGCGGCACCTCGGGCATCAGCCGGGCAAACAGGGGGGCGAGCCAGCGGGCCAGCATATCGACCAGGCCGGCTTTTTCGGCAATCTTCAAAAAGCCCAGCCACAGCGTGAGCGTGCCAAACAGCAGCACCATCACCTCGACCGAGAGCTTGGCCATCGCGAACAGCGCCTGCACCATGTCGCCAAAAATCTGGGCATGGCCGCCCACCAGCCACTGCGCGAATGCGGCAAAAGCCGCCACCACAAAAAAACCCAGCCACAAACCATTGAGCATGGGACACCCTTCGTCATCCGGCACGCCACAGCACCGGGGTGGTGCGCCATGCCGCTGATTGTGCGCGATGCCGCAGCCCGCCCGGGCCGGCCGGCGCCGAAACTGCGCCCGGTGCCGCAAAAGCCCCTCTGGGCGGCCCGCATGTATGCGGGAAAACCACAGGGTAGGCCGCGCAGCCGGGCGCGCATTTGTCAGCGGTATGCAAGACAAAGGGAAATAATGGCTCCACAACAAAAGATGGAGACAGACTTCGATGAGCCGTTTTGCCGACTTCTACGACCGCTCGATCAATGACCGCGATGCCTTCTGGGCCGAGCAGGCGCAGCGCATCGACTGGCAGGTGCCGCCCCAGCAGATCTGTGACTACAGCAACCCGCCGTTTGCGCGCTGGTTTGCCGGTGGCCTGACCAATCTCTGCCACAACGCCATCGACCGCCATGTGGCAGAGCGCGGCGACCAGGCCGCGCTGATTGCGGTATCGACGGAGACCAACACCGAGCGCAGCTACAGCTATGCCGAGCTGCACCGCGAGGTGCAGCGCATGGCCGCCGCATTGCAGGCCCTGGGCGTCAAAAAAGGCGACCGCGTGCAGATCTATATGCCGATGATTGCCGAGGCCGCCATCGCGATGCTGGCAAGCGTGCGCATCGGCGCCATCCATTCGGTGGTGTTTGGCGGCTTTGCCTCGGGCTCACTGGCCACGCGCATTGATGACGCCCAGCCCACCGTCATCATCAGCGCCGATGCAGGATCGCGCGCCGGCAAGGTCGTGCCCTACAAACCCTTGCTGGACGAGGCCATTGCGCTGGCCAGCCACCAGCCCCAGGCCGTGCTGATGGTGGACCGGGGCCTGGCCCCCATGCAGCTGGTGGCGGGCCGGGACCACCTTTGGGCCAATTTGCGTGCCCGGCATCTCGATGCACAGGTGCCCTGCGAATGGGTGGAGTCCACGCACCCCAGCTACACGCTCTACACCAGCGGCACGACCGGCAAGCCCAAGGGCGTGCAGCGCGACACCGGCGGCTACACGGTGGCGCTGGCCGCCAGCCTGCCGGCGATCTTCGATGCCAAGCCCGGCCAGACCTTTTTCTGCACCAGCGATATCGGCTGGGTGGTGGGCCA
Source organism: uncultured Comamonas sp. (assembly GCF_964277875.1). Classification (NCBI taxonomy): domain Bacteria; kingdom Pseudomonadati; phylum Pseudomonadota; class Betaproteobacteria; order Burkholderiales; family Comamonadaceae; genus Comamonas; species uncultured Comamonas sp. Next base: position 162,332 of record NZ_CAXYJV010000041.1, read on the forward strand.
CAGCTACATCATCTATGCGCCGCTGATCGGCGGCATGGCCACCCTCATGTATGAAGGCGTGCCGGTGCGGCCGGACCCGGGCATCTGGTGGAGCCTGGTCGAGAAATACAAGGTCACGCACATGTTCTCGGCGCCCACCGCCATCCGGGTGCTCAAAAAGCAGGATCCGGAGTACCTGCGCAAGTACGACCTGAGCAGCCTGCAGGCTCTGTGGCTGGCCGGTGAGCCGCTGGACGAGCCCACCGCCAGCTGGATCAGCGGTGCCATCCAGCGTCCCATCATCGACAACTACTGGCAGACCGAGACCGGCTGGCCCATCCTCACGCTGTGCAATGGCGTCGAGCCCCAGCCATCGCGCTTTGGCAGTCCGGGCAAGGCGGTGTTTGGCTACCACGTCAAGCTGATCGACGGCGACACCGGCGCCGAGCTGCAGGAGCCGATGCAAAAGGGTGTGATCGCCATCGAAGGCCCCTTGCCCCCTGGCTGCCTGATGACCATCTGGCGCGACGACCAGCGCTTCGTCAACACCTACTGGAAGAGCATCCCCGGCCGCCTGGTCTACAGCACCTTTGACTGGGGCGTGCGCGACAAGGACGGCTACTACTTCATCCTCGGCCGCACCGATGACGTGATCAACGTTGCCGGCCACCGCCTGGGCACGCGCGAGATCGAGGAAAGCATCTCCGGCCACCCGGACATTGCCGAGGTCGCCGTGGTGGGTGTGGCCGATGCGCTCAAAGGCCAGGTCGCGCTGGCCTTTGCCGTTGCGCGCAGCAATGCGGTGGCCGGTGACCTTGCCGCCTGCAATGCGCTGGAGAAATCCGTCTGCAACCATGTCGACACGCAGCTGGGTGCCGTGGCCAGGCCGGCGCGGGTGTACTTTGTGGCCAGCCTGCCCAAGACCCGCAGTGGCAAGCTGCTGCGCCGCGCGCTGCAGGCCGTGGCCGAGAAACGGGACACCGGCGATCTGTCGACGATGGAAGACCCGGCGGCACTGCAGCAGGTGGTGGCGGCCATGACAGCGGCGCAGCGCTGAAGCCACCCGGGCCTGCGTGGAGGCCCCCAGGCGCTCTGCGCAGAGGCACCGCAGCCTTGGCGCAGCGGGTCAGCACGTGTTGCCGTAACTGCGATCACCCCCATCGGTAGCCTGGGAGGGGTGCGAATCCTTCACAGACGGATCATGGAAACGCCGATCCCCGGGGAGGCATTTGCCTTACAACGGCGGCCAAGACCCATCGATACAGTGAAATTTTCCAAATCGACAGGAGTCTCGCCATGGCCCAAGAAAATCCGCGTGAAAAATTGTGGGAACTGATCAAGGACATTCGCTTTGCGATGATTACCCACCGCCATGAGGATGGCAGCCTGCATGCCTGCCCCATGACGACAGCCAACCGTGAAGGCATGAATGAGGACAAGCATCTGTATTTCCTGCTCGGCAAGGATTCAGATCTGTCGCGCTGTCTGCAGCATTCCAGCGATATCAATATCTCTTACGCAGACCCCGATAAAGACAGCTATGTGTCGATTTCGGCCAAAGCGTCGGTCAGCGATGATCTGGCGATCAAGGAGAAGTTTTACGGCCCGATGGCCAAGGCCTGGTTTCCGGACGGCCCCAACGATCCCAACCTGCAAATTCTAATTGCCCGCGTTGACTTCGCCGAATACTGGGATGTCAAGGAAAACAAGCTGGTGCAGCTGTTCAAGATGGCCAAGTCGGCAGTCACCGGAGAGCGGCCCGAAGGCATGGGCGAGCACCGCGAGATCCGGCTGTAAATCCCCGGCCCTCACCCTCCAACTGCCAGCCCTGTGCCATGTCCCATGGCGCAGGGCTTGTCACATCAGCCTGCGCTCGCGTGCTGCATGCCATAAGACCGTTCCACCTTCGCCACCCGCACCTGGTAATGCGCATACCAGCGCTCGGCACCGATGCGCTGGGCAATCAGGTGGTCGCTCTGGGCCTTCCAGCGGCGGATGTCTTCTTCACTTTGCCAGTACGACACGGTGATGCCCAGGCCGTCACTGCCACGCGTGCTTTCGGCGCCCAGAAAGCCAGGCTGCTGCGCGGCCAGCGCCACCATGGCATCGGCCATCTCGGCATAGGGCTGGTGCTCGGTGTCGCTACGCTGCGAGGTGAAGATCACGGCGTAGTACGGCGGCTGGGGGGTGTTGGCAAAGGCGGCACTGTGCATGGCGGTAGCTCTGGGTGGGCGCGAAGCATAAAAAAGCCAGCCCAGAGGCTGGCTTGGCGGATTCAGGGACTGGGCATCAAAGCGCGGTATTCCTGCATAGGGACTGGGCTCAGCGGATCAGGTCCTTGAGCTTGCCCGGCTGGCCGTTGGCCTCGTCGGCGCCTTCGAGCGGTGCCTTGCGCTTGGTGATGCTCTTCCAGCCGTCGGCCAAGGCCAGTTCGGCATTGAGCTTGATGAAGGCCAGCTGGTCTGCGGGCACATCCTCTTCGGCATAGATGGCGTTGGCAGGGCACTCGGGGATGCAGACGGCGCAGTCGATGCATTCGTCCGGATCGATGGTCAGGAAGTTCGGGCCTTCGCGGAAGCAGTCAACAGGGCAGACGTCCACACAATCGGTGTATTTGCACTTGATGCAGTTTTCGGTGACGACGTGGGTCATGGAATGGTTTTCGCCAGTGATTCAGACAAACAAACAGCGGAGGATTTTACGGTTTTTGTGCACAAGCACCTAGCCTGCCTCCGAATAACGTGGTTTTTAGCTGCGGGACTGCTTGCTTTATTCCACCAGCACCGCAGCAGCCGTGCTGTTGGAAGCCGTGTCCACCAGGATCAGCGAGCCCAATTCACGCGAGCGCACAAAGGCAGCCGCCGGAATCGCTTCCTGCAAGCTGATCTCCACGCGGCCAATGGCATTGGGTTCGAGCTGCTCGGCATCCTGGCGCTCCAGCGAGTGGATGTCCAGACGGTTGAGCACCTTGCGCACCTTGGCCTTGATCCAGCGGCGGCCATGCAGCGCCCAGTACACGCGGCCGGGCAGCAGAGGCTCGTTGTCCATCCACGCGATGGTGGCGGTGATCTCGCGCGTTGCGGGCCAGGCGGGCCGTTCGCTGGGGGTGTCAAAGTCATCGTCGGCAGCGCTGGTCACCGCAGGCGCGGGGGCTGCAATGATCCAGTCACCGCGCGAGACATCCACCTCGCGGTCGAGCACAATGCCGGCGCTCTGCCCGGCGCCGCGCGCTACGGGCTGGCGGACATGGTCCAGAACCTGGGCGACGGTAGCGCGCTGGCCGCTGGGCAGGATCTGCACGGCGGTACCCACTGCCACATCGCCTGTACCAACGCGGCCCCAGAAAATGCGGCGGCCCTGGTGGGTGTCGGCCGACGCGGAGAACTTCTCGACCCATTGCACGGAAAACGCCAGAGGCTGGCCGCCGTCGGCGGGCGTGGTCGGCAGCTTCTCCAGCAGCTCCAGCAGGCTCGGGCCCTGGTAGCCGGCCCAGTCGGGATGCGAGGTCACCACGTTCCAGCCCTTCAAGGCCGAGACCGGGATGGTGGCAGCGACGGTGATGCCCGCTGCCTGGGCAAAGGCGGCCAGCGCATTGCGGATATTGGCAAAGGCCAGGGCCGGGTCGGTGACGGCGTCGAGCTTGTTGATCGCAAACACCAGTGAGTGCACGCGCAGCAGATGGGCCAGCAGGCTGTGGCGGCGGGTCTGGGGCAGCAGCGCGAGCTGCGGGTTCTGCCAGTCCAGCTTGGTCGCGTCCACCAGCACGACGGCGGCGTCGGCGCTCGATGCGGCGGTCACCATATTGCGGGTGTACTGCTCATGGCCGGGTGCATCGCCAATGATGAACTTGCGCGTCTCGGTGGCGAAGTAGCGGTAGGCCACGTCGATGGTGATGCCTTGCTCGCGCTCGGCAGACAAGCCATCGGTGAGCAGGGCCAGGTCGGTCTCGCCACTGCGCTGTACGCCGGCGAGCTGGTCCTGCAGCACCGATTTGCTGTCCACCAGCAGGCGGCCGATCAACGTGGACTTGCCATCATCGACCGATCCGCAGGTGATGAAGCGCAGCGCCGATGCGGTGCGCTGGTTGTCGTGGGCGGGGGGGCGCACGGCGCTCAGGGTATCGGTAGTCATCAGAAGTATCCGTCTTTCTTGCGCTTTTCCATCGAGGCGTCGCTGGTCTTGTCGTCCATGCGGGTGGCGCCACGCTCGCTCACATCGGCAGCCAGGGTCTCCAGCACGATGTCGTCGGCCGAGGCGGCGTCGCTGCTCACCGGGCAGGTGCAGGTGATGTCGCCAACGGTACGGAAGCGCACGGTGCGGTTTTCAATGGTTTCGCCTTCGCGGGCGGGGGTCAGCGGCGTCACGGGCACGAGCAGGCCCTTGCGCTCCACCACATCGCGCTGGTGGGCGTAGTAGAGGCTGGGCAGCGCGATGTTTTCGCGCGCAATGTACTGCCAGACATCGAGCTCGGTCCAGTTGCTGATCGGGAACACACGGAAATGCTCGCCGGGGGCCAGGCGGGTGTTGAACAGGGTCCAGAGCTCGGGGCGCTGGGCCTTGGGCTGCCACTGGCCAAAGCTGTCGCGGTGGCTGAAGATGCGTTCCTTGGCGCGGGCCTTTTCCTCGTCGCGGCGCGCGCCGCCAATCAGCGCGTCAAAGCGGAACTCCTCGATCGCCTCGAGCAAGGTCACCGACTGGTGCACATTGCGCGATTCGCCGGGGTGGGCCAGGCGCACGGTGCCGCGCGCCATCGAATCTTCGACGCTGCGCACGATCAGATCGGCGCCCAGTTCCTTGGCGCGCAGATCGCGGAAATCGGTCACCTCGGGGAAATTGTGGCCGGTGTCGATCATCAGCAACGGGTAGGGGATGCGGCCGGCGCCAAAGGCTTTTTCGGCGCATTTGAGCATCACCAGCGAATCCTTGCCGCCGGAAAACAGAAGCGCAGGGCGCTCGAAGGCGGCTGCCACTTCGCGCAGGATAAAGATGGTTTCTTCTTCCAGCGCATCCAGGTGCTGGTTGCTCAGGTGGTTGAGCACATCGGTTTCGACACGGGCGTTCATAGCTGAGGGACTTTCTTGTCGGGCGGGCTGCATACGGTCAGTGGGCGATGTGCAGGCCGCATTCGCGGTTGTCTTCGCCCTTGGTGGGATCCACATAGTCGAAGTTGTTGGGCAGACCGTGTTTTTCGCAGTATTCGTAGAGATCCTTGGACGACCAGTGCAGCAGCGGCGCTACCTTGATGAGGCCATCGGGGTTGAGGCTCACGGCCTCCATCTGCGCACGCACGGCGGTATCGGTCGCGCGCAGCGCGGTGAACCAGACCTGGGGCTGGGTTTCGCGCAGCGCACGGGCAAAGGGCTCGAGCTTGACCTCTTCGGTGAAGGCGGCGTGGCGCGGGTCATCCAGCGCGGGCGTTGCGCCTTCAACGGCCTCACGGTGCGCACGCGAACGGCGTGGCAGGTAGATCTGCAGGTTCAGCTGGAGCTGGCGCGTCACCTCGTCGGCAAAGCGGTAGGTGGCCTCGGTGTTGTAGCCGTTGTCCATCCAGACCACGGGCACATCGGGCTGCACTTGCGTGACCAGGTGCAGGATCACCGCTTCAAACGGGCGGAAATTGGTGGTCACGATGCTGGTCTGGCCCAGCGACAGTGCCCAGCGCACCAAGCCGGCGGCGTCGTTGCCCAGCTCGGCATTCACGCGGGCCAGTTCTTGGGGGGTGAGGGTGGTCGTGCTCATGCGGCGGCCTGGTCAAAATGGGGCTTGGCTTCGACGTCGCCTTGGTAAAAACCGGCAAAACGCTCAAACTGGCGCGCGGCATCGGCCACGTCCACGCCTGCTTTCAGCACCGCACTGCTGAAACCGGTGCGGTGCATCTGCACCAGCTGGTCGATCAACACATCGCCATGGGCGCGGATATCGCCCTTGAAGCCCCGGCGGCGGCGCAGCAGGTAGGCCTGGCTGAACGCGCGGCCATCGGTGAAGGCGGGAAAGTCGAGGTCGATGCGCTCCACGCCATCGAGCGAGACTTGCAGTGCATCGGCATCATTGGCCAGCCGCAGCACGCTGCGGTCGCCTTCGGCAGCGGGCTGGTGGTCACCGGCGGCCAGGATCTGGAAATCGTTGGGAATGCTCATCGTTGTTCTTCTCAATGCTCAGGCTTCGGTGGTTTCTGCAGCCGTATCAGCCGCTTCCGGCAGGCGGGCGGACTTGCCGGCTTCCTTGAAGGGATCCAGGCCGACACGGCGCACCGTATCGATAAAGCGTTCGCCGTTGCTCCGCAGATCGCGGTAGGTGGACAACACCGCTTCGATCACACCCGGCACTTCGGCGGCGCTGAACGAGGGGCCGATCACCTTGCCGGCCTGGGGGGCGCCCGACAGCAGGGCGCCGTCGGAGCCGCCCACGGTGATCTGATACCACTCCTTGCCGTCCTTGTCCACGCCCAGAATGCCGATATGGCCGCTGTGGTGGTGGCCGCAGCTGTTGATGCAGCCGCTGATATGCAGGTCGATGTCGCCGATGTCGTCAAGCTCGTCCAGGTCCTGGTAGCGCTCGGTGATGGCCGCGGCAATCGGCAGGCTGCGGGCATTGGCCAGTGCGCAGAGGTCACCGCCGGGGCAGGCGATCATGTCGGTCAGCAGGTCCACATTGGTGCTGGCCAGGCCCAGGGCCTTGGCCTGCAGCCACAGGTCATGCAGCTGGCTCACATGCACCCAGGGCAGCACCACGTTCTGGTCGTGGGTCACACGGGCTTCGCCGGCGGAGAACTGGTCCACCAACTGGGCCAGCGCGTCGAGCTGCTCGCCCGAGGCATCACCGGGCGCCTGGCCAACGCGCTTGAACGACAGCACCACGGCACGCAGCTGCGGGTTCTGGTGGGCGCGCACATTGCGGCTCACCCAGCGGCCAAAGGCCGGCTCACGTGCGCCTTGCTCGGTCAGCAGGTGCTTGGCTTCGGTGGCGTTCACCTGCGGGTAGGCCGACAGGTCCGGCGCGACAAAGCAGGCGGCAACACGGTCGAATTCGGCCTGGGGGATGGTGTGCGGGCCGCCGTCGACTTCGACGATCTGGCGGAATTCCTCTTCCACCGAATCAATGTAGGTCTGGCCTTCGGCCTTGACCAGGATCTTGATGCGGGCCTTGTACTTGTTGTCCCGGCGGCCGCGCTCGTTGTAGACGCGCACGATCGCTTCGATGTAGTTGAGCACCTGGTTCCAGGGCAGGAACTCGCGGATGGGTGTGCCGATCACCGGCGTGCGGCCCATGCCGCCGCCGACAAACACCTTGAAGCCGATTTCACCAGCCTCGTTCTTGACCAGATGCAGCCCCACATCGTGCCAGCCTGTGGCGGCGCGGTCTTCTTCAGAGCCGCTGATCGCAATCTTGAACTTGCGCGGCAGGAACGCGAACTCGGGGTGCAGGGTGGTCCACTGGCGCAGCACCTCGGCATAGGGACGGGGGTCCACCAGCTCGTCCACCGCCACGCCGGCCAGCGCATCGGTGGTCGTGTTGCGGATGCAGTTGCCGCTGGTCTGGATGCCGTGCAGGTTGACGCTGGCCAGCAGGTCCATCACATCGGCGGACTTGGACAGCGGAATCCAGTTGAACTGCACATTGGTGCGGGTGGTGAAATGGGCGTAGTGGGTGGGCAGGTAGGTGGTGCCCATGGCGCCCTGGGTCTTGAGCGCGTCCTGGTACAGCTGGGCGTCCGGTTCATCGTATTCGCGGGCAATGCGGGCCAGCACGCGGATCTGGGCAGAGTTGATTTCGCCATAGGGCACTGCCACCCGGAGCATCGGTGCGTAGCGCTGCACATACCAGCCATTTTGCAGACGCAGCGGGCGGAATTCTTCTTCACTCAGCCGGCCCGTTTCCCAGCGTTGGAGCTGGTCACGGAACTGGTCTGCTCGGGCCTGGACAAACTGGCGGTCAAAAGGGGTGTATTGGTACATCGTGGTGCGGAAGTTGCAGCTACCGAGCCCTGGTGTGCCCGCTGCCCCAATGGCGGCGGAGCTGGGCTGTTGCGATGTACTGTAGAAAAGTTTTATATAAACTCAAACTACATTTTTCTCAGTCCTGTATGACATCGAGTTATATGAAAATGGCAAATGCTAGTGAGTAAATGGCATATGGGCGCGGTAGCAGGCCCGGTAGACGGGGCGAAGCGAAGGCCCTGGCCGCAGCAACCACGGGCTTTCAAACACCGCTTATTTGCAGTATCGGTCGCTGGCCAGCGCCAGGGCCAGCGGGTTGGCTACCGGCAGCGGCTCCGCATGCAGGCGGGCCGCCAGCAGTTCGGCGCAGAGCAGCGCCCAGGTCAGGCCGCGCGATCCCATCGCCGTGGCGACCCAGGGGCTGGCGAGGCCTTCGGGCAGCGCTTGCAGCGCCTGCGCTGGCAAGAGCGGGCCCACCAGCGGCAGCCGGTCGGCCGATGCGCAGCGCAGCTGGGCCCAGTGCCGGGCCTGGGCGAAGGCCTGGGCATCGGGCCGGTGGCCGGCCGGCAGCAAGGTTTGCAGCTTGGCCCAGTTGCCGGCATGCGCAGCGGCGGCATCGTCGGCCGAAGGCGGAAGTGTTGCCTTACCGCGCTCAAAACTTGATCCCATGACCCAGGCCGCTTCTCCGGTCTGCCCATGGCGGAAATACGGCACCCAGCTGCCATGGCCGTTGACGGGCGGGTGGACAGTCGGCGCCTGGCCGGCCGGGTAGCTGCCCCAGCTGACCTGGCCGCGAATGGTTTGCAGCGCGGGGGCCGCAGCCAGGCTTTGTCCGTTGATGCGGATGCTGGCCGATTGCGGCCCGGCGCAGAGTACGACCAGATCGGCCTGCGCCCATGGCTGGCCCTGGCCGTCGCGCAGCGACCACTGCGGCGGGCCTTCTGCGGTCTCCAGCGCGTCGAGCGCCTGCACCGGGGCGTTGCCCACAAAGCGGATCGCTGGATGGTCCAGCAAGGCCTGCACCAGCGCGGCCGGGCGCAGCCAGCCGCCGCGCGGGTGCCAGAGCGCGGGGGTGCCAGCGGGCAAGCCCAGCGCCTCCAGGCAGGCGGCGCTGGCCTCGTCACTCCAGTCAGCGGCAGGCGCGGCCAGCGTGTCTCTCCAGGCGGGTGGCCGTTCATGGGCGCTGCGGCGTGCCGGCACTGCCGGGCCGTCGCCATGCGCTGCCGTCTCATCGGGCGGCGTGCCCAGTTGCCGGCGCTCCAGCACCCCGGTCATCTCCCAATCCAGCCCCGCTTGCAGCAGCTGCTGCAAGCATTGCAGACTGCAGCGCTGGCCAGCGCGGGTGATGCGCGAGAGCAGGCTGTCGTCGCTGCTGGTATGGGGCGCAAAAATGCCGGCCGGCAGTGCGGAGGCACCGGCGGCCGGATGGCTGGCGGCATCGAGCACGGTCACCTGCCAGCCGCGCAGGGCCAGTTGGCGCGCGCAAGCCGCACCGGCGATGCCCGCGCCGACGATGGCAGCGTGCCCGCCACCGCCGGCGAGCCGCGCTGGCAGGGCCTGCGCGCCCATTGGCCACAGCGGCGCCTTGCGGGGCTCCCAGTGCGGCGCAAAGCTGGCCTGCAGGTTGTCGCGCTTGGGCGGCACGCCGGGTACCTTGCGCACCTCAAAGCCGCACTGGGCCAGGTCGCGCCGCAGCTGGGCGGCGATGGTCCAGGTGGCGAGCCGGGTGCCGCGCCGGGCGCAGCGTGCCACGGCCTTCAGGGTGTGCAGGCTCCACATGTCGGGGTTGCGGGCGGGGCTGAAGCCGTCCAGGTAGATGCTGTCGGCGACCAGCTCGTGCTGGCGCAGCATGGTCTGGCTGTCGCCCACCAGCAGGCTGAGCAGCACCCGGCCACCGGCCAGGCGCAGCCGGTGCACGCCCGGCAGCAGCCCCCACCATTGGGCGGCAAGCTCTTCGGCCAGCGGCAGCAGATGGGGAAACTTGCGCGCTTGCTCCAAGAGGTCAGCTGCCGCAATGGGAAAGGCCTCGGTCGAGACAAAGTGCAGCAGCGCAGGGCGGGCCGGGTCTTGCTGCCAGGCATGCCAGGTGACCAGAAAGTTCAGCCCAAAGCCAAAGCCGGTCTCCAGAATGCGCCACTGCGGCTGGCCCGCCCAGGCCTGGGGCAGGCCGCAACCGGCCAGGAACACCTGCTCGGCCTGGGCCAGTGCATGGGCGGCTTCGCTGTGGTAGCGGTCGCCAAAGCGGGGGCTGTACGGTGTGCCGTCGGCCATCCATTGCACGGTCTCGGTCATGGCTTGCAAAGATCATTTTTCAAAGAATGCGCATTGTAGGGAGTGGGAGGCTGCTGCAGCGCCGGTATCGCCGCTCATGGCGGTTTTGTGACAATTTGTTGTCGAAGCCGTACTATCATCGCCCCATGCCTGATCGACTGTCTGCCCGTTCCCTTGTCTCTCACTGCCTGTTGCTGGCGCTGGCCTGGACCCTGCCTGGCCATGCCCAAACACCCGCCCAAGCCAAGCCCGCCGTCTATGCCGCTGCGCAGGCAGAGCAAACGCCGATGCTGGCGACCTTGAAAAACCTGGTGCATATCGAATCGGGCAGCCGCGATTATGGCGGCGTCAGCTATATCGCCCAGGTCGCCGCCGAGCGGCTGAAAGCACTCGGTGGCGAGGTGCAGATCATTCCGGCGACGGATGTGGTGCGGCTGGAGGATACGCCGGAGCAGGTCGGCCCCATGGTGCAGGCCGTCTTCAAGGGACGGGGCCAGTCGCGCATCATGATGATTGCGCACATGGACACCGTCTACCAGCGCGGTGATGTTGATAAGCAGCCTTTCCGCATCGAGGGTGACCGCGTCTACGGCCTGGGCGTGGAAGACGAAAAGCAGGGGGTGGCGCTGGTGCTGCACAGCATTGCCATGCTGCAAAAGCTGGGCTATGACCGCTTTGGCGAGATCACCGTGCTGTTCAACAGCGATGAAGAGATCAGCTCGCCGGGCTCGCGCCGGCTGATCAGCGCGCTGGCGCGCGACCAGGATGCCATCTTCTCGTTCGAGAGCGGTGGCCAGCAAGGCACCTTGCACCTGGCCACCAGCGGCATTGGCGCGATGTTCCTGGATGTGGAAGGTAAATCCTCGCACGCCGGGGCCAAGCCCGAGGCAGGGGTGAATGCGCTCTATGAACTGTCGCACCAGCTGCTGCAGATGCGCGACCTGTCGCAACCCGACAACGGCCTGAAGCTGAACTGGACCATCGCACAAGCGGGCACCACCCGCAATGTGATACCGCCACATGCGCAAGCGCAGGCCGATGCGCGGGCGCTGCGGGCCCAGGATTTTCAGGCGCTGCAGGATGCGGTGCAGGAAAAAATCAAGAACCGCCTGCTGGAGGGCAGCAAGGTGACGGCCCGCTTTGAACTGCGCCGCCCGCCGATGCAGGCCAGCGACGCTGCACGCCGCATTGCCGCGCAGGCCAAAGCCATCTACCAGGATGAGCTGGGCATACCGCTGCATGTGAACGATGTGGCGCTGGGCGGCGGCACCGATGCCGCTTTTGCCGCCCTCAACACCCGGGGTGGGGTGGTCGAGGGCATGGGCGTGTGCGGCTACGGCGCGCATGACATGTATGGCGAATACATCCTGCTGGACTGCATTGCGCCGCGCCTGTACCTGGTGGCGCGCATGGTGATGGCGCTGTCGGATCCGGCGACCGCGCGCTGAGCACCGGCCGCCGGAGCAGGGCTGAGATTCAGCCCTTTTTCTGCAGCATCTTGATGACGCTGGAGAAGTCCTCGCCACCATGGCCGGCAATGCTGTGCGCCGCATACAGCTGGCGCGCCATGCCGCCCAGCGGGGTGCTGGCCTTCACCGTCATTGCGCTTTCCTGCGCCAGGCCCAGGTCCTTGAGCATCAGGTCGGTGCCAAAGCCACCGGTGTAGCCGCGCGTGGCGGCGCTGGCATCCTGCACGCCAGGGAAGGGGTTGTAGACCTCCAGCGCCCAGTTGCCGCCCGAGCTGCGCCGCATGATCTCGCTGAGCACCTTGGGATCCAGGCCATTGGCAACGCCCAGCGCAATCGCCTCGCTGGTGCCGATCATCAAAATGCCCAGCAGCATGTTGTTGCAGATCTTGGCCGTCTGGCCTGCGCCCACATCGCCGGCGTGGAAGATGTTCTTGCCCATTTTCTCGAGCAGTGGGCGGGCACGCTCCAAGTCTGCTGCGCTGCCGCCGACCATGAAGGTCAGGGTGCCGGCAATCGCGCCACCGGTGCCGCCGGAGACGGGCGCATCGATAAAGCCAATCCCCAGCGCTTGTGCGGCCTTGGCCACTTTCTGGCTGGTCGCTGCCGCAATCGTGGAGCTGTCGATGATCAGCGCGCCTTTGGCAATGCCTTGCAGCAGGCCCGCCTGGCTGCCGTTGCCCAGAAACAGGCCTTCGACATGCTGGCTGGCGGGCAGCATGCTGACGACCACCTCCGCGCCTTCGACGGCCTCCTGGGCGCTGGTCGCGGCGCTGCCGCCTTCGGCCACCACCTTGGCTACCGCCTCGCGGCTCAGGTCAAAAGCGCGCACCTGGTGGCCCGCCTTGGCCAGGTTGATGGCCATGGGCGCGCCCATATTGCCCAGGCCGATGAATGCGATAGTTGCCATGTTTGTCTCCTTGAAGGTGTTATTGCAAAGCTTGTCGGTTGGTAGGGTTGCGAATGACAGTCAGTACTCAAAGATCGCTGTCAAACACGCTGTGGCGTTTGCGGGCGGCGGGGGCCGGGCCCGCATCGCCAGCCGGCTTGGCGGTTTTTGGTTTTTTGAGCGGCTTGGCGGATGGATCGGAAGCGGCTGCCTTGGGTTTTTTCTTCGGTGTGGCCTTGGCGCGCGGGTTAAAGGCCAGCGCCGCATCGATCCAGTGCTGCCAGGCCTCGCGCGTGGCGTAGGCCGCGGGGCCGACCAGAAAATAGCCGTCCATCAAACCTTTGGACGACAGCGGGCGCAGGCCAGGCACTTCTGCCACCTGGGCATGGGTGTCGGGCGCCAGGCGCACCAGCAGCTCATCGTTTTCCACGCCCAGGCACATCTTGCCGTCGACCATGAACACATGGCAGCCGAACATGGTTTTCTCTTCCACCGGGACACCCACGGCTTGCTCGGCCAGTGCCAGGCGTACGGCATCGATGAGGCGCAAAGTTTCTGGGTCCAGAGGGCGGCGTGGCATGGTGGGATTGTGCTTGGGCAGAAGGGGCAGGGCAGGGGCCTGCTCAGCGGATGGCTTCGGGCGCATCTCCATCGAGCATGCGCCGGGCGATGATGACCCGCATGATTTCGTTGGTGCCTTCCAGAATCTGGTGCACCCGGGCGTCGCGCATCAGGCGCTCCAGCGGGTACTCCCGAATATAGCCGTAGCCGCCGTGCAGTTGCAGCGCATCGTTGCAGACATTGAAGCCCGTATCCGTCGCAAAGCGTTTGGCCATTGCGCAGTAGGTCGAGGCGTCGCGCGCGCCGGCATCGAGCTTGTTGGCGGCCAGGCGCACCATCTGGCGCGCGGCGACCAGTTCGGTGGCCATGTCGGCCAGCTTGAATTGCAGCGCCTGAAAGCTGGCAATCGGCTTGCCGAACTGCTTGCGCTCCTGCATATAGCTTTGCGCCTGGGTCAGCGCGCCCTGGGCCGCGCCCACCGAGCAGGTGGCGATATTGATGCGGCCGCCGTCGAGCCCCTTCATCGCGATCTTGAAGCCTTCGCCCTCGCGGCCCAGCAGGTGGTAGGCGGGGATGCGCACATTGTCAAAGCTGATCACGCGCGTGGGCTGGCTGTTCCAGCCCATCTTTTCTTCCTTCTTGCCGTAGCTGATGCCTTCCAGGTGCGCAGGCACCGCAAAGGCGCTGATGCCCGAGGCGCCCGATTGCGCGTCGCCCGTGCGGGCCATCAGCACCAGCATGTCGGTGGCGCCGGCCCCGCTGATGAAGGCCTTGCTGCCGTTGATGATGTAGTCATGGCCGACCAGCTCCGCCCGGGTTTTGAGCGAGGCGGCGTCGGACCCGGCACCGGGCTCGGTCAGGCAATAGCTGGCCAGCTTCTGACCGCTGGCGAGCAGCGGGCCCCATTCATCGCGCACGGCATCGCTGGCCCAGGTGCCCAGCATCCAGGTCGCCATGTTGTGGATGGTGATGAAAGCGGTGGTGGACGGGTCCACCGCGGCCAGCTCCTCAAACACCAGGGTGGCGTCCAGCCGTGGCAGCGCCAGGCCGCCGGCGTTTTCAGGCGCATACAGGCCGCAAAAGCCCAGCTCGCCGGCCTTGGCAATCGCCTCACGGGGGAAGACGGCCTCTGCATCCCAGTGCGCGGCATGCGGGGCCAGCTCGGTCTGGGCAAAGGCGCGCGCGGTGTCGGCAAAGGCGCGTTGGTCTTCTGATAGCTCGAAATCCATGGGCTTGTCTCCTGTCTCTTATCGCGCTGCGCCGGGCATGCGAGGCCCGGGCAGCACCGTTTTGTGGTGAACGCGGCTGGCTATGGTTTTTGTAGCAGCTCGGGCGGCGGGCCCTCGTGCAGCCAGACCATCAAGTCCTTCTTGCGCTTGCCGATTTCGGCCACCAGGCATTCGTGGTAGCGGCGCGGCCAGTCGGGCTGGGCCTCGTGCGCGGCCTGCTGCTTTTTGCAGGTGGCCGCGCGCTGGCGTATCCACTCGTTCTGGTCGCGGCGCAGTGCAGGGCGCTCGTGCGCCGACAGAATGCGCATGACGTCGGCATAGAGGATGTTGTTGTCGGTATCGGCTTGCTGAAAGGCCTGCACCGCGCAGGCATTGGTTTGCTCGGTATTGCCGCCGCTCACACAGGCCGCGCCTGCCTGGGCAAGCACGGTCTGCGGCGCGAGGGCAGCCGAGGCTGCAAAAAACAGAGCCAGCAGTGCTGGGCGGAATGCAAAGGAATGGGGCATAGCCCAGATCATCGCCGCAAAACCGCAGCGGTCCGGCAAAGGGCCGCTGCGGTGTTGGCCAAGTCCGCTTACTTCAGGCTGATCGTGGTGTTCACGCCATGGGCAATGGTGCTGTCGTCAAACCAGCGGGCCGTCACCGTCTTGGTCTGCGTGTAGAACATGACGACCTGTTTGCCGTAGGGGCCCAGGTCGCCGAGCTTGGAGGCGCGGCTGCCGGTGAACGAGAACAGTGGCACCGGCACAGGAATGGGCACATTGATGCCGATCTGGCCGACATCGATCTCTTCTTGGAACTTGCGCGCTGCGGCGCCGCTTTGCGTGAAGATCGCTGTGCCGTTGCCATTGGGGTTGGCGTTGATGAAGGCAATCGCCTCATCGATATCGGCAGCCTCGGCAATGCAGAGCACGGGGCCGAAGATTTCCTGGTCATAAATGGCCATGCCGGGCTTGACGCCGGAGAAGACCGTCGGGCCGACAAAATTGCCCTTTTCATAACCCGCGACGGCGGGCTTTCGGCCATCGAGCTCCAGCTTGGCGCCGTCGGCAATGCCGCGCTCGATCAGGCCCTCGACCCGCGACAGCGCCTGGCAGGAGACGACCGGGCCCACATCGGTGCCCGCTTCGGTACCGGCAGAGACCTTCAGGGTCTTGGCCTTTTCGACCAATTCGGGGATCCACTTCCGGGCCTCGCCCACCAGCACCACCACCGACAAGGCCATGCAGCGTTGGCCGGCCGCGCCAAACGCCGCACCAGCGAGCGCGTTGAGCGACTGCTCCTTGTTGCAGTCGGGCAGCACGATGGCGTGGTTTTTCGCGCCCATCATGCATTGCACGCGCTTGCCGTTGAGCGATGCGCGGTTGTAGACATGGGTGCCGACCTTGGTTGAGCCCACAAAGCTGATCGCCTTGATATCGGGGTGGTCGCAGATGGCATTGACCGCGTCTTCGCCGCCGTGGATCACATTCAGCACGCCCGGGGGCACGCCGGCTTCCAGTGCCAGCTCGCACAGGCGCATGGTCACCATCGGGTCTTGCTCGGAGGGCTTGAGCACAAAGGTGTTGCCAGTGGCAATCGCCATCGGGAACATCCACAGCGGGATCATCGCCGGGAAGTTGAAAGGAGTGATGCCGGCGCAAACGCCCAGCGGCTGGTTCAGGGTGTAGGTGTCGACACCATTGGCCACATTGTTGGCCAGCTCGCCCAACTGCAGGGAGCCGATGTTGGCCGCATGCTCGACCACCTCCAGGCCGCGAAACACATCGCCTTCGGCGTCGGGCAGGGTCTTGCCTTGCTCGGCCGTCAGGATGGCGGCCAGCTCCTTCATGTTCTCGCGGATCAGCTGCTGGAGCTTGAGGAAGATGCGGGCGCGCACGCCAATCGGCGTCTTCTTCCAGGTCTTGAACGCTTCCTTGGCGTTGGCGACGGCGGCGTTGATCTCTTCGGGCGTGGCAAAAGGCACGCGGGCCAGCACCTGCTGCGTGGCAGGGTTGACGACGT
Source organism: uncultured Comamonas sp. (assembly GCF_964277875.1). Taxonomy (NCBI): domain Bacteria; kingdom Pseudomonadati; phylum Pseudomonadota; class Betaproteobacteria; order Burkholderiales; family Comamonadaceae; genus Comamonas; species uncultured Comamonas sp. Next base: position 178,668 of record NZ_CAXYJV010000041.1, read on the forward strand.
CACGCCATTGCGTGGTCTTGGACTCGACCAACTGGCCGTTGATCAGCAGCTTGACGGTCGGCGCCAAGGTGCTGGTGGATTGCGGTGCGTTCATGTTTTGTCTCCTGGTTATCTGGGTCACGAGCGGCGGCAGGTTGCCAGCGGGCAAGCTACCGTTGGTGCCCATGGTAGATGTGCGCATTCGCCCAAACAAGAGGTTGTCTGCACATGGCTGTGCGAAGCTGCACACCCCCCCTTCCTGCAGACGGCTTGGGGCATACTGTTCCGGTGGCTTTGCAAAGGAGGCTTGCATGGGTTGGTTAGACAGAATCGGTCAGCTGTTGGGCGCCAAACCGCCGGCCCAAGACGGAAGCACCGCACCGGCGCTTGCGCCTGAACGCCCCTCGGAGCCTACGCTGGACGACTGGCATGCCTTGTGCCTGGCTTGGGGTCAGGCGCTGGCATTGGACGATACCGCTGAACTGTGGAGCGAGGTGCGCCAGGCCATCGAGCAGCCGGCGCTCTACCTTGATCGCTTTGCGGATGCGTTGGTCAACCGGGGGATGGACGAGCCCGAGCATGTGACGCCTTGGCTGGCGCTGTTAGAAGGGCTGCAGCGCCGTGGGCAGAACGTTGAGCTCGATTGGAAGCTGGGCATGGACGACGCCATCTGGGCGCTGCAGCAGCTGAAAACCGTGCAGCAAGCTGGTGTGGACCTGCAGGTGCTGGCGGGCAGCAAGGCGCTGAACCATGAGGCTTTGCAGGAAGCGGGTGACTGCCTGCGCCGCCAGGGACTGAGCTTGGTCTGCATCGACATCGATAGCGATAGTTATCCGCTGTCTGTGTTGGAAAGCAGCGCTGTTGCGCCTTTGCAGGGCCTGGCCCAACGGGTGGGCGGCAAACTGCTGACTTTGCACAATTAGTTGCGCAACAAAATAACCTTTTGGCCCTGCGCGGTGTAACGCTGTTTTATCCTTGCGCACCTTCGCGGTGCGTGCCAGCTTCAGCTGGGCTGAGCGCACTATCTTTTTCGCTAACGCCCGGCGCTCTACTCTATGAACAAACAGGCCCCAGCGGAGCAATCGAGGGCCGAGCATGGCACCGACGATCTCCAACGCAATCTCAGCAACCGCCATATCCAGTTGATCGCCATCGGCGGCGCCATCGGCACGGGCCTCTTCATGGGCTCGGGCAAGACCATCAGCCTGGCGGGTCCGTCGATCGTGCTGGTCTACGCCATCATCGGCATCATGCTGTTCTTTGTGATGCGGGCCATGGGTGAGCTGCTGCTGTCCAACCTGCAGTACAAGTCCTTCATCGATTTCTCCGACGACCTGCTGGGCCCCTGGGCTGGCTTTTTCACCGGGTGGACCTACTGGTTCTGCTGGATCATCACCGGCATTGCCGATGTGATTGCGATCTCCGCCTATGCCCAGTTCTGGTGGCCTGATCTGCCCCAGTGGGCACCCGCGATCGCCTGCGTGGCCTTGCTGCTGTCGCTGAACCTGCTGACCGTCAAGCTGTTTGGCGAGATTGAGTTCTGGTTTGCGATGATCAAGATCGTCGCGATCGTCGCGCTGGTGGGCACGGGCCTGTACATGGTCAGCACCGGTTTCAGCTCGCCAGCCGGGCGCCAGGCGAGTATCGCCAACCTCTGGAACGATGGCGGGCTCTTCCCCCATGGGGCGATGGGCTTTTTTGCCGGCTTCCAGATTGCGGTGTTCGCGTTTGTCGGTATCGAGCTGGTGGGCACCACAGCCGCCGAAGCCAAGGACCCGCACCGCACCCTGCCGCGCGCGATCAACTCGATTCCGGTGCGCATCATCATCTTCTACGTCTGCGCGCTGATCGCCATCATGGCCGTCACCCCCTGGCGTGATGTGGTTCCGAGCAAGAGCCCGTTTGTGGAACTGTTTGTGCTGGCCGGCCTGCCTGCCGCAGCGAGCGTGATCAATTTTGTCGTGCTGACCTCGGCCGCCTCATCGGCCAACAGCGGCGTGTTCTCCACCAGCCGCATGCTGTTTGGACTGGCGCTCAAAGGGGATGCACCGCGCTCGTTTGGCAAGCTCTCGGCCAGCAGCGTGCCTTCGCGCGGCCTGCTGTTCTCCTGCGTCTGCCTGCTGGGCGGTGCGTTTTTGATGTGGGTGGTGCCCAACCTGGTGGAAGCCTTCACCTTGGTAACCACGGTCTCGGCCATCCTCTTCATGTTTGTCTGGTCGCTGATCCTGCTGTCCTATATCAGCTACCGCAAGCAGCGCCCGGCGCTGCATGAGGCCTCCCGCTACCGCATGCCCGGCGGCGTGTTCATGTGCTGGGTCTGCCTGGCCTTCTTTGCCGCCGTGCTCGTGCTGCTCAGCCTGGAGCTGGACACGCGCCAGGCGCTGATCGCCACGCCGGCCTGGTTTGTGCTGCTGGGCCTGGCCTACGCCTGGCAACGCAAGCGCGCCAAACAGGGCTGATCGGAGCCAGGCACGCTGCCTCACTGCTGCCCCTGTTGCAAATTTGCACAATAATGCTGTGCAACATCGACAAGGGGCTGGCATGGATTGGGATCATTTGCGCTTTTTCTGGGCCTTGGTGCAGGCAGGCACCTTGGTGGGTGCGGCCAAGGCGCTGGGCGTGGAGCACACGACGGTGTCGCGCCGCATCCAGGCTTTGGAAAAGCAGCTCGGCGCCACCTTGTTCACCCGCGAGGGCAGCGGCTACAAGCTGACCGATGCCGGCCGCCAGTTGCAGCCACGGGCCGAGGCCATGGACCAGATTGCGCGCGGCATTGCGCCGATTGCCGCCAGCCAAGGCGCCGAGACGCCCAGCGGCGTGGTGCGCATCGGCGTGACCGAGGGCTTTGGCACCCAGGTGCTGGCCAAGCACCTGGCCGTGTTGGCCCAGCGCTACCCGTTGCTGACGATTGACCTGCTGGCCGTGCCGCGCATGCTCCAGCTCTCGCGCCGCGAAGCCGACATCGTCATCTCGCTGGAGCGCCCGGTGCGCGATACCGTCGTGACCAGCCGGCTGACCGAGTACCGCCTATATCTCTATGGCCAGCGCGAATACCTGGCCCGCCATCCGCTGATCACCGCGACCGAAGGCCTGGCCAGCCACCGCTTTGTGCACTATGTCGATGACCAGCTGTTCACCAAGGAGCTGCAGTTTCTCGACAGCCTGAGCGCACCGCAGCGCTTCAGCTTCCGCAGCACCAGCATCCTGGCGCAATACACCGCCGTGCGCACCGGTGCAGGCTTGGGGGTGCTGCCCGGCTTTCTGGCCGACAAGGATCCGCTGCTGCAGCGCGTGCTGCCCGAGCAGGCCCAGTTCACCCGCACTTTCTGGATGTCGATGCCGCCGGAGCTGCGCTCGGTGCCGGGCATCCAGGTGGTCTGGCGCTTTTTGCAGGCCACGGTGCAGGAGCAGCAGGACCTGCTGCTGTGCTGACCTCGGGCACCTAAAAAAACCGGCTGCCAAGGCAGCCGGTTCGTTGTGCAGCGACGCGCGGTTTACATGTTGTTCGGCAGCACGGTGACGATTTGCGGAAAGAACCACAGAATCACCAGGGCCAGCACCATCAGCATAAAGTACGGCGCGCAGACGCGGGCCAGGTAGGTGATCTGCTTGCCCGTCATGCCCTGCAGCACAAACAGGTTGAAGCCCACTGGCGGTGTGATCTGGGCAGTCTCCACGGTGATCACCAGAAAGATGCCGAACCACAGCGGATCGATACCGGCAGCCTGGATGATCGGCAGCACTACGCCCATGGTCAGCACGATCGTGGAGATACCGTCCAGGAAGCAGCCGATCAGGATGTAGAAGATGCCGAGCACGATGATCAGCATCGCCGGCGACAGGTTCAGACTGCCGACATACTCGGCCAGCTGGCGTGGCAGGCCGATATAACCCATCGACAAGGTCATGAACGCAGCGCCGGCGAGGATCAGCGCGATCATGCAGTACAGGCGCGTGGCGCCAAACAGCGAGTCCCTGAAGTTCTTCCAGGTCAGCGCGCCTTGGGCTGCAGACAGCACCAGCGAGCCCACCACACCGATGGCAGCTGCTTCGGTCGCCGTTGCAATGCCGGTGTAAATACTGGCAATCACCGAGGCAATCAGCAGCACCACCGGGATCAGGTGGCGCGACTCGTGGAGCTTTTGCTTGAAGCTCATCGTGCTGTCAGCCTTGGGAATCTTGTTCGGGTTGAGCAGCGCCCAGAACACGATCCAGCCGCTGAACATCAGCGCCAGCATGATGCCGGGCAGCACGCCGGCCATGAAGAGCTTGGAGATCGACATCTCCGCGGCCACGCCGTAGACGATCAGGATGATCGATGGCGGAATCAGCAGGCCCAGGGTGGCAGGGCCGCCCAGCGAGCCGATGACCATGTTCTCGGGGTAGCCGCGCTTCATCAGCTCGGGCACATTCATCTTGCCGACGGTGGCGCAGGTGGCGGCCGACGAGCCAGACACTGCCGCAAAAATCGTGCAGCCAATCACATTGGTGTGCAGCAAGCGGCCGGGCAGCAGGTTGACCCAGGGTGCGAGGCCGCGGAACATGCTCTCCGAGAGGTTCGTGCGGTAGAGAATCTCGCCCATCCAGACAAAGAGCGGCAGCGCCGTCAAGGTCCAGCTGCTGGCCGATCCCCAGATCGTCATGGCCATCGCGTCCCCAGCCGCACGGGCGGTGAAGAACTCCATGCCGAACCAGGCGACACCGGCCAGGGTCAGACCCACCCAGACGCCGCCGCCCAGCAGGATCAGCAGCACCACGATCAGCGCAATGCTGGCGGTAATTTCATTCATGGTGGGCGTCCTCTTTAACCACAGGTTTGCGTTTGCCCATCAGCTCCAGCACCAGCTCGTCGCAAAAGGCGATAAAGAACACCAGGGTACCCAGTGCCATGAAAACTTGGGGAATCCACAGCGGCGTCGCGTCGATGCCGACCGAGATATCGTCGATCTCCCAGGATTGCCAGACCAGGCGCGAAGCGTAGAACGCCAGGAAGCCCGACAGCACGGTGGCGATGACCAAGGCAATCACTTCCAGGGTCTTGAGGGCGGAGCCCTTGAGCGCGCCCAGCAGCAGGGTCACGCGGATATGCTCGCCTTTTTTGAGGGTGCTGGCCAGGGCCATGAAGCCCGCTCCCGCCATCGCGTAGCCGGCGTAGGCATCGGTGCCGGGGGCACTGAAGCCGAACAGGCGGCTGATGACGGTGAGCAGCACCATCACGAGGATGCCGATCATTGAAAGCCCCGCCAGCCAGGCGGAGGCTTCATACAGTCCATTGAGTAGCTTGCGCATGCTTGTCATTCAAAGCAGTAAAGGTTGCTGACTATGCAGCCCACCCGGCCTAGGCCGGCGGACTGCATAGAGAGGGGCCGTGGCTTACTTGGAGGCTTGGTAGGCGTCCAGAATGGCCTTGCCTTCGGCGCCCGCCTTGTCGGTCCATTCCTTGATGACGGTGTCACCAACCTTGGCCAGGTCAGCCTTGAGCTGGGCCGATGGCTGCTCGATGCTCATGCCGCCTTGCTTCAGGGTCGCCAGCGACTTGGCATCCACTTCCTTGGATTCCTTCCAGCCGCGCTCTTCGGCAGCAGCAGCGGCCTTCAGCACCGCTTCCTGCTCGGTCTTGCCCAGCGCGTTGAAGGCCTTCTTGCTCACGGTGACGGCATTCTTCGGAATCCAGGCCTGCACGTTGTAGTAGTACTTCAGGTTTTCAAACAGCTTGTTGTCGGCGCCGGTAGCCGACGAGGTGATCAGGCCATCGACTACGCCGGTGGCCAGCGCCTGGGACAGCTCGGCTTCCTGCACGGTGGCCGGTTGCGCGCCAATCAGCTCGCCAATGCGGGCGGTGGTGGGCGAGTAGACGCGCCATTTCATGCCCTTGAGGTCAGCTGCCGAGTTGATGGGCTTCTTCGTGTAGATGCCCTGGGGTGGCCAGGCCACCGAATACAGCAGCACCTGGCCTTGCTTGTCCAGCAGCTTTTGCAGCGCTGGCTTTTGGGCCTGGTAGAGCTTGAAGGCGTCGTCGTAGTTGTTGACGAGGAAGGGCAGGCCGTCAACGCCGAAGATCTGCGATTCATTCTGGAAGCTCACCAGAAAGAACTCGCCCATTTGCGCATTACCGGTTTGCACGGCACGCTTGATTTCGGGCATTTTGAACAGCGACGCACCAAAATGGGGCGTGATCTTGAGTTTGCCGCTGGTCGCCGCGTCCACGTCCTTGACGAACTGCTCATTGTTCTTGGAATGGAAGTTAAATGGCGCATACGCCGTGGCGAAATCCCATTTGGTTTGGGCAGCGGCTGCGGTGGCAAAACCGACGCTGGCAACCAGGGTGGCGGTGGCACAAAAAATTCGACGCTTCATGACGGCTCCTTCTAGAGACAAATAGGGCGCAGCGGATGCTGCCCGGGATGAATACGATCAACAGCCACAGCAATGCTCGCAGCAACTGCTATGCTGGTGAATTGTTTGCCAAAATTAACAGTTATTGCAAAGTAACGCTATACGGGGTTTCAACAATCGTCGGTTCTTGTAGGTTTCAAAATTTCTTTTGTGGGATGTGGTATTAAAAATTGTTCAACGATTTTTGATTTCGATGGAACACGCCCATTATTTTTGCCGTCATAGTGTCATAGGGTTAATACTAGGTTTGCTGAGAAATCAGACAGGCCATGGGGCGCCAAAGCATGACCTTAAGGCAGTCTTAAGAGCCCTCTAAAGCCTGGAAATGCAGGCGCAAAAATGCCACCACGGCGGCTGGAGCGCGGTGGTGGCTGGCGTGAGGCAGCAGTGCAGCAGGGCGGCGGTTCAGCCCTTGTTGGCGCTGTCGCCGGCAGGCTTGTCGGCGGGGGTGGCGCTAGTGGTTGCCACCGCTGCAGTGCCGGTGCTGCCTGGCTTGGGCGCTTGCCAGCCGATGAATTGGGGGTAGATGGTGGCGACCCCTTTGCCATTGAAATCCCAGCCTTTGCACTGCCCCAGATGGCGGGGTGGCTGGTCCGATTGGGGGCGCGCAAAGGCCTGGTTCACGCTCTGGAAGGCGGCAGTCGCCATGTTGAACAGCAGCTCGCGCATATGGGTGCAGCCCTCGATGTTGCCGAGGTTGGCTTCGATGGCCTTGCGCCAACCGCGCGCCATGCAGCAGCCCACCATGCGTTGCATCGCGGGCAGGGCCAGCGGGCACTCGCCCAGCGGATGCGCATCCATCGCGACCTCGATCGCCACCACTGTAAGTGTTGTATCAATGGTACAGCGAATCCACATATGGTGAATGGGTTCTCCGGCCATGCGTTTGCGCTCGCCGGACAGCACCAGGTCATAGGCCTTGGTGTCCACCAGCTCGCCTTCGACATCCCAGAGCCCGTCGGCGCGCTCGAAGCTGCGGTAACGCACATCGCGCAAATGTTTGGGGACTCGGTTGGGGACGGGAGACAAAGGCATGGGAGAGGGTGTCGCGGTGGGATTGTTTTTTATGAATGACCCGGTTTGGTGCAGACGGCGCGGTATCGCTGCGCTGCCATGCCAACAGTGTTGATCACTATGCGGCTGTTGCTGCGGGCTGTCTGTGCAGCAGGTGACAGAGGGGCTGCCGGCTGCGCAGAGCCCTCTATTGTAAAAACAATCGCGCCGCCGCTGCAGAGCAGGGGCGGCGCTGTGGGGGAGGGCCTGCGAGCCGGTATCAGCCGTGGCGGATCGCGACGGTCTTCAGCGTGGTAAAGCCATACAGCGCTTCAAAGCCCTTTTCGCGGCCGTGGCCGCTGGCCTTGGTGCCGCCAAAGGGCAGCTCCACACCGCCGCCGGCGCCGTAGTTGTTGATGAAGACCTGGCCGCTGCGCAGGCGCTTGGCCACGCGGAACTGGCGGCCGCCATCGCGCGTCCAGACGCCGGCGACCAGGCCGAACTGGGTGGCATTGGCCATCTTGATGGCTTCTTCCTCGGTGTCGAAGGCCATGGCGCTGAGAATGGGGCCAAAGATCTCTTCCTGGGCCAGGCGGTGGTCCACGGGCACATCGCGCAGCAAGGTGGGGGCCTGGTAGTAGCCGCCCTCTGGGGCCTCGTCGATGATCTGGCCCTGCGCGACGACGGAGATGCCGTCGTTGTGCGCATCGCTCAGAAAATCCCAGACGCGCTGCTGCTGGGTCTGGCGGATCAGCGGGCCCAGGTCCAGGTCCAGGCTGGCCGGGCCCACGCGCAGCGCTTCGAAGGCGCTTCCCAGGCGTGCCAGCAGGGTTTCGTAAATGCTGCGTTCGACCAGCAGACGCGAGCCGGCCGAGCAGGTCTGGCCGGAGTTCTGGATGATGGCGTTGATGATGGTCGGGATGGCGGCATCCAGATCGGCATCGGCAAACACGATCTGCGGGCTCTTGCCACCGAGCTCCAACGTGCAGGGGCAGTGGCGCTCGGCAGCGGCCTGCTCGATCAAGGTGCCGATGCGGGGGCTGCCGGTAAAGCTGATGTGGTCCACATCGGGATGGCGGGCCAGCGCGTCGCCCACTTCATGGCCAAAACCGGTGACGATGTTGATGGCGCCGGCAGGAAAGCCCACGTCGGCCGCCAGCTGCGCCACGCGGATGAGGCTCAGGCATGCGTCTTCGGAGGGCTTGACGACGCAGACATTGCCTGCCGCCAGCGCGGCGCCCACGCAGCGGCCAAAGATCTGCATCGGGTAGTTCCAGGGCACGATATGGCCGGTCACGCCATGGGGTTCGCGCCAGGTCAGCACGCTGAAATCATGGGGATAGGGAATCGTCTCGCCATGGAGCTTGTCAGCCGCGCCGGCGTAGAACTCGAAATAGCGCCCCAGCGCCAATGCGTCGGCCTTGGCCTGCTTCGTGGGCTTGCCGCAATCACGCTGCTCGATGGCGGCCAGCTCATCGGCATGCTCCAGCACCTTGGCCGACAGGCGCATCATCAGGCGGCTGCGTTCCGCAGGGCTGGTCTTGCGCCATACGTTGTCGTAGCACAGACGTGCGGCCTGCACCGCATGGTCGACATCTTCCGCATTGCCACGCTGGATTTCATCAAAGGGTTGGCCGTCAGAGGGGTCGAGGACGGGGATGGTCTTGCCCGACAGCGAGGGCACAGAGGCGTTGGCGATGTAATGCAATTGCATGGCGTTGTTCCGTTCTGGGTGCAATAGGCGGCGGAGTCTGCCAGCTGGCAGGCTCGAAACGGCCACCACGATAGCGCAGGAATGGGCCAGCGCCTACCGGGATGAGCCCGCGGTTGTCACGGGTTTGACCAGCCCATTTGAGCAGCCTGTTGGCACTTTTTGGGCGATGGCGGGCCAATGCACCTAAAATCACGGGGTTTTGCCGCTGGCGGGCCGATTTTTTGCGTGCTGCCGGCCCTCCATTCAATTGACCTCATAGGAATCGCATGTCCTTCGAAAAACTGACCCCTGGCTCCAAGGCCCCTGATGTCTTCAATGTTGTGATCGAAATTTCGGCCAACTCCGCTCCTGTGAAGTACGAAGTGGACAAGGATTCGGGCTGCGTGTTTGTGGACCGCTTCCTGGGCACCGCGATGCACTACCCCGTGAACTACGGCTATGTGCCCCAGACGCTGTCGGGCGACGGCGACCCGGTGGACGTGCTGGTGATGACGCCTTTCCCGTTGCCTACCGGTGTGGTGGTGCCTTGCCGCGCGATCGGCATCCTGCAGATGGAAGATGAGTCCGGCGTGGACGGCAAGGTGCTGGCCGTGCCCACGCAGAAGCTGCTGCCTTCCTACGACAAGATCAACCACCTGAGCGATATCCATGACCTGGTGCTGCAGCAGATCTCGCACTTCTTCGAACACTACAAGGACCTGGAAAAGGGCAAGTGGGTGAAGGTGCTGGGCTGGAAGGGCGTGGACGAAGCGCACAAGGAAATCCTCGACGGCATCGCCAACTGCAAGAAGTAAGAAGGTGCCGCCTGCTGGGGCCTTGCGGCCCTCGCCAGGCCATGCTGACAAAAGCCGGTTTTTCACCGGCTTTTTGCTTTTGGGCGATGCGCCAGGCGCTAAGCTGGCAGGCATACAAAAAAGCGAAGGAGCGAGCAAGTGGTTGATGTCGTCGATTGCGTGGTGATTGGTGCAGGGGTGGTGGGGCTGGCTGTCGCCCGTGAGCTCGCCTTGGCGGGGCGGGAAGTGCTGGTGCTGGAGGCCCAGGATGCCATTGGTACGGGCACGAGCTCGCGCAACAGCGAGGTGATCCATGCCGGCATCTACTACGCCCAGGGATCGCGCAAGGCGCGCTGGTGTGTGGAGGGCAAGGCGCTGCTGTACGCTTACTGCCAGGAGCGAGGTATTGACCACCAGCGCAGCGGCAAGCTGATTGTGGCCACGTCCGAATCACAGCGCGCGAAGCTGCAGGACATTGCCCGCCATGCCGCTGCCAATGGCGTCGATGACCTGGTGCTGCTCAGCCGCGAAGAGGCCCGGGCACTCGAGCCCGCGCTGGAATGTGTGGCGGCGCTGCATTCGCCCAGTACCGGCATTGTCGACAGCCACGGCCTGATGCTCAGCCTGCAAGGCGACCTGGAAAATGCCGGTGGCATGGTGGTCTTCAACAGCCCGTTGGCTGCCGCCCGCTGCGACGAGGGCAGTATCTTGCTGCGCACCGAAGATGGCACCGAGCTGCAGGCCACGACCGTGGTCAATGCTGCCGGCCTGTGGGCGCCCGATCTGGCGCGCAAGTTTGAAGGCGCAGACCTGACGCAGCTGCCGACCGCCCATTACGCCAAGGGCAACTACTTCACGCTGTCGGGCCGCGCGCCTTTCAGGCATCTGATCTACCCGGTGCCCGAGGTCGGTGGCCTGGGCGTGCATCTGACCCTGGACCTGGGTGGTCAGGCCAAGTTTGGCCCGGATGTGCAGTGGGTGCAAAGCCCGGAGGACCTGGTCGTTGATCCCGCCCGTGGCGAGGCCTTTTACGCGGCCGTGCGCCGCTACTGGCCGGCGCTGCAGGAGGGTGCGCTTGCAGCCGGCTACGCCGGCATCCGGCCCAAGATCAGCGGCCCTGGCGAGCCCGATGCCGACTTTGTACTGCAAGGCCCGGATGTGCATGGCGCCGTTGGTCTCTTCCATTTGCTGGGCATCGAATCTCCGGGGTTGACCAGCTGCCTGGCGATTGCGAAGGCCGTGGCCCGGGAAGTGGCCGCGCCTGGGGCATAGGCATGGATTACGCCCCGCGTGGACTGTGCTGGGAAAACTACAAATAGACGCTTTTGTACCGCGATAGTCGGAATCTTCTGACAGGCAGGGGTGCATATCTGAACCCGGCAGCGCCGCTTTCTCCGTTAACATGTAACGGAGCTAACGCCATGCCGCAGCCATTGTCTGCGCTGCACGGCGTCTGCGGAACTTTCCTGTAGCCTGACCAAGAAAAGGATGATGAATATGCGTAAATCCAATTTGCTGAGCGATACCGTTGAGAATGCCCAGGCTGATCTGGAAAAACTGGTGAGCGATCTGCGCGGCGTGCTGTCGAGCAAGGACCTGGACGGCGTGCCGGACATCAAGCAACTGCGCCAGCGCCTGGAAGACACCGCTGGCGATGCCCGTGAAGGTGCAGTGCGCGCAGCCCAGGAAGCTGCCCGTCAAGCCAAGGAGGCCGCACTGGCCGCAGACCGCTATGCCCACGATGAGCCATGGCGCGTTGCTGGCGCAGCGTTGGCCGTAGGCGCGCTGATCGGCTTTATCTTCTCGCGCCGCTAAGCTGCGCCCGATGGCCGGTTGCCGGCACCATAGCCGCACTGGCCTGGCCCGCCGGGCCAAGACCTAGAACAAGGGGCACCCCGGTGCCCCATATGCACGAGGAGAGTCCATGAACTGGTTGTCTGTGCTGGGCGTGGATGACATGCTGCTGCGCTTTCGCGCGCTGCTGTCTGAAAGCGCCATGGCGGCTGAAGACCGAATGGATCTGCTGGCCATTGAATGGCAGGAGCAGAAGAAAAACCTGATCTGGCTGGTACTGATGGGTTTGGTGGTCGCAGGCCTGACCATCGTCGCGCTGACGGTGCTGTCGGGCGCCATCATCATTTCGTTCTGGGATACGCCCAACCGCATGCTCGCCACCTGGCTGGTGGCTGGTGTCTGGCTGGTGCTGTGGCTGGGTGTTCTGGCTTTCCTGTATTTCACGACGAAGAAAGCCGCCAATCCCTTCCAGCTGACCAAGACCGTGCTGCGCCAGGACTGGCAAGCGGTCAAGGGCCGTCTTAAATAATGCAGGTGACCAACGCTATGAGCAATGCAAGCAAGGACGCTGATCTGGTGCTGCTGCAGGCCACGGATCCGCAAGCGCGAGAAGTGCTGCAGCGTATAGAGAACCAGCGTGAACGTCTCGAAGGCCGCCGCCTGGCGCGCCAGCAGGCACTCACGCTGCGCAGAGATGCTGCCGGAGGCCAGCACAACCCCATGGCCTATGGCACGTTGGCAGAGCGCTTGATCAACTTTGGCCGTGAGCATCCTTTGGTATGTGCCGGTCTGGTCGGTGCGGGTCTGTTGCTGGGCCCCCGTAAGCTGATTCGCATGGCCTCGATCGCGATGCCCATCGTGATGAAATTGCGCCGCAGCCATTAGGCTGCACGCGAGCGCAGCCTCGCACCTTTGGCTCCCTGGAGACCGCCATGCTTTACCGCATGGCGGTTTTTTTTCGTGCTACAGCCACGGGCACAGTCCCGGCAATAGGGACAGTCCGCTTGCTGTCTGCGATGGCATCGCGAAAATACGCTGTCAAGCCCCGCTTATCTGGGTAGAATGCGCGGCGCGCTGTGTATATACGCATTGCGTGGTGCACTTGTTTTTTGCGCTGTGATCGGTGTTGCTGGTGCTGCAACGGACGGCCCATGACGCATGTTTGCTCCTCAAAATGGAGCAAGCAGGGGCCTGTGCACCGCAGCGGCGCAAGACACGGTACAGAACTTGCTTCTCTCGCCCGCCCACTTGATCGCAGGTGGATCTCACCCCTAAGGAGTTTCTTGATGACTACACGGCGTCGTATTGTTCAAACCTGTCTGGCTGCGCTTCCCCTTGCGCTGGCCGGCCTGTCGGCTGCACCGGCCTGGGCGCAGACCAAGGTCAAGGTCGCGGCGGTGTACACCGTGCCGTATGAACAGCAATGGGTCAGCCGCATCCATGAGGCGCTCAAGGCGGCCGAGGCGCGTGGCGAGATCGAGTACAAGTCCAGCGAGAACGTCGCCAATGCGGACTACGAGCGCGTGATGCGCGAGTACGCGACGGGCGGTGCGCAGCTGATGTTTGGCGAGGTGTTCGGCGTGGAAGCGGCTGCTCGCAAGGTTGCCAAGGACTTTCCGAAGACCGCCTTTGTGATGGGCTCGTCCGGCAAGGTCCAGGCGCCCAATTTCAGTGTGTTCGACAACTATATCCAGGAGCCTGCGTACCTGACGGGCATGGTGGCCGGCGGCATGACCAAGACGGGCAAGATCGGCATGGTCGGCGGTTTCCCGATTCCGGAAGTCAACCGCCTGATGCATGCCTTCATGGCGGGTGCCAAGGAAGTGAACCCCAAGGTGGAGTTCACCGTCAGTTTCATCAACAGCTGGTTTGACCCGCCCAAGGCCAAGGAAGCGACCTTTGCGATGATCGACAAGGGTGCGGACGTGCTCTATGCCGAGCGGTTTGGTGTGAGCGATGCGGCCAAGGAGAAGGGCAAGCTGGCGATCGGCAACGTGATCAACACCCAGGCACAGTACCCCGATACCGTGGTGGCTTCGGCGCTGTGGCACATGGAGCCCAGCGTGGAGCGCGCGATCAAGGCGGTGAAGGACGGCAGCTACAAGGCTGAGGACTACGGCCCGTACTCGATGATGAAGTACAAGGGCTCGTCGCTGGCACCGTTTGGCACCTTCGAGAAGAAGCTGCCCGCAGACTTGATCGCCAAGGTGCAGGCCAAGCAGGCCGACATCCTGTCGGGCAAGTTCACCGTGAAGGTCGACGACTCGCAACCCAAGTCCACGGCCAAGTAAGCCGGGCTTGGATTGCATAGGCGCTGTGCCCACTGGCATGGCGCCTCCACTTCCAGCTCCGGCACTTGCCGGGGCTGTTTTTGTGCCCGCTGGCAGGCCCCGCCGCCTGCCCAGCGAACCCAGCGGCCCCTTTGCCCATGTCTCCTCCAAGCTCCTCTCCTGTCGTGCTCCAGCTGCATGGCATCACCAAACGTTTTGGCCCCCTGGTGGCCAATGATTCCATTTCGCTGACCCTGCACCGGGGTGAGATGGTGGCCCTGCTGGGCGAGAACGGTGCGGGCAAATCCACGTTGATGTCGATCCTGTTTGGCCACTATGTGGCCGACGAGGGGGAGATCACGGTGAGGGGCCAGCCGCTGCCGCCGGGCCAGCCGCGTGCCTCGCTGGCTGCCGGCATCGGCATGGTGCACCAGCACTTTGCGCTGGCCGACAACCTGAGTGTGCTGGACAACATCATCGTGGGCAGCGAATCGCTGCTGCGCCTGCAGTCGGCCAAGCGCCAGGCCCGTGCCAAGCTGGTCGAGGTCGCGCGCCAGTTTGGTCTGGTGGTGGACCCGGATGCGCGGGTGGGCAGCCTGTCGGTGGGTGAGCGCCAACGGGTGGAAATCCTCAAGGCGCTGTACCGGGGCGCCAAGATCCTGATTCTGGATGAGCCGACCGCCGTGCTGACCCCGCAGGAGAGCGAGGCGCTGTTTGCGACCTTGTCCCAGATGGTGGCGCAGGGACTGTCGATCATTTTCATCAGCCACAAGCTCGGCGAAGTGCTGCGTGTGGCCGACCGCGTGGCCGTGCTGCGGCACGGCAAGCTGGTGGCCGAGGCGCCGACTGCCGGCAGCACCCAGGCGCAGCTGGCGCAGTGGATGGTGGGCGAGGCGGTGAGCCTGCCCGAGCGCCAACCTGCCGCCAAGGTGGGCGGCGAGGTCTGCAGCCTGCGCCATGTGCACACCACGGCCTCGGCCAAGTCCACCGCGCGCGATCGCCTGGTCGATGTATCGCTGGTACTCAAGGCCGGTGAGCTGGTGGCGATCGCCGGTGTCTCGGGCAATGGCCAGGTGGCTTTGGCCGATATGCTCTGCGGCATGCGCCGCCCGGGCCAGGGCACGGTGCAGTACCTGGGCGCGCCGATGCCAGCGTCGGCCGTGGCCCTGGTCGCCCAGGGTGTGGCCCGTATCCCAGAAGACCGGCATGGCACCGGCGTGGTCGGTGATTTGCCGGTGTGGGAAAACGCGGTGTCCGAGCGGCTGCGCAGCCCCTGGTTCTCGCGCTGGGGCTGGGTGCGCCGTGCGCAGGCGCGCAGCCAGGCCCAGCATGTGTCCCGGCAGTTCGACGTGCGCGGTGGCGGGCTCGATGCGCCGGCCCGCTCGCTGTCGGGCGGCAATATGCAAAAACTGATTCTGGGCCGGGCGCTGTTGGCACCTCAAGGCGCCGAGGGCATGGCGCCACGCCTGATTGTGGCGCACCAACCCACCTGGGGGCTGGACATTGGCGCGGTGCGCTTTGTGCACCAGCAGCTGCTGGCGGCCCGCGATGCCGGCGCTGCGGTGCTGCTGATCTCGGACGATCTGGACGAGGTGCTGGCACTGGGTGACCGCATCGGTGTGATGCACGAGGGCCACCTGTCGCCCGTGCTGCCTTTTGCGGACTGGAGCCGCGAGACCATCGGTCTGGCCATGGCCGGATCCCCTATGACAGCGCCTGTGCACCAGCGCTGAGAGACTGCCATGCGTATAGAAAAAAGAGCAACCCCGTCGAAGCTGGCCATGGTGGCTGCGCCCTTGGGGGCCGTTGTATTTACCCTGGCCATCAGCGGCTTGCTGGTGCTGTGGGCCGGCGCGCCCGTTGGTGCGACCTATCTGGCGCTGTTCAAAGGGGCCTTTGGCTCGCTGTTTGCGCTGTCCGAGACCTTGACGCGCGCTGTGCCGCTGATCCTGACCGGCCTGGCCGCGGCAGTGGCTTTCCGGGCGCGGCTGTTCAACATTGGTGCCGAAGGCCAGCTGTATGCCGGTGCGGTGGCGGCTGTGGCCGTGGGCGGCATGCATGGCGGCACCGGCTTTGAGCTGCCCATTTATCTGCTGTTTCCGCTGATGCTGCTGGCCGCCGCACTGGCCGGCGCGGCCTTGCTGCTGGGCCCTGCGTTGATGAAGACCAAGCTGGGTGTGGACGAGGTGGTCACCACGTTGCTGCTGAACTTTGTCATGCTGCTGGCAGTATCCTATCTGCTCGATGGCCCGATGAAAGACCCGATGGCGATGGGCTGGCCGCAGAGCGTGGCGCTGCAGGGCGACCTGGAACTGGGCAAGCTCATTGCGCAGACCCGTTTGCACAATGGCCTGCTGATTGCCGTTGGCCTGGCCGTGGCGCTGTGGCTGCTGCTGCAGCGGGCGGTGCCGGGATTCGACATTCGCGCCGCAGGTGCCAACCCCCGGGCAGCGGCTTTTGCCGGCGTGCCGGTGACCCGCACCGTGGTGCTGGTGGCGCTGCTGTCGGGCGGTCTTGCAGGCCTGGCCGGCGCCATCGAGGTGGCGGGCCGCACCAGTTACCTGACTCTGGACATGTCGCCCGGCTATGGCTACAGCGGCATCGTGATCGCGATGCTGGCAGGGCTGCATCCGCTGGGTGTGGTGGCCTCGGCCGTGTTTGTGGCTGGCATGCTGGTGGGGGCCGACAGCATGAGCCGAGCGGTAGGCGTGCCCAATGCGATTGCCGATGTGATCGTCGCGGCCTCGCTGTTGTCGGTGCTGGTGGCCAGCCTGATGACCCAATACCGCTTGCGCAGAAAGTGAGATCTGCGATGTTGAAACCCCAAAAACAAAGCGCAGCGCGAGGTGCCCGATGAGCGACGTGATGGATATTTTGGCCAATGCCTCTTTCTGGGTGGCCGTGCTGCGTACGGCCACACCGCTGCTGCTGGGCACGCTGGGGGTGCTGCTGTGCGAGCGCGCCGGCGTGCTGAACCTGGGCATCGAGGGCATCATGGTGGCCGGGGCCTTTACCGGCTGGCTGACCGTGTATGCCGGCCATGGCCTGTGGACGGGGGTGCTGGTGGCCGCACTCACCGGCGCGGTGCTGGGCAGCCTGCATGCCTGGCTGACGGTGGGGCTGGCGCTGTCGCAGCACGTATCGGGCCTGGGCATCACCATGCTGGCGACCGCCTTGTCGTACTACGGTTACCGGGTGAGCTTTCCCAAGGTGAACACACCGCCCACGATCACGCCTTTTGAGGCGATGGACTGGCTGCCGATTCCGATTCTGGGCGACCAGACGGCCTTGACCTTGCTGGCCCTGCTGCTGGTGCCTTTGCTCGCCTGGGTGCTGTTTCGCACGCCCCTCGGTCTGGCCGTGCGCATGGTCGGCGAGAACCCGCAGGCCGCAGAAGGGCAGGGCGTGGCCGTGATGGCTGTGCGCAGTGGTGCCATCATTGCGGGCTCGGCACTGATGGGCGTGGCCGGTGCCTTCCTGACCCTGTCGGCCTTCAATGCCTTTTTCTTCAACATGGTCAACGGCCGGGGCTGGATCTGCGTGGCACTGGTGGTGTTTGCCTCCTGGCGGCCGGGCAAGGCCCTGCTGGGCGCGCTGCTGTTTGCGTTCTTCGATGCGCTGCAGCTGCGCCTGCAGCAGTCGGGCGATGGCCTCGTGCCCTACCAGTTCTATTTGATGCTGCCGTACCTGCTGTCGATCCTGGCGCTGGTGCTGGTGGCCCGCAAAGCCGCGTACCCGCAGGCGCTGATGAAACCCTACCGCAAAGGCGAGCGCTGAGCCGCGCGCCGCGCCCCACGATGCAGACCAGGGTCTGCCTACAAGGATAAACAATGCTTGATTTATTGATTCGCAATGCCAGCCTGGCCGATGGCCGCAAGAACATGTCGGTGGCTGTGCAGGACGGCAAGATTGCCGAGGTGAGCGAGGGCCTGCAGGCGCCAGCGGCCGAGGTGGTGGATGCCGAGGGCCTGCTGCTGAGCCCGCCCTTTGTGGACCCGCATTTCCACATGGACGCCACGCTGAGCTACGGCATGCCGCGTGTCAACGAAAGCGGCACCTTGCTCGAAGGCATTGCGCTCTGGGGCGAACTCAAGCCCCAGCTGACGCATGAGGCCCTCGTCGAACGCGCCTTGGCCTACTGTGACTGGGCGGTGGCGCGTGGCCTGCTGGCCATCCGCAGCCATGTGGACACCAGTGACCCCAGCCTGCTGCCGGTCGAAGCGATGCTCGATGTGCAAAAGCGCGTGGCGCCGTATATCGATCTGCAGCTGGTGGCTTTTCCGCAGGATGGCGTGCTGCGCACACCGGGCGGGCTGGACAACCTCAAGCGCGCGCTGGACCTGGGCGTCGATGTCGTCGGGGGCATTCCGCACTTTGAGCGCACGATGGCCGATGGCGCAGAGAGCGTGCGCATTCTCTGCGAACTGGCGGCCGAGCGCGGCAAGCGGGTGGACATGCACTGTGACGAGTCGGATGACCCGATGTCGCGCCATGTGGAGACGCTGGCCTACCACACGCAGCGCCTGGGGCTGCATGGCCGCGTGACCGGTTCGCACCTGACTTCCATGCACAGCATGGACAACTACTACGTCAGCAAGCTGATGGCCCTGATGGCCGAGGCGCAGCTGGGCGTTGTCAGCAACCCCTTGATCAACATCACGATCCAGGGCCGCCATGACAGCTACCCCAAGCGCCGGGGCATGACGCGCGTGCCTGAGCTGATGGCCGCCGGCCTGACCGTTGCCTTTGGCCATGACTGCGTGATGGACCCCTGGTACAGCCTGGGATCGGGCGATGCACTGGAGGTGGCGAGCATGGGCCTGCATGTGGCGCAGATGACCAGCCGCGCAGGCATGCAGCAGTGCTTCGATGCCATCACGCTGAACCCGGCACGCCTGCTGGGCCTGCAAGGCTATGGCATTGAAAGGGGCGCGCATGCCGACTTTGTGCTGCTGCATGCCAAGGACCCCGTCGAGGCCTTGCGCCTGAAGGCCACGCGCCTGGGCGTTTGGCGCCGAGGCCAGCGCATTGCCAGCACGCCGGCACCGGTGGCCCGCTTGAACCTGCCTGGGCGCCCAGCCAGCACCAGCTTGCTGAGCGCGCGTTAAGCACGGCCTTTCAGCGCTGCTGCAAGCGTTTGCGGATGGGCTCGAACTCTGGTGTCGCGCGGCGCTTCACCGGGTCGGGCTGGCCTTTTTCCATCGCATCCCAGTAGCGCCAGTGCACCTTGGCCTGGCCCAGTTCGTAGTCCATCGCGTCCCAGGCATCTTCGCGGAAGCTGTAGAAGGCCCAGTGGTAGCGCTTGTCTTCGGCATAAGACAGAACATCGTCCAGGTACTGGCTGCAGCTGTCGAGCATGCGCACACAGCCAAACTCGCCCATGACGATCTGCTCCGGCGCGATCGACAAGGAGCGCGCCCAGCCGTTGACGGTATCCAGGTACCGGGCCACGCGCTCCTTGTTCCACGGCTGGGTCTTGCCGGCAAACGGCACCTCGCCCGGGTAGCGGTAGGGCTGCTTGCGCTTGAGGTTGAGGCCGCTGGTGGCCTGGTAGGGCTCGTACATGTGAAAGCTGTACAGCACCCGTTTGTCCTCTAGTGCTTTGGGCCAGTAGGCGAAGGCATCGGCCGCGCCATACCAGCCGGCATCGACCATGATGGGCGTGTCCGGGTCGACGGCACGCACCTGGGCAATGAGGTAGTTGTAGAAGGCGAGCAGATCGCGCGATCCACCTTTGGCCTTGGCATACCAGGCCTGCATCTCCGCTGGGCTGGCATGCTCGGGCAGGCCGCCTTCCTTCTCGGGCGCGGGTTCATTGACCAGGTTGTAGGCCGCTATGCCGGGCGTGTCCTTCAACGCGCGGGCGAGGTCTTGCCAAAACTGGCCTGCGGCCTTCCAGTGCGCCTTGTCCTGCCAGATGCGGTCATCAAACTTGCCATCGTTGTTTTGTGACCAGCGGGACAACGGCAGCGACAGCGGTGCAATCACCACCTTCAAGCCCGCCGCATCGGCCTGGGCCACCGAGGCTTTCAAGGTGGCCAGATCCACGGCGGACAGGCGCTCGTAGTCGTCGGCATTGCCCATCAGGAAATCACGCTGCTCGGGCTTCCATTTGTCATACGACAGCCGTACCCAGCTGGCGCCATAGCCGCGCAGTGCTTCGTAGTAGCTGGCATCCGGCGGCAGGCGGTTGAAGCTGTTGCCACCCCGTTGGGTGTCGGTCCAGAAGGCCGCCAGATCGGCCGCTTGCACGGATGCGGTCAGCGCCATCGCGACGGCCAGGCTGGGTACAGAGATCTTGAACATCGAAGCAGGGCGCTGAAGGCCAGTGGCTGGAGATGCGGGCGATGCTATCACTGGTATTGCTTTGATTGATTTTTATTTGCAACCGGTTTGGGGGCCGTTACAGGGCGTTTTAAGAGGCGTGCCGTCCGGACCATCCTTTGCGCTTGCTCACACAATGCCTGGCCATCGCGTTGCGCTTCTGCTTTTTAAGGATGACCAGGCAGGTTGGGCACCGCTTCCTGGCCGCCACCCTCCGCCAGCAGCCACTGCCGCAGCTGCGCAAAAGCGGGAAACTGCATACGGTCGGGCCGGTAGCACAGGTAGTGGCCATGCTCGACGGCGGTGCTGCCGTCGAACGGCGTCACCAGCACACCCTCGGCCAGTTCGTCTTCGACGAGGATGAGCGGCACAAAGGCGATCCCCAACCCGCAGCGCGCCGCCTGGATCAAGGCCGAGTACTGCGCAAACCGTGGGCCGGTGATCAGCAACTGGTGGGTGATGCCATGGACTGCGGCCCACTGCGACCAGGCGCCCTGGGCTTCTTCATGGTGCAGCAAGGTATGGGCCAGCACATCGCTGGGGTTCTCGATCTTGTGCTTGCCCTGCATCAGCTCGCGGGAGGCGATCACCACGAACTCGCGCCCTGCGATGTATTCGTTCACCACGCCAGCGTAGTCAGCCGGGTTGTAGCGGATGGCGGCATCGACGTGGGCCGGCAGGTTCTCCAGCGGCGCCAGATGGCGGCTGAAGCTGAGCGTGGCGCGGGGATGGGCCTGGCGGAAGCGGGGCAGGCGGGGAATGAGCCAGCGCGTGAAAAACGTCGGCACGCAGCTGAGGGTCAGCACATGGGTGTCCGCGCCGGCGCGGGCCTCGTAGGTGGCGGTTTCGAGGTTGCGCAGGCTGCCGGTGATCTTGAGCCAATAGCTGCGGCCCACGGGTGTGAGCTCTACGCCGCGCCCCGCTTTTTGCAGCAGGGCGGTGCCCAGAAAGCTTTCCAGCGAGGCAATCTGCTTGCTCACGGCACTGGTGGTCACGCACAGCGAGGAGGCCGCCAGGGTCAGGCTGGAATGGCGGGCCACGGCGTCGAGCGCAAGCAGTTCCTGGATGGTGGGGCAGTCCCGTTTCATAGGTCTCGGTAAGTCGTTCTGTTGATGAAAAGTTGCGAGAACACTTTCCATTAATTCAATGATGAAGTGGCATTGTCACGCAGTTGCAATATCAATATAGAGGCCGATCGCTACACTAACATGTCTGAAAAGGAAAGTATTCGCTTTTACCGGGAGACAAGATGGTTCGTGGCATTGCCATTGTCTATGGCCTGTACCTGCTGCTGCCGATGGCATTGCTGGCGATCGGCAGCTTCGGGCAGAACTGGACCAACACACTGCTGCCTTCGGGTTTCACCGGGCAGTGGTACATGGAACTGTGGAGCGACCCGTCGTTCCGCAAAGGCTTCGTCTCCAGCCTGGTCGTCGCGCTGTCCACCTGCGCGATCAATGCGGTGCTGGCGCTGCCGCTGGCCTATTCGCTGCACCAGGGCGCAACGCGCGGGCGCGCCTTTGCGGCCCGCATCGTGAGCGCCATGCCCGTGGCAGTGCCCGCCATCACGCTCGGGTTCGGCTACATGGTTGTCTTCAACACCGATACCTTGCCCTGGCTGGGCAGCACACCGCTGCTGGTTGCTGCGCATGTGATCGCAACCTTGCCCTATCTCACCAACACCTTGCTGACCGATCTGCGCCACCTCGGCATCGAGCGGCTGGAGCAGGCGGCCGCCACCTTGGGGGCGGGCGAGTGGCAGCGCTTCAGCGGCATCGTGCTGCCGAGCCTGCGCCAGAGCATGCTGTCCGGTCTGGTGATGGTGGCGGCGCTGTCGATCGGGGAGTTCAACCTCTCCAATCTGCTGGTCGGTTTCCAGAACCGCACCTATCCGGTGGTGCTGCTGCAGGCCTTCTATGGCGCAACCGGCTTTGCCTGCGCCGCCACGGTGATCCTGCTGCTGCTGGCCAGCCTGGCCGCACTGCTGTCTTCTTCTCTTATGCGTAAATCCCCATGAGCCTGACTTTCGAGAACGTCAGTTACCGCTACCCCGGCAGCCAGCAAGGGCTGCACGAGGTGTCCTTCGACATTGGCCAGGGCGAGCTGGTGGCGGTGATCGGCCCCAGCGGCTCGGGCAAGTCCACCTTGCTCAAGCTGGTAGCGGGGCTGGAGACCGGCTACCAGGGCCGCATCGCACTGGCTGGCCAGGACATGGCGGGCACGCCGGTGCACCAGCGCGGCATCGGCATGGTGTTCCAGAGCTATGCGCTGTTTCCGCATCTGTCGGTGCGGGACAACGTGGCCTACGGGCTGGCGCTGCGCAAGATGCCAGCCGCACAGCGCCATGCCCGGGCGGCAGAGCTCTTGGAGGTGGTGGGCCTCTCCGATTTTGCGCAGCGCGGAGTGCAGCAGCTCTCCGGCGGGCAGCAGCAGCGGGTAGCGCTGGCGCGTGCGCTGGCCATCGATCCGCGTGCGCTGCTGCTGGATGAGCCGCTGTCTGCGCTGGATGCCAGCGTGCGGGGCCATCTGCGCGACCAGATCCGTGCGCTGCAGCAGCAGTTTGGCGCCACCACCTTGTTGGTCACCCACGACCAGGAAGAGGCGCTGGCCATGGCCGACCGGGTTGCGGTGCTCAAGGAAGGGCGGCTGCTGCAGATCGCCTCGCCCAAGGACATTTACGACATGCCAAACTGCCGCGCCGTGGCGGAGTTTGTGGGGCTATCGACCATTTTGGAAGGGCGGGTGGCCTCCAGCGGCCGCGTGGACTTTGGCTTTGCCGAGCTGTCCGTGCCCACCGGCACCCATCGCCCCGGGCACAAGGTGCCTGCGCTGATCCGCCCCGAGCATATCGAGCCAGACCCGCAGCCCGGGCAGACCAATACCTTGCAGGGGCGTCCGAGCGCCTGCCGCTATCTGGGTTCGCTCACGCGCTATGACTTCGAGGTGGCAGGTGCGCCACGCGCCTTCCTCGCGGAAGGCCGGCAGCCGGCACGCCAGGCCATTGCGATCGCGCCCGAGCATATTCGCCTGCTGGATGCCTGAGCACCGCACATCCGATCAAGACCCACCGACACCGTAATTTCAACGAAGGAAAACCGCTATGCAACGCCGACATCTCATCCAAGCCGCTGCTGCCTTGCCTCTGGCAGCCCTGGTCCAGCGCACATCGTGGGCGCAGGAGGGGGCCGAGCTCTATGCCGGAGAAAAAGAGCTCTACGACCTGGCCAAAAAAGAAGGTTTTTGCGTGTCCTTCGACACCGGTCCGGAATGGGCCAACTGGAAGGCCTTGTTTGCCGAGTTCAAGAAGCGCTACCCCGATGTCGAGCTGAGCTACAACGATCTGGGCTCGGCCGCCACGGTAGTCGCGCTGGAGAAGATGCGCCGCCGCCCCCAGGCAGACACGGCCTACTACTTCGCGGCCTCGGCCGTGGATGCCGCGAAAAAGGACGTGGTGGCACCGTTCAAGCCCATCCACTTCGACAAGTTGCCCGAGGTGTTCCGCGAGGCGGAAGGGCGCTGGTTCACCATCCATACCCTGAACATCGCCTTCCTGGTGAACAAGAAGCTGGTCAAGAATGTGCCCACCGGCTGGGCCGACCTGCTCAAGCCCGAGTACAAGAACAGCGTGACCTATCTGGACCCCCGCAGTGCCGGCGTGGGCCAGGTGCTGACCTTGGCCGCAGCCTATGGCAACGGCGGCAGCGTGGACAACGTCAAGCCCGGCACGGATTACCTGGGCAAGCTCCATGCCGCCGGCAATGTGCAGCGCGTGGAGGGCACGACCCCGTATGCCAAGTTCATCAAGGGCGAAATCCCGATCTGGATCGGCTACGAGAACGATGGCCTCAAGGCCAAGCATAACGATGGCATGGGCGACGCCTGCGAGGTCGTCATCCCCAAGGAAGCCAGCGTGGCCGCACCGTATGCCATCAGCCTGGTGAAGGGCGGCCCGAACCCGAACGCCGGCAAGCTGTGGCTGAACTTCATCATGAGCGACGCCGGCCAGCAGCTGTTCGCCAAGGGCTTTGTGCGGCCTGCAGTGCCTGGTGTCAAGCTGCCCGACGATGTGGCCAGCAAGCTGCCGGCAGCGGCGCAGATCCGTCCGCTCGATGTCATCAAGGCCTCGGCCAAGAAGGCCGAGATCGACCAGCTCTGGGCGCAGGCCACGCTGGGTCGCTCATGAGCGGGTGGATCCGCCGTTTTGGCGCCTGGCCGGCCTGGTGCTTCATGGCGCTGTTCTTCGTGCTGCCGCTGGCATCCTTGGTGCCTGAGGCCATGACGGACGGCGGCAGCGCCTTTGCCCGCTTGTGGAGCAATCCACTGCTGGGCCGGGCGGTGCTGAACACCCTGGTGCTGGGACTGACTGCCGGCGCAGTCTCCGGCCTGGTGGGCACGGTGATCGCCATTGAGTTGGGGCGCCAGCCGCTGCAGCGCCGGCGCTGGATGATGACCTTGCTGGGGCTGCCGCTGGCCTTCTCGGGCCTGGTGATCGCCTATGGCTTCATCCTGGCCTTTGGGCGCTCGGGCTTTGTCACGCAGTTGCTGGTGGCGCTTGGCCTGGATGGCGCTGCCGTGGGCAGCTGGATCTATGGCACGGTGGGCCTGGGCTGCGCCTATGCCTACTACCTGGTGCCCCGCGTGGCGCTGTCGCTCTACCCGGTGTTCGCCAACCTCGACCTGCGGCCGATGCTGGCAGCGCGCACCTTGGGCGCCACACGGTGGCGCGCGTTCCGCGACACGGTGGTAGCCGAGGTGGCGCCATCGGTGGTGTCCAACGCCTGCCTGGTGGCTGCCATTGCGATGGGCACCTACGGCACGGCGCTCGCGCTGGTGGGGACGCAGCTGAACATTCTTCCGCTGATGCTGTTTGCACAGGTCAGCGATGGCGGATCGGACCTGAGCGTCGCATCCGCCTTGTCATTGCTTTTGATGGCGCTGTGCGTCATCGTCATGGGATTGGGAGACGCGATTGCACGCCAACGTGAACAACATGCCGCAGGATCGCATTGATGCGCTCGGCTTGCCGCCCGGGCTGACCGAGGCGCTGCGGCGGCTGGCCCAGCACCAAGCCAGCCCGGCGCGCCACCGCCGGCCGGTGGGCGTCATCGGCCCGGGCGATGCCGATGGCCAGGTCTACGCCGATGCGCGGCTGATTGCCCGCGCGCTGGCCGCTGCCGGCATGGCGATTGTGTGCGGGGGGCGCGGCGGGGTGATGGCTGCGGCCTCACAAGGCGCCACCGAAGTGGGCGGGGTCGCCATCGGCATCCTGCCCGAAGAAGACGAGCGCCATGCGAATCCCTATCTCAGCGTGGCCTTGCCCACGGGCATCGGTGAAATGCGCAATGCCTTGATCGCCCGCAGCGCCATCTGCCTGGTGGCCGTGGGCTACAACATGGGCACGCTTTCCGAGATGGCGCTGGGCCTGAAGTGGGAGCGCCCGGTCTTCGTGCTGCACGGCGAGCTGTCCTTGCCCGGCGCGGTCGAGGTGGCGGATGTGCAGCAGATGCTGGGCTGCGTCGTGGACTGCCTTTTGGGCGATGCCGCGTCTGCGTGAATGGCGGCAATGCGCTCGTGAGGCCGCCTACACCTCCCGGTGCAGAAATTGCTTTCTGTAGCTCGCGGGCGAAATCGAAAACATCCGCGTGAACTGCAGGCGAAATGACACCGTGGAGCCAAAGCCTGCTGTCTCCGCCACCTGGTCGATGGAGCCGTCACCGCGCTCGAGCAGGCGCTGGGCGACGGCCAGTCGTTGGTGCAGCAGCCATTGCACGACGGTAGCGCCGGTCTTGCGCTTGAAGTGGCGGCTGAAGTTGCGGGCGCTCATATGGGCCTTCTGGGCCAGCTGTTCCACATTGATGGGTTCGTTGAGATGGGCCATGGCCCAGTCAAGCGCTGCGGACACGGCATCCGGGCGCTCGGTCTCGGACAGCGGCATCTCGATGTACTGGGACTGGTTGCCATGGCGGTGCGGAGCAACGACCAGGCGGCGCGCCACCCGGTTGGCAATTTCTGCGCCATGGTCCAGGCGGATCAGGTGCAGGCAGCAGTCAATGGCGGCGGCCGTGCCGGCCGACGTGGTGATATTGCCGTCGTCGGTGTAGAGCGCATGGCGGTCGAGCTTGACGTCGGGATGGTCCTTGGCGAAATCATCGGCCCAGGCCCAGTGCGTCGAAGCCGAGCGGCCCTGCAGCAGACCGGCCTGGGCCAGCACAAAGGTGCCCAGGCACAGGCCCACGACCCGCGCGCCACGCGCATGGGCCTGCTGCAGCGCGGCCAGCATCGCGGCCGAGGGCTGCGCGTCCGGTGAACTCCAGGACGGAATGATGACGGTATCGGCCTGCTCCAGAGCGGCTAGGTCGTGCTCGACCTGAATCGCGAATCCGGACAGGGTGGACACAGCACCGGTGCGCTCCGCGCAGACCCGCAACTCGTAGCGCGGGGCACCCAGGCGCAGCAAATCGTCGCCGAACACGATGCAGGGGACGGACAAATGGAAGGGGCTGATGCCGTCGTAGGCAATCACAGCAATCGTGTGCATGGCATGGAAAGGGTGGATTTGGCCGGATCTTATCGCATCTTGTCTATTTGGCTACTTTTGCATTTTCTGCAGATCAACAGAATAGAGCCATCGATTCAGACAAACTTGAAGGCATTACTAGTCAGGATCGAAGAGCTTATTCAATCGTTTAATACTAGGAGTTAATGATGAAGTTTTCCATCGCTGCTGCCGTGTTGGCCACCTCTTCGCTGATCGCCTGCGCCGCAGGTGCTGCTGACGGCCTGGTCTCCGTTCCTGTATCGCAGCTCAAGTGGACGGAGCTGGCGGGCTCGGGCGGCATCAAGTATGCCAATCTGCGCGGTGACCTGACGGGTAAGGAAGCCTACGAAGCCTTTGTGCTGTTTCCTGCAGGCCGCGACAATCCCACTCACCACCATACCAAGTCGCTGCCCACCGTGGTCGTGCAAGGCACCTTCTATGCGGTGATCGATGGCAAGCGTACCGAATACCCCGCCGGCTCTTTCTATGATCTGCCTGCCGGTTTGATCCATGAAAGCGGCTGCGTGGCCGGTATGGACTGCCTGCTGTTTCAATACCAGAGCGGTGGTTTTGATTTGGTCGCTAAATAATATATTTATGCAAGCGAATGGATTTACTGCGCAAGCAGTAAGTTCCTCGCGCAGGGATATAAAAAAAATGGCAGCCTCGGCTGCCATTTTTTATGTCCGGGACGGAGCCCCGGCGTGCACTTTACAGTGGCACATCAGTCTGCGGTAGGGGGCACGTAGCCGGCTGCCGCATCGGCGCCTTCGCCGAAGAAATGGTTTTCCATCTGGCGGGCCAGGTACTGGCGGGCGCGCTGGTCGGCCAGATTCAGGCGGTTTTCATTGACCAGCATCGTCTGGTGCTTGAGCCAGCCAGCCCAGGCTTCCTTGCTGACGTTTTCCCACAGGCGCTTGCCCAGTTCACCAGGGTAGGGGGGAAAGTCGAGGCCCTCGGCTTCTTTGTGCAGTTTGACGCAGTTGACCATACGTGCCATGGGAGATGCTTCCTTCGTTGGGTTGACGCTGATGCACTGGCGGTGCTCGCCCGATGCTGCCGCAGTCTGCCGGCCATCGCCAGACACTGCCTGCTTTGCCCGCACTTCCACCAGGGTTGGGGTGCGGGCGAGCCTCCTGCTTGCCAGCCCGTCACCGGGCCCAGCCACTGCGATTTCGCGTCTTGTTAATAAGTTCCAGTTATAAAAAACTGAATTAATAGTAGTTTGAGTTTTTATGGCGGCGTTTCAGAATGTGTTCAGGCCTCAAGCCCTACGACTTTTGCCATTCTGAAAGTGTTCCATGCAACAACGCCGCCACTTTATCAAGTTTCCGATAGCCGCAGCCGCAGTCGCGTCTCTGATGGCGCTTGCGCCTGCCGTTTTCAGCAGCGCGGCCCATGCCCAGGCGCCAGCCCCGGTGACCTTGCTCAATGTCTCTTACGACCCGACGCGTGAGCTGTACAACCAGTTCAACCAGGCTTTTGCCAAGCACTGGAAGGATACGACCGGCCAGACCGTGACCATCAAGCAGTCGCATGGCGGCTCCGGCAAGCAAGGGCGCGCGATCATTGACGGCATCGAGGCTGACGTGGCAACGCTGGCGTTGGCGGGGGACATCGATGCACTGCACAAATATGGCCAGCTGGTGCCCGCCGATTGGCAAAAGCGCTTGCCGCTGAACAGCGCGCCTTACACCTCGACCATTGTGTTCCTGGTCAAAAAAGGCAATCCCAAGGGCATCAAGGACTGGGGCGATCTGATCAAGCCGGACGTGAAGGTGATTACGCCCAACCCCAAGACCAGTGGCGGCGCGCGCTGGAACTACCTGGCTGCCTGGGAGTTTGGCAAGCGCAACTATGGCGGTGAAGCAGGTGCCAAGGACTACATCACCAAGCTGTTCAAGAATGTGCCGATTCTCGACACCGGCGCGCGCGGCTCGACGGTGACCTTTGTGCAGCGGGGCCAGGGCGATGTGCTGCTGGCCTGGGAAAACGAAGCCTACCTGGCACTGAAGGAATTCGGGCCCGAGAAGTTCGAGATCGTGACGCCTTCGCTGTCGATCCTGGCCGAGCCCACGGTGACTGTCGTGGACAAGGTGGTCGACAAGCGCGGCACCCGCAAGATTGCCGAGGCCTACCTGCAGTACCTGTACTCCGACGAAGGCCAGGACATTGCCGGCCGCAATTTCTACCGCCCCACTGCCGAAGCGGCCAAGGCCAAGTACGCCAGCCAGTTTGCCAACCTGAAGCTCTTCACCATCGATGACGCTTTCGGTGGCTGGACCAAGGCAGATGCTGCGCACTTTGCCGACGGCGGCAGCTTTGACCAGATCTACACCAAGAAATAAGCAAGGACGCTCAACAATCCGCCAGGTCATCCCCTGGCGGTTGGTCCATAAAGGTGAATGTTATGAATTTTCAGCAACTGCGGGCCGTGCGTGAGGCCGCCCGCAATGGCTACAACCTGACCGAGGTGGCGCATGTGCTCTACACCTCGCAACCAGGTGTCAGCCGCCAGATCCGCGAATTGGAAGACGAGCTGGGCGTGGATATCTTCATCCGCGCCGGCAAGCGTCTGACCGGGCTGACCCCGCCGGGCGAGGCCATCTTGCCGATCGTGGACCGTTTGCTGCTGGAGTCCGAAAACCTGCGCCGCGCCGGTGCCGATTTCCATGCGAGCCGCAGCGGTCAGCTGAGCATTGCCGCCACCCACTCGCAGGCCCGCTATGCGCTGCCGCTGGTGGTGCGCGATTTTCGTGAGCAGTTTCCGGATGTGGCCCTGCACCTGCACCAGGGCTCACCGCGCCAGGTGGCCGAGATGCTGCTGAGCGGTGCGGCCGATATCGGCGTGGCCACCGAGGCCCTGACCGGCTATGCCAGCCTGGCCACCTTGCCGGGCTACCGCTGGACGCACTCGGTCGTCGTGCCGCCCGGTCACCCCTTGCTGGCCCAGCAGGAGTCCGGCCGGCCGCTGACCCTGCAGTCGCTGGTGCGTTTTCCGATCATCACCTATGAGCAGGGCTATACCGGCCGCTCGCACATCGATGAATCCTTTGCCGCCGCCGAGGTCACACCCAATGTGGTGCTGACCGCGATGGATGCGGACGTGATCAAGACCTATGTCGAGCTGGGCATGGGCATTGGCATCGTGGCCTCGATCGCGTTTGACGAGGAGCGCGACCGCAACCTGCGGGCGATTGATGCCGGTCATCTGTTCAAGGTCAACACCACCCGCATCGCACTGCGCAAGGGCGTGTGGTTGCGCGCCTACGCGTTGCAGTTCATCGAGAGCTTTGTGCCAACCTTGAAGCGCGAAGTGGTCTTGCAGGCGGTGTCCGCTACCGCACCGGACGAAGCGGCAGCCGCTGCCAGCGCCCAGAAAGCGGCTTGAGCGCGCTGGCTCATACGCGAAGGTGATGGTGGCTGACAAGAATGGAAACAAAGTTTTCCATATGCGCAGGCTATGATGCACGTTTTCAACGTGTAGATGAGGAGATAGCGAATGCGCACAACTTTGATGCTCACCGGTCTGGTGGCCGCCATGGCCCTGGCCGGCTGCAAGACCATGGACGCGGGCAACCTGAGCGGGCTGATGGACTCCGGCTCCACCGCAATGAAGGCCATGACATTGACCGATGGCGATGTCGTGGCCTTGTCCAATGAATCCTGCGCCGCGCTGGACCAACAAAACAAGCTCGCACCCGCGAACAACAAATACAGCCAGCGTCTGGCCAAGGTCGTGGCCAAGATGCCGCAAGAGGTAGAAGGCAAGAAGGCCGACTACAAGGTCTACCTGACCAGCGATGTGAATGCCTGGGCGATGGCCAATGGCTGCATCCGCGTCTACAGCGGCCTGATGGACCTGATGAACGACGACGAACTGCGTGGCGTGATCGGCCATGAAATCGGCCACGTGGCCTTGGGCCACAGCAAGCGCCGCATGCAGACGGCCTATGCCACATCGGCCGCACGCCAGATTGCTGCCAACAGCGGCAATGCCACCTTGGCATCGCTGTCGAGCTCGCAAGCGGGCGAGCTGGGGGAGAAGTTCATCCATGCGCAGTTCTCGCAGGCCAACGAGTCTGCCGCCGATAACTACTCCTTTGACCTGCTCACCAAGCAAAAGATGGAACGCAAAGGCCTTGTCACGGCCTTCCAGAAACTGGCCAAGCTGAGCGGCGGTGGCGGCGGATCTCTGATGGATTCGCACCCCCCATCGGAAGCCCGCGCCAAGGCGATGCAGGCACGACTGGACAGCGGCAAGTAAATCTCCGCAACGCAAAGGACTGGCAGGCTGCAAGGCAGCTGACCAGTCCTTTTTTGCGTCTGCACATCGCGGAGGGGCCTGCCGCCGGTGCTTGTGTGACGCCGCTGCACAGCGCGGGCTGCTATGCTGGCAGCCCAACTCCAAGAGATTTTATGCAGTTACTGTTGTTGAGCAACTCCCGTGCCCCGGATGGCGGCTACCTGACTTTTTGCCGCGATGCGCTGGCAGCGCAGATGCAGGGCGTGCAAAAAGCACTGTTCGTGCCCTTTGCCGGTGTCACCCTGAGCTGGGATGATTACGCTGCGCAGGTGCAGGACGCCATGGCACACACCGGCGTTCAGTTGGTGGGCGCGCACAGGGATGACGCCCTGGTCCAGTTTTTGGCTGGGGATATTCAAGCGGTGATCGTAGGCGGCGGCAATACCTTCCAGCTGCTGGCCGAATGCCGCAAACGGGGCTGGCTGGTGCGCATTGGCGATGCGGTGCGCTCGGGGCGCATGTCGTACACCGGCTGGAGTGCTGGCGCCAATCTGGCGGGGCTGACGATCAACACCACCAATGACATGCCTATCGTCGACCCCCAAGGCTTTAGCGCGCTGGGCCTGGTGCCGTTTTGCATCAACCCCCACTACAACAACAGCCTGCCGCCCGGCCACCAGGGCGAAACGCGCGACCAGCGCCTGGCAGAGTTCCTGATCGCCAACCCGGACAAGCTGGTGGTGGCGTTGCCCGAGGGCAGCTGGCTGCGGGTGCAGGGCGGCCAGGCCCAGGTGGCGGGGCAGTTTGCAGCCAAGCGCTTTGCAGTGGGCAAGCCGGTCGAGGACCTGCCCGTAGGGGCTGCGCTGAACGTCTAGTACTTAGACGCGCTCAAAGATGGCGGCAATACCCTGGCCGCCGCCAATGCACATGGTAACCAGCGCATAGCGGCCACCGGTGCGGTGCAGCTCATCGATGGCCTTGACGGTGATGATCGCGCCGGTCGCTCCAATCGGGTGGCCCAGCGAAATGCCCGAACCATTGGGGTTGACCTTGGCTGGGTCGGCGCCCAGGCCCTTGGTCACCGCGCAGGCTTGCGCGGCAAAGGCTTCGTTGGCTTCGATCACATCCATCTGGTCCAGCTTGAGGCCGGTCTTGGCCAGCACGGCCTTGGACGCCGGCACCGGGCCAATGCCCATGATCTTGGGGTCGACACCCGCATGCGCATAGCCCACCAGACGGGCCAGCGGCTTGGCGCCACGCGCGTTGGCGGCGGCCGCTTCCATCAGCACCACGGCGGCTGCGGCGTCATTGATGCCGGAGGCATTGGCGGCGGTGACGGTGCCGTCTTCCTTGATGAAGACGGGCTTCATCTTCTGAAAGTCTTCGATCTTGGCGCCGGCGCGGAAGTGCTCGTCCTTGTCAAAGCGGATGTCACCCTTCTTGCTTTTCAGGATGACCGGCACGATCTGGCCGGCAAAGCGGTTCTCTGCCCAGGCCTGCTCGGCGCGCTGGTGGCTGCTCAAGGCCAACTGGTCCTGGTCATCGCGGCTGACGCCAAATTCCTTGGCCACGTTCTCGGCGGTCACGCCCATATGGATGTTGTGGAAGGGGTCGTGCAGCGCGCCGGTCATCATGTCGATCATTTTGAAATCGCCCATGCGTGCGCCCCAGCGGCTGGTGGTGCTGGCGTACGGTGCGCGGCTCATGTTTTCTGCTCCGGCACCGATCGCCACGTCGTAGTCGCCCAGCAGAATGCCCTGGCTGGCCGTCACAATCGCCTGCAGGCCCGAGCCGCAGAGGCGGTTGACGTTCATCGCCGGCGTCTCCTGCGGGCAGCCGCCCTGGATGGCGGCCACGCGGCTCAGGTACATGTCCTTGGGTTCCGTATTGACCACGTGGCCGAAGACCACATGGCCCACATCCTTGCCTTCAATGCCGGCGCGGGCCAGCGACTCCTTGACGACCAGCGCGCCCAGCTCGGTCGGTGGAACATCCTTGAGGCTGCCGCCAAAGGTGCCGATGGCAGTGCGCACGGCGCTGCAGACAAGTACTTCACGGGACATGGAAAGGTCTCCTGTTTAAATGGATAGAGGCATGCAAATGTTGCCTTGCAGCATTATTGCCACCCAGCCCGCCGCTGTGTCAACCAGAGAAGGCGAGCACGCACCTTGGTGACAGTCCACGACGGGCTGGGAGCGTCCAGTGCGCTCCGTCGTTCAAGGCTCACGGACGTCGGCGATCACGTTCTGGCCAAAGTCGGCGCGGTCCAGCCAGCCCAGCACCTTGGCAGCGGCTTCTTCAGGGCTGCTGAGTTTGCCGCCTTCATGCAGGCCCTTGAAGTTGCCTACATCGGGGAAGGCGCCCGCATCGGCACTGCGCAGCTGCACCTGCATGTCGGTGTCGATCACGCCGGGTGCGAGCGAGACGATCTTGGCGCCATGGGGCTTGTGGGCTTCTTCCAGCGCCACGCAGCGCGCATAGGCATCCATGCCGGCCTTGGCGGTGCAGTAGGCAGCCTGCGATGCCATCGGGCGGCGGCCCAGGCCGGAGGACACATTCAGCACTTTCCTGGGCACGGTCCAGCTGTCGGTGGCGCCCAGGAACACGCCAGTCAGCGCCATCGGTGCCTCCAGCCCTACGCGCAGTGCATTGCGCAGATCGGGCGTGGCCAGGTCCGACAGCGGCGCGATCTGCGGAATCACGCCAGCGTTGTTGATCAGAGTGATGCTGGCCCAGTCGGTGGCCTTCAGGCGGCGCAGCCAGTCGCCCAGGCGCTGGGCTGCGGCATCGGTATCGCCCAGGTCCTGCTCCCACTGAATGAGCTGGTCAGGCGTTGGAGCGGCAGCGGCCAGCGCGCTGGAGATGCTGCGCGCGATGCTCAGCACGGTATGGCCCTTGGCCAGAAGTTGCCGGCCCATGGCCAGGCCCATGCCGCGCGATCCGCCGGTCAGGATGGTGAGGTGTTTGGTGGTCATAACCGGCTATCGTAACGGCAGTTGGGCCTGGGCGTTACGGCGTTTTTCCCGGATGCCTGCACAGGCGTGGCGGCTTGGTTAGGATCAGCAGCTTTGGAACGACAAAGACAAAGGAAGCACAGCATGAACCAATCCAAAGTAGCCATCGTGATCGCCGGTGGATCCGGCATGGGCGCAGCGGCAGCACGCCAGTTGCACCAGGCCGGCTATGCGCTGGGCATTTTGTCGTCCTCGGGCAAGGGCGAGGCGCTGGCTCAGGAGCTGGGCGGTGTCGGCGTGACGGGGTCCAACCAGAATGTGGCCGACATGCAAAAGCTGGTGGATGCGGTGATGGCGCGCTACGGCCGCATCGATGTGCTGGTCAATGGCGCCGGCCACGGCCCCAAGGGTGACCTGCTGTCGATCAGCGATGAGGACTGGATCAAGGGCCTGGAGGTCTATTTCCTGAACGTGGTGCGTGCCACGCGCCTGGTCGCTCCCATCATGCAAAAGCAGGGCGGCGGCGCGATCATCAATATCTCGTCCGCCTGGGCGTTCGAGCCGGCAGCGCTGTTCCCGACCTCGGCCATGGCGCGCTCCGGGCTGGCGGCCTTCACGAAGATCTTCTGCGATGAATATGGCCAGCACAATATCCGCATGAACAACGTGCTGCCTGGCTGGATCGACAGCCTGCCCAAGAAGGACGAGCGCCAGGCGGCCGTGCCGCTGCAGCGCTACGGCAAGGCCGATGAGATTGGCGCCACCGTAGCCTTTCTGGCCTCCGACGGTGCGGCCTACATCACCGGCCAGAACATCCGCGTCGATGGCGGCCTGATGCGCCACGTCTAAGACGGCCAGGCCGCTCCAGCCCGGCCTTCAGAAATCTGCCGCCAGCCGGCAGTCCAGCCATTGGCCGGTCACCGGGTGGGCAAAGCCCAGCTGCTGCGCCTGCAGCAGCAGGCGCGGTGCCATGGCCTGCACCGCTGCGCTGGCATACAGGCCGTCGCCCAGCATCGCATGGCCGATGGCCTGCATATGCAGGCGCAGCTGGTGTGTGCGGCCGGTCAGTGGCTCCAGCCAGAGGCGGGTGCAGCCGGCGGGAATGGTTGGCAGCGCGGCTGCCTCGTCTGCGGCCATCGCCCGCCACCAGGTCTGGCTGGGCTTGCCAATCTCCCAATCGACACGCTGCAAGGGGCGGCGCTCCCAGTCGGTGATCAGCGGCAGGTCCACCAGGCTCCAGGCGTGGCCATCCTGCGGCATCGCGGCATGCAGCGCATGGCCGGGTGCCAGAGGCTGTGCAGCAGGGCTGCCGCAGACGACGGCGGCATAGCGCTTGCGTACCGTGCGGGCCGCAAAGGCATCACCCAGCGCACGCTGCACGGCCAGGCTGCGCGCCATCACCACCAGGCCCGAGGTGGGCTGGTCCAGCCGGTGCACCACCAGCGCATCGGGCCACTGCCGCTGGGCCCGTGCGCTCAGGCAGTCCTGCTTGTCTTCTCCGCGGCCAGGCACGCACAACAGGCCCGATGGCTTGTTCAGCACCAGCAGGTGCTCGTCGATGTAATCGGGAATCAGCATGGCAGCAGCGCAAAAAGGCGGCGGAGAAATGCGCAGGATTTTACGTGCTGCAGCCTAGGTGACAGCGCGCCGTGCACGTGGCGAGCGGCTGCCTGTACTGTATGCCTCGTCATAAGCAGCAGGCATTTGCTCATGCAGCCCGCGCGCAGTGCGGGTTGCTACGATGCCCTTTGCCGCGCACAAGCGCTATAAAAACGGATGCATGCCGGTGGTGCCATGCGCAGCATCGTCTGCGTGCCGCCACTGGCCATATCACAAGGAGACCCAATGCTAGGCCTGATGCAAAAGCAGCAACTGCTGACCTCCAACCTGCTGGAGTTTGCGGAGCGTTACCACCGCGATACCGAAATCGTCTCCCGCCGTGTCGAAGGTGACATCCACCGCTACACCTATGCCGACTTTGCGCAGCGCTCGCGGCAGCTGGCCCAGACCCTGGATGGCATGGGCCTGGCCGCAGGCACGCGCGTGGCGAGCCTGGCCTGGAATGGCTACCGCCATATGGAGCTGTACTACGGCGTGGGCGGCTCGGGCCGGGTCATCCATACCTTGAACCCCCGCCTGCATCCTGACCAGGTGGTCTGGATCGTCAACCATGCCGAGGACGAGGTGCTGTGCTTTGACAGCTGCTTCCTGCCGATCGTGCAGGCCATCCACGAGCGCTGCCCCACGGTGCGCCAATGGGTGGCGCTGTGCGATGCCGACAAGTTACCCGCCGATGCCGGCATTCCGGGCCTGGTCGCCTACGAGGCCTGGATTGCCGGCGCCGATGGCGCCTACCAGTGGCCCGAGTTTGACGAAAACACCGCCTGCGGCATGTGCTACACCAGCGGCACCACCGGCAACCCCAAGGCCGTGCTGTACTCGCACCGCAGCACCGTATTGCACGCCTATGGCGCCTCGCTGCCCGATGTGATGGATATTTCCTCGCGCGATGTGGTGCTGCCGGTCGTGCCGATGTTCCACGTCAACGCCTGGGGCCTGCCGTTCTCCGGGCCGCTCAATGGCGCCAAGCTGGTGTTTCCCGGCCCGGCGCTGGATGGTCCCTCGGTGTACGCGCTGATGGAGGCGGAGAAGGTGACGTTTGCCGCCGGCGTGCCCACTGTCTGGCAGATGCTGCTGAGCCATGTGCAAAGCCAGGGCCTGCGCTTTGGCAGCCTGCAGCGCACCATCATTGGCGGTTCGGCCTGCCCGCCGGCGATGATCAAGACCTTCCAGGACGACTATGGCGTCACCGTGCTGCATGCCTGGGGAATGACCGAACTCAGCCCGCTGGGGACCGTGTGCACCTTGAAGCACAAGCACCTGGCGCTGCCGGCCGACACCCAGGCGCAGCTGCTGGCCAAGCAGGGCCGGGTCATCTTTGGTGTGGACATGCGGATTGTGGGGGACGATGGCCAGGACCAGCCCTGGGACGGCAAGACCTATGGCGACCTGCTGGTGCGCGGCCCCTGGGTGGTGGCGGACTACTACCGCAGCGAGGGCGCGTCGCCGCTGGTGGCCGATGCGAAGGGCCGCGACTGGTTCCCCACCGGTGACGTGGCCACCATCGATGCCGATGGCTTCATGCAGATCACCGACCGCAGCAAGGACGTGATCAAGTCCGGCGGTGAATGGATCAGCTCCATCGACATCGAGAACATTGCGATGGCCCACCCGGCCGTCGCCATGGCCGCCTGCGTGGGCATGCCCCACCCCAAGTGGGACGAGCGGCCAGTGGTGTTTGTTGCGCTCAAGAAGGATGCCGCCGTCAGCGAAGCAGACTTGCTGGCCTTCTACCAGGGAAAAATGGCCAAGTGGCAGATTCCCGATGCGGTGGTGTTTGTCGATGCGATCCCGCTGGGCGCCACCGGCAAGATGCTCAAGACCCGGCTGCGCGAGCAGTTCAAGGACTATGCGCTGCCGGCCTGAGAGCCTCCATTTGATCCATTTCTTCAGGCATACCAGGAGGCCTTTGCATGACCCGCAAGATTGGGCAATTATTTGATTTGACCGGCAAGACGGCACTGATCACCGGCGGCTCGCGCGGCCTGGGGCTGCAGCTGGCCCATGCGCTGGGCGAGGCCGGCGCCAAGGTGGTGCTGAGCAGCCGCAAGGCCCACGAGCTGGAGGCGGCCGTGGCCGAACTCGGTGGCGCCGGTATCGATGCGCGCTGGGTGGCGGCCGACTGTGCGGTGGACAGCGAGATCGAGCGCCTGGCGCAAGAGGTGCTGGAGCGCGTCGGTGATGTGGACATTCTGGTCAACAACGCCGGTGCCAGCTGGGGCGCGCCGGCCGAAGACCATCCTGCTGCCGCCTGGGACAAGGTGATGAACCTGAATGTGCGCGGCTATTTTCTGCTGTCGCAGCAGCTGGCCAAGCGCAGCATGATCCCGCGCCGCCAGGGCGCCATCATCAACCTGGCCTCGATTGCCGGGCTGGGCGGCAACCCGGCAGCGATGAAGACCATTGCCTACAACACCAGCAAGGGCGCCGTGATCAACTTCACCCGGGCGCTGGCGGCCGAATGGGGGCACTACGGCATCCGCGTCAATGCGCTGGCGCCGGGCTTTTTCCGCACCAAGATGGCCACTGGCCTGATCGACCAGATCGGCGAGGATGCGATGACTGCCGGCGTGCCGCTGGGGCGCCTGGGCGGGGATGATGATTTGAAGGGTGCTGCCGTGCTGCTGGCCAGCGACGCCGGCAAGCACATCACCGGCCAGTGCCTGGCCGTCGATGGCGGGGTCAGCATCGTCACTGCAGGCTGATTCAGGCTGGCTGACCGAGTAGATTGACGGGCTGCCTGCAAAAGGCAGCCCGCCTTCGTTGGATCAGCTGTGGTCCGTCTGCGCCAGGTAGAACCACTCGCGGTTCACGGCGGCATCGGCCTGCGGGAAGATCACGCAGCCATCGAACGGCGCCAGAATCTGGCTGCCATCGGCGCGCGTGGCCAGCAGGTCGCCCTTGCGGAAAGGGTCAAAGTTCTGCCAGTCCTGTTGCATGCGGTCGTCGGCGCTTTGGCGCATGAACACCTGCCGCATATGGTGGGTGGTGTACTGGGCAACGGGCTCGACGGTCACATCGGCCATCTCCAGCAGGTTCAGCACGCCAGCGATGCAGCGGTCGGCGACCTCGATGGCCTGCGGCTCTTCGTGCGAGCCCGATTCCACGGTGATCGCATAGCCGCCCCGGCTGCGCATGAACTCATTGGTGCCGATGCCATGCTCTGGGCGAAGCGCGCCGCCGCTCGCCTTCACGGCTTGCTCATAGACCTCCAGCCAGCCTTGCACGATGACCGGCAGGCCCACGGCCTTGGCAAAGGCTTCTTCTTCCTGCTGGCGGGCAAAGGGCTCGAGGTTGCCCGTGTTGTTGAGCGGCCCGGTCATCGCAAAGGGCTGGCCGTCGCCGCTGTACGAGTGCAGGTCGAGCAGTGCGTCATGGCTCTCGAGCAACGGAGCCAGCGCATTGACCATGTGGTCTTCAAAGTTCTGCGGCTCGGCCTGCGGCACAAAGTTGCGGTTGAGGTTGCGGTCGCCTTCGCGCTCGTTCTTGATGAAGGCCTTGGGATTGGCGACGGGCACCATCGTCAACCGCCCGCGCTTGAGGCGCACCTGGCCCGATTCAAAGCGCTCGATCCAGCGGTGGATCGCATGCGTGCCGCTTTGTTCATTGCCATGCACGGCGCCAAAGATCAACAGGGACGGGCCCGGCACAGCCGATGCCCAGCCGTAGCTGCGCAACGCGGCAGGCTGATCGGCAGAGGGGCTGTGGTCCAGTTGGGGGATGTGGAAGCGAGAGACAGTCATTGCAGTTTTCCGGTGTGATGGCATGCCAGCCCGGGCCACTGCATCACAAGCCTTGCATCCCGCCGGGGACTGTCGCACCAGAGCAGGGCGCAAGGTTTATACCCACAACCGTGGGGCAGGGGGCGGCGTGTGCCATTGGCACCTGCTCGCAGGTGCCAGCAGCCATCCTACCGCATCGGGGGCTGCAAGCGGCCGGTTCTGCTATCAATTTTGATAACCATGGCAACTGTTACCTCGTCAGCCCGGTGCCCCACGCAGCTAAAAAGACAAAGGCTGCCGAAGCAGCCTCTGCACAGGGGCGTGGGCCACTGGGCCCCCACGCTTATGCGCGGCGGGTGAACACCAGATCCCAGACACCATGGCCCAGACGCAGTCCCCGGTTCTCGAACTTGGTCAGCGGGCGGTATTCCGGCTGCGGCGCGTAGCCGTCGGCGGTGTTCTTCAGGTCGGGGTTGGCCGACAGCACCTCGAGCATCTGCTCGGCATAGGGCTGCCAGTCGGTCGCGCAGTGGATATAGCCACCGGGCTTCAAGTGGGCCACCAGCTGGGCCACAAAGGGCGACTGGATCAGGCGGCGCTTGTTGTGCTTTTTCTTGTGCCAGGGATCGGGGAAGAACACATGGATGCCGTCCAGCGAGCCTGGCTGCAGCATGTTCTCCAGCACTTCCACCGCGTCGTGCTGGAAGATGCGGATATTGGTGATGTCCTGCTCGCCAATGCGCTTG
Source organism: uncultured Comamonas sp. (assembly GCF_964277875.1). NCBI lineage: Bacteria > Pseudomonadati > Pseudomonadota > Betaproteobacteria > Burkholderiales > Comamonadaceae > Comamonas > uncultured Comamonas sp. The sequence goes on from NZ_CAXYJV010000041.1 coordinate 218,737, forward strand.
AGCAGCGCGCCCACACCCGGCTCATGCACTTCGCAGCACAGGAAATTGTCTTCCGGGCGAACGCGGGCAATGTGCGCCGTGGCCTCGCCCATGCCAAAGCCGATTTCCAGAATCACCTTGGCCTGGCGGCCAAAGGCGGCTTCGGCGTTGAAGGCCTCACCGGTGTAGGGCAGCACATAGCGGGTGCCCAAGGTCTCAAAGGCCTTGGCCTGGCCGGTCGTGGTGCGGCCCGCACGGCGCACATAGGAGCGGATGGTCTTGGGATGGGCGACATCCGCAGGCGCATGGCCGGGGGCACTGCTGGCATCGCGTGCGTTGGTAATGATGGGCTCGGGCACGGGGCCGGCAGCAGGCGTCGAAGAAGATTGCATGGTCATGGAGGTGCCGCTCAGCACAAGCGGCAGGGTGGCGCTTGCCCGGCAAGGGGCGCTCGGCCGCGTCAAAAAAGGGGCTATTGTAGATTTTTCCAGTCTGCAATGGCAAAACCGTGGGCAATCGGTGTGCGTGCAGCTGGCCTGGCGACTGCCATCTCGCTGCCTATAATGCCTTTTTCACAAAGTGAAGTCTGTCGTGATTGCAGGTCTGTATGCGACAGGAAACTCGGGTGGCGGCTTGCGGCTTGCGCCAGGCGGCGTGGCTCGCCCCATGGGTTCCGGTATGGGCCTGCCAGTTGCGCCAGCATCCGGAGCAGCATGGACATTCTTTCGTCGTTGGAGCCGATTGTGCGCGAGCTTATCGCGCCGGCGGCCGCGCATACCGATAGCCAGGCGGTCTACCCGCGCCAGGCGCTGCAGGCCTTGGGCAGCCAGGGGCTGCTGGGCCTGATCAGCGCCGCTGATGTGGGCGGCATGGGCGCAGGCCTGCCCGAAGCGGTACAGGTGGTGGAGCGCATTGCCCAGGACTGTCCCTGCACGGCCATGGTGCTGACCATGCACTACTGCGGCGTGGCGCTGATCGAGCCCTTTGCTGCCGAAGACACCCGGCGCGCCATTGCGCAGGGCCGCCACATCACCACGCTGGCGGTGTCGGAGACCGGCTCGCGCAGCCATATCTGGGCCCCAACGGGTACTGCCGAAGCGCAGGGCCCGAGCGCGGTGCTGCTCAATGCCCACAAAAGCATGATTACCTCGGCCGGGGAGGCCGATTCCTATGTCTGGATCTCGCGGGCGAGCACCGGTGAGGGCAATACGCTGTGGCTGGTGGACAGCCGCCTGCCCGGGCTGCAGATTCCCGCGCGCTTTGATGGCATGGGGCTGCGCGGCAATGCCTCGTCTCCGATCATCGCCCAGGATGTGGCCGTGCCGCTGTCCTGCCGTTTGGGCGAGGATGGCCGGGGCGAAGACGTCAAGGCCCGCTACCTGATGCCGTATTTTCCGACCTTGATCGCCACCACGTCGGTTGGCCTGATGCAAGGCGTGCTGCGCCGCGCGCTGCAGCATGTGGCCCACACCCGCTTTGCCGAAAACGGCAGCGGCCTGGCCGACCTGCCCACCATTCGCGCCTACCTGGCCAAGGCCCAGCTCAAGGCCGACCAGGCCCGCCTGCTGCGCGATGACGCCGTGCAGGCGGTGCTGGCCGGGCGCCCCGATGCCAAGACCCGGTTGCTGCAATGCAAGGCCGCTGCGGCCGAGGCGGCGCTGGAAGTGAGCGATACGGCCATGCGTGTCTGCGGCGGCGCCGCCTTCCGCAAGGACCTGGGCATTGAGCGGCTGTTCCGCGATGCCCGCGCTGCTTCGGTGATGGCCCCCACCACCGATGTGATCTATGACCTGCTGGGCAAGGCGCTGTGCGAGGCCGCCGCCTGAGCCCTTTGTGTTCCACCTACCTGAGATAGACATCTATGACCGCTTCCTACACCACCCTCCGACTCGGCGCTGTGGCCTATGCGCCCAAGGTCATCACGATCTGGGAAGGCTTCAAGGCCCACTTCATCGAGCAGGGCCTGTACTTTGACTATGTGCTGTATTCCAACTACGAGTCGCTCACCGAGGCACTGATCGACGGCCGTGTGCAGCTGGCCTGGAACTCGCCGCTGGCCTTTGTGCGTGCCGAGCTGATGGCCCGGGCCGCCGGCCAGCAGGTGCGGTCCATCGCGATGCGCGACACCGACATGGATGTGCAGTCGCTGCTGGTGGTGCGCGCAGACAGCCCGGCCCAGACCCTGACTGACCTGCGCGGCCAGACCCTGGGCTTTGGCGCGATAGATTCGCCCCAGGCCACCTTGATTCCACTGGACCACCTGCGCCAACAGGGCATGCTGGCCGGCCGGGATTTTCAGGCGCGCCGTTTTGATGTGCTGGGCGGCAAGCATGGTGACCATATCGGTGGCGAGCGCCTGGCGGCCAAGGCCATGGTGGCGGGGGAGATTGCGGCGTCCTGGATGGTAGCCAAGAACTACCTGGCCTTTGCCGCTGAAGGCACCTTGCCCGCAGGCGCCACGCGCGTGCTCGACACCTCGCAGCCTTTTGACCACTGCAATATGACGGCGGGCCCCAGCATCAGCGCTGCCGATGCGGCGCGCTTTACCGAGATCCTGCTGGCCATGTCCTGGGACGACCCGCTGATCCGCCCGTTGCTGGAGTTGGAAGGCCTCAAGGTCTGGCACCCAGGCCGAGCGTCCGGCTATGCGCCGTTGTCCCGTGCGGTGCGCGACGAGCGCTTCTACGATGACGCGGGCCGCATCCTGGCGGCGGACTACCGGTATTGACGCCCATGGAAAAACCGTCCGCACCGTCCTGCGGCGCTGGCAGCGAACGCCAGGCCGACCTCGCCAGCCTGCCGCTGGTGGATTTGGGCCGGCTGGGCTTTGATGCCGGTGCGCACCTGCTGGTCAAGCACGGCCTGGCCGCCGTCGCCGTGGGCGAGTCCATCCGGGTCAGCGGCCAGGCGCCAGGCTGGCAGGCGCAGTTGGCGGCCTGGTGCCAGGCCCAGGGCCATGCGCTGCAAACGCCGCCGGGCTGGCTGCGGCAGCCGGCCTTGCTGGTGCTGCGCGGCAACGCGCAAGCCGGCCGGTGGCGCCATGCTGCGGTGGCAGGCCACAGCGATGCCAGCCAACCCGGTGCGGTCGCCGCACAGGCCAACCCGGCCTGGGGCTTGGCGGCGCGCGGCGCAGCGGTGGAGGCCGGGGCGCCGGCCTTTGCCTTTCGCCTGCAGGAGAAGGCCGAGTTCTGGACCGACCAGGCCGGGGACCTGTATGCCCAGGCCGTGGCTGCACAGTGGAATGCCGACACCGATATCGACTGGGCGCATGCGCCCGAGCCTCCGGCAGTGATCGAGGACGCGATCGTGCAGGTGATGACCTATATGGTCGAGAACGAAAATGCGGCGCTGATCGTGCCGGCGCGCTTCTTGGGCGAGCTGCATCCGCATTACCGCGAGCTGCAGGCGGCGCTGGCGATCCAGGTGGCCGACGAGGCCCGCCATATCGATGTGTTCACCCGCCGCATTCGCCGCCATGGACGTGAACCGGCGCTCTCCACCGCAGGCGGCCAGGCATCGCTGCAAAGCTTGCTGGCGGAAAAGGATTTTTCAGTGGCGGGCTTTTTGCTGTCGGTGCTGGGCGAGGGCAGCTTTGTCAATCTGCTGCAGTTCTTGCAGACCTATGCGCCCGATCCGCTGACCCGCCAGATCTGCCGCCTGGCCGCCCGCGATGAGGCGCGCCATGTGGCGCTGGGCATGTCGCACCTGCTGCACCGCCTGAAGCTCGAGCCGGATTTTCGCCACCGGCTGGCCCAGGCGGTGGAAGCACGCCATGATGCGCTGGCCGGGACATCGGGCTTGAACGAAGAGGTGTTTGATGCACTGATCCTGGTGGGCGCCGGGGCCTTCTCCGCCGATGCGCTGGCGCTGGGCAGCCAGCGCGTGCAGCAGCTGATGCAGGACATGGCCGATGGCCGCTACACCAAGCTGGTGCGGCTGGGCTTTGAGCGCGGCCATGCGCAGGAGCTGGCCTCCTTGCACACGCGCAATTTCATGTAGGGGCCAGATGGCGGCGCGCCCATTGCGCCGTCCAGCCGGCCAGCGCATCGGGGATGCTGCTGGCCTGGCCCGCCTGGAGCCCCAGGTGCTGGGCCGACTGGCGCAGCACGGCGATGCGCTGCTCGGCGCTGTCCACCACGACGGCTGGCGCGCCGTATTGTTTGGAGAGTTTTTCACCATCGGCCTGCAGCACCAACGGCGTGTGCATATAGCGCGGCGCAGGCAGGCCCAGCGCGCGCTGCAGCAACAGCTGGCGCGGCGTGTTGTCGGCCAGGTCGGCGCCGCGCACCACATCGCTGATGCCTTGCGCGGCGTCATCGACCACCACGGCCAGCTGGTAGGCCCAGAGGCCATCGGCGCGCTGCACCAGAAAATCGCCGACGCTGGCAGCCACATCCTGCTGCAGCGGGCCCAGCCAGCGGTCTTGCCACAGCAGCTGCTGGTCGCTGTGCAGTACCGGGTGTTCGAGCGTCGGCAACAGGTCGTCTTCGGCCGCTACGGCGCTGGCATGCTGCTGGAAGCGCTGCGCATGGAAGCGCCAGCTGCGGCCGGTCTTGCCATGCAGGCCATCGCGGCAGGTGCCCGGGTACGGGCGCTCGCCGTGGCGCTCATGCACATGGCCCTGCGCGGCGAGCGCGGCATCCATGTCACGGCGGGTGCAGGCGCAGGGGTAGGCCCAGCCTGCTGCCTGTAGCTGCGCCAGTGCGGCGGCATAAAGGCCATGGCGGGCGGATTGCCATTGCGGCGGCGCATCGGGAACCAGCTGCAGCGCATGGAGCTGGCGCAATATTTCTCGGTCCATGCCCGGTGGGCAGCGGGGCGGATCGATGTCTTCTATCCGCAGCAACCAGGTGCCGCCATGGGCGCGGGCATCGAGCCAGGACGCCAGGGCCGCCACCAAGGAGCCCGCATGCAGCGGGCCGGTGGGCGAGGGGGCAAAACGGCCGGTGTAAACGCGAGAGCTCATGGGTCAGCCAGTGTAATGCCGCTGGCACGCGCGCGAAGCCGTTGCCCCTATCGGCAACGGCTGAGGATGTCGTAATAGAAGAAGCGCCCGGCAGGCTGCCGGGCGCGCGCTGCGCTTATTCGCCGAGCACGGCCAGCGCGAGTTCCAGGCCGGAGACAAAGGCGTCTTCGACTCGGTAGCCCAGGCACCAGTCGCCGCACAGGCCAATGGCGCTCTTGGCGTTCCACAGATGGCTGCGGGCTTGGCCCTTCGCATCCTTGGGCAGGGGGTTGATGGTCTTGGCATAGCCCCATTGCACAACGCGGATGTCGCTGGGCGTGGCGCGGATGCGGGTCAATTCGGAGAAGGCCTGCAGCATCTTGGCGGCGACGCGCTGGGGCTCGTCGTTCTCATGCTTGCGCGCCCAGTCGGGGCTGGCCTGCACGGTCCAGCGCTCGACCTTGCCGCGGCCGGGCTTGGACGACTCACGCGAGAGCCAGGTGATGCGGGGGTGTTCGGTGCGCGCGGCATTCCACTGCGGGCCCATCGTGGTGATGCTCGGATCGACCGCATGGGCAAAGGTCAGCAGCAGGGTCCAGCTGGGGGCGATGTAGACATCGGGCAGCTGCCAGTCAGCGGGCACATGGGTTTCGCTGTCGGCCAGCAGCTCCTGGGCTTCGGGTGACGGAATGGCCAGCACGACGCCGTCAAGGCCGGCGTAGACGTGGACGCCGCCGTCGACGTCTTCGGTGCGCAACTGCCACTGGCTGGGGTTGAGTGCATCGCGCTCAAAAGCCAGTGCATATTCATTGAGGCGAACGGTCAGCGGCGCGGACCAGGACGCGAGCAGACTGTCCATCGTGGGGACGCCCACTAGATGGGCCTCCATGCCGCGCTGAGTGGTCACGGCGACCTTGCCGGTCGCATCCAGGGTGCGGATGGCATTGACGCTCCATTGGCGGGTGACATCGGGGGTGGTGTCCAGCGCCAATTGGAAGCGCGGGTCGCGCACCGTGAAGAACTGGGCGCCGACATCGAAGCTGCCATGCGCGCTGTGGCGGCTGGCCATGCGGCCACCCACCTGGGGTTGGGCTTCGATCACGGTGACCTGGTGGCCCGCCTGCTGCAAGGTGCGTGCGCAGACGACGCCCGCCATGCCGGCGCCTACCACGGCATAGTGCTTGCGGGTGGCCAGAACAATATGGGAAGAGGAGGCTGATCGTTTGGGTTTGGGGGGAATGCGAGAAGACATGAAAGACTTTCTGTACTGTTTCGACAAACGATAAGGCATCACAGATGGCTGCAGGTGCAGCGGCATCTGGAGAACCACTCTACACGGTGTGCATGCCCATTTTGCTCAGGATTTATCCCACATAGTGATTGCTCAGCAAAGAAGTGCGTGTGGCCTCGGACTGCAACTGGTCGAGCCACCACTGCAAAGCCTTGCCGGGATTGGTGCCGCGCCAGGCGTAGCGCAGCTTGATCTTGCGGGGGGGACGCATCAGTTCGCGCTCCACCAACTGGCCGCTGCGCAGATAGGGCATGGTCATGTTGTCTGGCAGAAAACCGCCTCCGATGCCGCGCAGCTGCGCCTGCAGCTTGGCCTGCATGGTGTCGACGGTCAGCACATCCTGGCCGTTGAGCACGCCGATCGTCTGGCCATTTCCGCTGCGGGAGGAATCGGCCACGGCGATGATGCGGTGCTGGCGCAGCACCTCGTCGCTGATGGGTTGCAACTCGTCGGCCAGGCGGTGGTGCGGGGCGACGACATAGCGGAAGGTGATCTCGCCCAGGTCCAGCTGCTGCAGGCCGGCGACGTGCGATGCATCGACGGCAATGCCGATGGCCAGATCGGCGCGGCCCGAGCTGAGGGCTTCCAAGGTACCGGCCAGGATGGAGTCGGTGATCTTGAGCCTGGTGGGCGGCGCGATCGTGTAGAAGCCCTCGATCAGCTCCAGCAGGGTGGTGCGCGATATCACCCCGTCGACGGCAATGCGCAGCTCGGGCTCCCAGCCGGTAGCGACGCGGCGCACGCGGTTGGCAACGGCATCCACTTCCGACAGCAGGCGCGCGCCTTCGCGCAGCAGCTCCTGGCCAGCCTCGGTGGGCCTGGCCTGGCGCGCGCTGCGGTCAAACAGCAGCACATCCAGGGCATCCTCGACCTGGCGGATACGGTAGGTGAGCGCGCTGGGCACCAGACCCAGCTGGCGTGCTGCAGCGGCAAAGCTGCCGGAGTCCGCCACCAGCTGGAGCAAGGCCAGGGTATCGGGGGTGAGGACATCACGGTCACGCAACAAGGCCATTTTGACGGTTCTTTCCTACATGCAGCCCTGGGCAGATCGGTAAATCTTCGCTGCTGAGGCCGGCTTGATTCAGGCTTGACGAGATCGTGGATACGTTCTGGAAAAAGCCCATCAGATTTTTTGAATGATGCCATCAAAACCGCTGCCCCGCAGGCAGATGCTGCGGTTTTACAGTCTTGGACATGGTGATGAACAGCGCAATGTGCGCCGTTTGCCAGACAGGAGATCAAAAATGTTGATGGTTCGTAAATCTGCCGATCGTGGCCATGCTGACCATGGCTGGCTGCGCTCCAACCACAGTTTCTCGTTTGCCGGCTACTACGACCCCCGCTTCATGGGCTGGGGCAATCTGCGCGTGATCAATGAAGACCGGGTGGCACCGGGCAAGGGCTTTGGCACCCATGGCCACCGCGACATGGAAATCATCAGCTATGTGCTGGAAGGCAACCTGGCCCACAAGGACAGCATGGGTCACATCGAAGGCCTGCCACCGGGCGATGTGCAGCGCATGAGCGCCGGCACCGGCGTGCAGCACAGCGAGTTCAACCATGCCAGCGGCCAGGAAACGCATTTTCTGCAGATCTGGATCGAGCCCGATCGCAAGGGCATTGCGCCCAGCTATGCACAAAAGACGTTTGCGGATGCGGACAAGCGCGGCCAGCTGCGCCTGGTGGTGTCTCCCGATGGGGCCGACGGCTCGCTGACGATGAACGCCGATGCGCGCATGTATGCCGGATTGCTCGATGGCGATGAAGAGGCCAGCCTGCGCCTGGCGCCCGGACGCAAGTCCTATGTCTATGTGGTGCGGGGCGATGTGTCGGTGAACGACACGGCGTTGCACACCGGGGATGCGGCCTATCTGGACCAGGAGACATCGCTGCGCCTGGCGCAGGCCCGCGATGCCGAAGTGCTGGTATTTGATCTGGCTGCCTGATGCACAGGGGGGCTGCCATGGAGGGCCGCCCCCGTGTGGCGCAGGTGTGGGTGTTGGTAGTAGTGGTGGTGTTATTTCAAGGAGAAAAATATGAATGCTTTGCAAAATCCTTTGGCCCTGCTGGGCCGCATTCTGATTGCCTGGTTCTTTATCATTCCAGGCTGGGGCAAGTTGACCGGCTTTGCCGGCGCCGTAGGCTATGCCCAATCGGCAGGCATGCCGATGCCCGAGGTGGGGGTGGTCGTGGGCCTGGCGATCGAGATTCTGGGTGGTCTGGCGCTGCTGCTGGGCCTGGGTACGCGCTATGCCGCAGCCATTCTGGCGATCTTTACGTTGGCTGCGACGGTGATCTTCCATGCCTACTGGTCGGTTCCCGCCGAGGCTGTGATGGTCACCAAGCTGCTGTTCAACAAGAACATCGCCATCGTCGGCGGGCTGCTGGCCTTTGCCGCCTTTGGGGCCGGCGCATGGAGCCTGGATGCCAAGCGCCACGCTGCTTGATCGCCTGCAGCATGCCGAGCCGGGCAGCAGCCTAGCGGTCAGGTCTCGGTCTTGAGCGCCGTCTTGCGCAGGCCGTCATCGACGGCGCGGCGCTCGTCAAACACAAAGCAGCTGCCCTGGTAGCCGCTGCCATCGGTTTCCTCAAAGTACTTGAGGATGCCGCCTTCGAGTTGGTAGACATGCGTCAGGCCTTCTTCCTGCATCAGGATGGCGGCCTTTTCGCAGCGGATGCCACCGGTGCAGTAGCTGACCACGGTCTTGCCGGCCAGCTCCTCCCGGTGCGCCCGCAGCTGTGCGGGGAACTCGGTGAACTTGCGCAGCCGCCAGTCGATCGCGCCGACAAAGGCGCCTTCGTCCACCTCGTAGTCGTTGCGGGTGTCCAGGGTGACCACCGGGCGGCCCTGGTCATCATGGCCTTGCTGCAGCCAGCGCTGCAGATCGCGGGGGCTGACCGATGGTGCCCGGCCATGGGCAGGGCGAATGGCCGGGTGGTCCATGCGGATGATCTCCGGCTTGACCTTGACCAGCATCTTGCGAAACGGCACGGTCTGCGACCAGCTCTCCTTGGGCTGTACGTCGGCAAAACGTGGGTCCTGGCGCAGCGCATCCACCCAGGCATGTACCGCCTCGGCGGGGCCAGCCAGAAAGAAATTGATGCCTTCCTCGGCCAGCAATACCGTGCCCTTGAGCGCCAGATCGGCCGCGCGCCGGGCCAGCAGCTCGCGCAGCGCCTCACAGTCAGGCAGGCTGATGAACTTGTAGCAGGAGATGTTGAGAATCGAGGACACGGTGGTTTCTGGCAAAGCTTCGGGGATGAAATAGCCGCCTGTGCCGGAGTGCATGGCGGGCGGCTATTTTAGCCAGGGTAGCGCTGGCCGCTGGTCAGGCCCCTGTGGCAGCGCCCGAATCGCTAGATCGCATACTCGATGCCGTCATCGCTGTGCGCGCGGTTCATCGCTTGCATAAACTCGGCATCGGTGCGGTACATGCGCAGATGCGGATTGTCCTGCAGCAGGCCGGCGCGTTGGAGGCGGGCTTCGACGGGCAGCTTCATGCCGACGATATGCAGCATGCCGCCGCGCTTGGCAGCCATGCGCTCCAACCGCACAAAGGCTTCGACGCCGGTGATGTCGATCTGGTTCATCGGCTGGGCCAGCAGCGCCAGTTGCCGGTAGTGCGCGTGCTGGGTCCACAGGTTGGCGGCGCGCTCCTCGAGCGCTGCTGCCGATGCAAAGTCCAGCTCCGAATCCATGCGCAGGGCCAGCAGGTCCGGGGCCAGCGCAGGCAATTGCCACAGATGGCGGTCGCGCAGGCTGCCGTCCGGGTGCAGGCCGACCTCCACAATGCGCGGGTGCAGCCGGTTGTAGAGAAAGTAGCAGGAGCTGAGCAGGATGCCCGAGAGCACGCCCCAGTAGATGCGCGGTGCCGTCAGCAAGGTGATCCCGAAAGTGGCGACCGCAATGCATCCTTCGACGCGCGAGATCTTGAACAGATAGAGCAGGGCGCGCGGCTTGACCAGGTTGGCGACGGCCGTCATCACAATCGCGGCCAGTGCCGCCTGCGGCACATGGTAGAGCGCCGGGATGAACCACAGCACCACGCTGACGACCAGCAAAATCGAGAACACATTGGCGTAGCCGGTCTTGGCACCGGCCAGCAGATTGACGGCCGAGCGCGAGAACGAGGCGCTGGTGGCAAAGCTGCCGAACAGGCCGGCGCTCATCTTGGACAGGCCTTGCGCCACCAGCTCCTGGCTGCTGTCCCAGCGTGTACCCGCCTGTTGGTGCTCGACCTGGGCGCTGGAGGCGGTCTCCAGTGCGCTGACCAGCGAAATCACCAGCACCGGCATGACGAGCAGGCCAAACTGCGACCAGTCCAGCATCCCCGGCCAGACCAGGTGCGGCAGGCCAGTGGGCAGGTGGCCGACCACCGCGCCGCCTTTGTCGGCAAAGTCGGTCAGCCAGCTGATCAGCCCGGTGCCGGCGATGACGAACACCGCCGACGGGAAGGCCGGGCGCCACTTCTTGCCCAGCACCAGGATGGCAATGCTGGCCAGACCCAGCAGGATGGAGCGCCAGTCAAACAGCCCCAGCGACGGGTTGTCCCAGACGGTAGCCCAGTCGCTGCGCATACCCAGCAAACTGGGCAGTTGCGAGGCCAGGATCAGCAGCGCGGCAGCCTGGGTGAAGCCGGCCAGCACCGGTGAGGTGACGAGGTTCAGCAGCCAGCCGGCACGCACCAGGCCCAGGCTCAGTTGCACCAGGCCGGCCAGGATGGCCATCCAGGCGGCCAGCACCACCCACTGGGCCGAGCCCGGTTCGGCCATGCCGGTCAGCGATGCACCGATCAGCAAGGCGCTCAGTGCGGTGGGCCCGACACCCAGCCGAGGGGACGGGCTGAAAAGAATGGCCACGGCCGCCGGGATCATCGATGCATAGATCCCCGTGATCAGCGGCATGCCCGCCAGATGCGCGTAAGCCACCCCTTGGGGCACCAGCATCAACCCGACCGTGATGCCGGCCATGAATTCACCACGCAAGAGCTGTGGGGTAGGCCTGGGCCAGCGCAGGAACGGAAAGATACGGTGAATCAGGGTGGGCTGCATGGCTGCATTGTCGCCGCATCAACCCCGTCTTGCAGCGTGTCTCCTGCGCCCGCGCGACTGCGGGCAGTGGCCTGGGCCATCCCTCGGGCTGATCGGCGGCCGGAGTTTGTGAAGCATTGCCAAGCCCTGGTATCTGATCGGTATCGCTTGCCGCAGCTTGTTGCAATGGCTTGGCAAGCGGCGGCCGCGCCGCGACAATCGTCAGCGCAGACCAGGCCTTGTCTGCGCGCCGCCGCTGCTTGTATCTGTTTGCCTTTGCCTTTGCTTTCCATGCCCATGATCCGCCGCTTCACCCCGCTTCAAGCCATCGCCATCGCAGCGCTGGTGCTCGCTGCGCTCGGCGCTGGCCTGGCGGCACTGTGGCAGTCCGGGGCCTTGCAGCAGGGCTGGGGCTGGAGCCAGGGACTGGCACACACACTGGACGCCTCGGGCCAGCGGGCCAGCCAGGCCGTTGAGCGCGCAGCCCAGTCCAACCGCCAGCGCGCCGACGACGATGCGATCACCTCCCAGGTGGTGGATGCGCTGGCCGCCTCGCAAAGCCCTGACCTGCTGGCGCTGCAGGTGGAGACCTCCCACGCAATGGTCACGTTGCGTGGCACGGTCTCCTCCCAACCGCTGCTCGACCGTGCGGTGGCGATTGCGGGCAGTGTGCTGGGGGTGCATGGCGTTTTCAGCCTGATCCAGGTGCATGCCGATGCGCTCGGATGAGCAGCCCTGCCGTGCGGCAGTCCCTGCCTGGCCCATGGCATTAGTACCCGTGTGGCCCGCCCCCATGGCAGTTGGCCGCATAATGCCGCCCAACACCGAAGGTGCCGGTTGTGCATGCAGAACCGGGCACCGCTCTTCATATCCGGCAGCCTTGGGCCTGCCTTTCTCTACCTCCGTTTGCCGCCATGCACCAGCACGACCACTCCCATGACCACGACCATGGTCACTGCGACCACGCGCACTGCCAGCACCACCATGCCCACGGCCCCAAGCATATTTATGTGTACTCTCCCTCGGGGGCGGTGCGTGACAAAAAGGCGTTCAAACGCGCGGTGAAACGCCTGGAGGCCATGGGGCACCAGGTGGAGGTGGACCAGGATGCGCTCGCCTCCAGCACGCGTTTTGCCGGCGACGATGACACGCGCCTGGCGGCGATCACGCGCGCCTGCCAAAGCGGCGCCGATGTGGCCATGATCAGCCGGGGCGGCTATGGACTCTCACGCCTGTTGCACCGCCTGGACTATGAACAGATCGCCCAGGCTGTCGCCTCCGGCACGCGTTTTGTCGGCCTGAGCGATTTCACCGCATTCCAATTGGCGCTGTATGCCAGGACCCGCGCGGTGACCTGGGCCGGCCCGGCGCTGGTGGGCGATTTTGGCGCCGAAGAGGGCGTCGATGACATCATGCAGGATTGCTTTGAAGACCTGCTGAGCGGGGCTGGCGAAGGCGCTGGCTGGCGGCTGGTGCCGGAAAAGGCGGGCACGGTGACGGGCGCGTCAGCCTCGGACGATGTCTACATCCCCAAGGCGACGCTGTGGGGCGGCAACCTGGCGATGATCGCATCCCTGGTGGGCACACCGTACCTGCCCAAGGTCAAGGGCGGGGTACTGTTCATCGAGGATGTAGGCGAGGCGCCCTACAAGGTGGAGCGTATGCTGACCACCTTGCTGCACGCCGGCGTGCTGGCCCAGCAAAAGGCCGTGGTGTTTGGCCAGTTCAGTGACTACCATCTCAATGCGCATGACAAGGGCTTCAAGCTGGCCAGCGTCGTGCAGTGGCTGCGCACGCAGATCGAGGCGCCGGTGTTCACCAACCTGCCTTTTGGCCATGTGCCGACCAAGGTGCTGCTGCCGTTGGGCGCCCAGGTTTCGCTGAGTGTTGAAGGCCGGGACGCATTGATTTATTGGGGCCATCAATAAGCATCCACCGCCAGCAGCCGCAGGCTTTGACCGCGATTTGTCACAGGCTCCATGTGTTGGAATCTTAACAATTCGTAAGCTCCACGACGGGCTCAAGACTGGTCGGGCATGCTGGTTTGCAGTGTAATATGCATGGTCGCCATTGATGCATAGGCCGGCGTTGCTCCTGGGGAGGAGGTAGCGACGGCCGTAACAAGAAAATCCATGACAACTGTCGCCACCGTGGTATTCATCGATATCTCGGGCAGTACCGCATTGTTCGAAACCTTGGGCAATGAACGCGCTGCGCGAGCCGTCGCGGGCATGACGGACGCCTTCAAGCAGGTCGTCGTGCAGGCGGGGGGCCGCGTCATCAAAACGCTCGGCGATGGTGTGCTGGCCATTTTCAACAGCAGTGCGTTGGCCGTCAGCGCCATGACGATGCTGATGCGCCGCCATTATGGGCAATGGGATTCGCTGCCCCCCTCGCAGAAATTCCATGTGCGCGTGGGCATGAGTACCGGTGAAGTGGTGCTGATGGAAGGCGACTGCTATGGCGACTCGGTCAACATGGCAGCGCGTCTGTGTGAGAAGGCCGGCCACCGCGAGGTCTGGGCTGCAGCCTCGACGATGGAGTCCGGCGCCCGCGCCGACACGGTGTTTGTGCCGATGGGCTGGATGGATGTGCGTGGCAAGGCCGAGCAGCAAATGCTCTACCAGGTGCAATGGATCGAGCCGGAAGCCCAGGACGTCGTCACCGCCTACGACTCGGTATTGCCGATGAAGCCCGAAGCCGTGGTGCAGATGCGCCTGCGGCTGGCATCGGGCGGCCTCGAGCGCTTTTTCAGCACCCAGGAGATGCCGATCTTTGTCGGACGCTCATCCGATTCGGAGTGGGTCGTGCTGGACCGGCGTGTCTCCCGCCAGCATGGCCGCATCGACTGGCGCAGCGGCAATGTCATCTACACCGATCTGAGCCGCTATGGTACCTGGGTGAGCTTTGGTGCCAACCCTGCCACCGCCGTGCGGCGCGAGTCGGTGCAGCTGCACGGGATGGGCGTGATGTACTTTGGCGTGTCACCCGAGGACCCGACCGCGCCGAGCACGGCGTTCTCGGTCACGCCGGTCTGAGGCATACCCCTGGCTGGCGCATCGATAGGCGTCGCCGGGCGCAACGCCGGTGTGTTCATGTTTGCGGCGCTTGCAGCGCGGCCAGTGCCGTCTCGATGCTTGCTGCCGTCGTGGGCCGCACCACGCGCGCCACTTCCTGCCCATTGCGCAGCATCACCAGCGTGGGCCAGAGCTTGATGCGGTAGCTGCGGCCCAGCGGCCGGCCTGGGCCGTCTTCCACTTTCAGATGACGGATATCTGCGCGCGGTGCCAGTGCCTGCTCGATCAAGCCTTGTGCCCCCAGGCAATGCGGGCACCAGGGGGTGCCAAATTCCAGGACGGTCAAGCCCGCTTGGGTATCGATGTCGGAGCGCTGGGGCTCCTGGCTGAGGTGCTGTGCCGAGTAGGTCAAAAGGCGGCTCCAAAGTAGGGATGCTGATCTGGTCTGTTATAGCACCGGCACAGTCCGTTTCCGTCAGCGCCAGTCACTTGTGCGGCGGTGGCATGTCCTGCAGACGAGCCAGCTCTTCAGGCGTATTGGCGTTATAAAAGGCCTGGGCATCGTCAAATGGCACGAGGCAATGGCCATGCTGCGCTGCCCATTGCCGCAGTTTGCGCCCGCCGCCGGCCACAAATTGCCGCACGCTACCCGCCAGGCTGGCGTGGATCAGGCAGAACGTGGGTTGCAAAACCGGGCGTGTGCTGCCGGCCTCGTCGGGCGGTGTGCAGGCCATCGCAATCGGGCAGCCCTGGGCGGCAGTGGCCTGCGCCAGGCGCCGGGCCAGGTCCTGCGGAAAATAGGGTGTGTCGCAGGCTACCGTCAACAGCCATGGCGTTTGGCAGGCCGCCAGGCCGGCGGCAAATCCTGCCAACGGGCCTGCGTAGGCTTCGGTGTCCGGCAAATGCAGGTCTGCCACCACCGGGTAGCCCAGCGCGCGGTAGGTATCCAGGTGGCGATTGGCGTTGATGAGCAGCGGGCCCACTTGGGGCTGCAGCCGTTGGGCGCAATGCCATGCCAGCGCCTGGCCGCCCAGCAGTTGCAGGCCTTTGTCTGCCCCGCCCATGCGCGAGCCCTGGCCGCCCGCCAGTACCAGGCCGGTGATGTGTTCAGGGGGAATGGCGACGACAGAAGAGGGCATGGTCGGCAAAGGCAGCAGGTACTGAGGCGATCTGGTGGTGGCATCCATCAGAAGGGCGCGATGGCGCTGTCAGCCCCCGATATAGCTCATCTCCACGCGCTGGCGCTGCTGGGCGATCTCGGGGTGTTGGCTACGCCGCTCGCTGTAGTTGTCGCTGCGCTGGCCCCAGACCTGGGCAATGGCCTGGCGAATATCGCTGTCGCTCGCGCCATTGCGCAGCAACGCGCGCAGGTCCCAGCCTTCGCTTGCAAACAGGCACAGAAACAGCTTTCCCTCGGTGGACAGGCGTGCGCGGTTGCAGTCGTGGCAGAAGGCATGCGTGACGCTGCTGATCAACCCAATCTCTCCCAGGCTTGGATCATGCCGGCCGTTGGCACCGACATAGCCCCAGCGCACCGCCGTCTCTCCAGGCGCAGTCGCGGACAAGGGGGTCAGTGCAAAAGCCGACTGCAGGCGCTCCAGCACCGCATCCGAGGGCAGCACTTCTTCAAGCCGCCAGCCATTGGTGGCGCCGACATCCATGAACTCGATAAAGCGCAGGGTGACGCCGCTGCCGCGAAAGTGGCGCGCCATCGCGACGATCTCGTGGTCATTGACACCCCGCTTGACCACCATGTTCACCTTGATGTTGGCAAAACCCATGGCCTGCGCGGCCTCGATGCCCTGCAGCACGGTGGCGACCGGAAAGTCCATGTCGTTCATCTGGCGGAACAGCGGATCGCTCAGGCTGTCGAGGCTGACGGTCAGCCGCTTGAGCCCGGCGTCTTTGAGCGCACGGGCCTTGCGTGCCAGAATGGAGCCATTGGTCGTCAAGGTCAGGTCCATCGGCGCGCCGTCCAGCGTCTGCAGCTCGGCCAGCTGGGCAATCAGCGCTTCGAGGTTTTTGCGCAGCAGCGGCTCGCCGCCGGTGATGCGCAGCTTGCCGACGCCAAGTTGCGAAAACAGGCGCGCAGTACGGGTGATCTCCTCGAAACTGAGCAAATCGCCATGCGGCAGATACACGTGGTCCTTGTCGAACACATCCTTGGGCATGCAGTAGCTGCAGCGGAAATTGCAGCGGTCTGTGACGCTGATGCGCAGATCCCGCAGCGGCCGCTGGCGCAGGTCGTGCACCGCATTGCCGTGCGGCAGTGCGACGCCGGCCGGTGCGGGCATAGCCAGAGCTGTATCGCGCAGACGCAGGTCAACCAGGGAAATAACAGGACGATCCATGGCCGAATGGTACTAGAGGGCGCCTTCCGATGTGGCCTTGCGGTTATGCGCTGCCTTGCCAAGCAGCAAAAAGTACCAATCCCCGGTTGCCGGTGGCCCGAGTTGGTGTATGGTTCGCCCCCTTGTTCTCTTTTGCTTTGCGTGATTTTTGCCATGACCTTGCCCAGCCATTCCTCTTCTTCACCCGCCCCATTGGATGTCGCGGTTATTGGTGGCGGCCCGGCTGGCTTGATGGCGGCGCACCGTCTGGCGCAGTCCGGTCTGCAGGTGACGGTGTATGACGCGATGCCGTCGGTGGGGCGCAAGTTCCTGCTCGCAGGGCGCGGCGGGCTCAACCTCACCCATTCGGAGCCGATGGCACCGTTTGTCGGGCGTTATGGGCGTCAGCAGGCGGTGGTCGCATCCTGGCTGCAGTATTTTGGCGCTGCCGAAGTGCAGGTCTGGGCGCAGGATTTGGGTGTCGAGACCTTTGTAGGTACCTCGGGCCGGGTGTTCCCGAAAGACATGAAAGCGGCGCCGCTGCTGCGCGCCTGGCTGGTGGCCATGCGGGCCGCAGGCGTGCGTTTTGCAATGCGCCACCGCTGGCTGGGCTGGGATGATGCAGGCGCGCTGCGCTTTGCGGTGCCCGATGGCGAGACCGCCGTGCAAGCCCGGGCCACCGTGCTGGCGCTGGGCGGAGGAAGCTGGGCACGCCTGGGATCGGACGGCGCCTGGATGCCGCTGCTGGCGCAGGCGGGCGTCAGCACCGTGGCACTGGAGCCCGCCAACTGCGGTTTTGATGTGCGCATGCTGCCATCGGCCCATCGCGAGACCGCACCCGGCTGGTCGCCATTTTTTGCCAGCAAGTTTGCCGGCCAACCCTTCAAATCGGTGGCCATCCGTTTTGACGATGGCAGCGAAGCGGGCTTTGCACGCCGAGGAGAATTTGTGGCGACTGACTCGGGCGTGGAAGGCAGCCTCATCTATGCGGTGTCCGCTCCGCTTCGCGAGGCCATCAAGGCCCAGGGGAGTGCAACGTTTTTTGTCGACCTGCTGCCCGATCACAGCGCGGAGCGCGTGCTCGCCGAGGTCCGCCACCCGCGCGGCTCGCGCAGCCTGGCCAGCCATCTCAAGGGCCGGCAGGGGCTTGACGGCATCAAGGCGGCACTGCTGTTCGAGGTGTTGGGCAAGGAGGGCATGCAGGATGCGCAGAAACTGGCAGCCACCATCAAGGCGGCTCCCATCACCGTCACCGCTCCCCGCCCGATGGATGAAGCGATCAGCACTGCCGGGGGCGTGGCGTTCTCCGCGCTGTCGCATGACCTGATGTGCCATGCCCGGCCGGGGCTCTTTTGCGCGGGCGAGATGCTGGACTGGGAAGCGCCGACCGGTGGCTATCTGCTGACCGCCGCGTTGTCGAGCGGCGTGCGCGCGGCGCAGGGTGTTGCGCATTTTCTCAAGGGCTGATCCCACCGCAGCGGTAGCAGCTATGCGGACGCTGCGGCCAGCCCGTTCTTGAAATGCAGCTTCACGCAGGCGCGTGCTGCCTGGCTGTCATGCGTGGCCAGCGCCTGCATCAGCGCCCGGTGCTCCCGCAGCGATTCCTCGATGCGGCCGGATTTGAACAGCGAGTTGTGGCGGTTGAGCTTCATCACCTTGCGCAAGTCGGCGACCATCTGGCTGAGCCATTTGTTGTCCAGCATCTCCAGCACGCGCATATGAAACTGCTCATTGGCCATAAAGAACGCATCGCGCTCATGGACGGCAGCTTCCAGCGCGTCGTGCAGGCCTTGTAGCTCAGCGATCTGCTCGGCGCTGGCGCAGCTGGCCAGTTCGGCGGCCGCATCGCTTTCCAGCAATGCGAGCAGGTGGTAGACCTGGAGCAGGTCTTTTTGCGACACCTCAGTCACATAGGCGCCACGGCGCAGCTTCATGGTGACCAGGCCCTCGGTCGCCAAAACCTTCAAGGCCTCGCGCAAAGGCGTGCGGCTGATGCCTATTTCTTCGGCAATCTTCAACTCATCGATCCAGCTGCCCGGCGGCAGCTGGTGCGCAAAAATGCGTTGCCGCAGTAGCTCGGCAACGTCCTGGTACAGCGCGCGTGGCGCAAAATTGGGGAGGCTCATCGGTGGCGCCATTGTACAGAAGGCGACTGAAATTCAAAATTCTGCATTCATAATTATGAATAATGTACACTTGCCTGGTGGCCGTGCGTAGGCCAATATGCATTGTCTATAACGTATTCCGAGCTTGAGACATGACTGATTCCGCGAAGCACAACACTGCATCCGAGTTCCCCAAGGCCGACCGCGCTGCCTGGGACAAGGCCGCCAGCAAATCCGCCCCGGGTGGCGATGTCACCAACCTCAATTGGCTGACGCCCGATGGAATCACGGTCAAGCCGCTCTATACCGCTGCCGATACCGCCGACCTGCCTTTTGCCGATACCTTGCCGGGCTTTGCGCCGTATCTGCGCGGCCCGCAGGCCACGATGTACGCGGTGCGCCCCTGGACCATTCGCCAGTACGCCGGCTTTTCGACGGCCGAAGAGTCCAATGCCTTCTACCGCAAGGCGCTGGCGGCGGGCGGCCAAGGCGTGTCGGTCGCCTTTGACCTGGCCACCCACCGTGGTTACGACAGTGACCACCCGCGCGTGACGGGTGACGTCGGCAAGGCCGGTGTAGCGATCGATTCGGTCGAGGACATGAAGATCCTGTTCAACAGCATTCCGCTGGACAAGGTCTCGGTGTCGATGACGATGAATGGCGCGGTGCTGCCGGTGCTGGCCGGCTATGTGGTGGCGGCCGAAGAGCAGGGCGTTGCGCAGGACCAGCTGTCGGGCACGATCCAGAACGACATTCTCAAAGAGTTCATGGTGCGCAACACCTACATCTATCCGCCCAAGCCGAGCATGCGCATCATCGGCGACATCATCGAGTACACGAGCCAGAACATGCCCAAGTTCAACTCGATCTCGATCAGTGGCTACCACATGCAGGAAGCCGGCGCCAACCAGGCGCTGGAGCTGGCCTTTACCTTGGCGGACGGCAAGGAATATGTGAAAACCGCCATCGCCAAAGGCATGGACGTGGATGCCTTTGCCGGGCGCCTGTCCTTCTTCTGGGCGGTGGGCATGAACTTCTACCTCGAAATCGCCAAGATGCGGGCCGCCCGCCTGCTGTGGTGCCGCATCATGACCGGTTTCGACGCGAAGAACCCCAAGAGCCTGATGCTGCGCACCCACAGCCAGACCAGCGGCTGGAGCCTGACCGAGCAGGACCCCTATAACAATGTGGTGCGCACCACCATCGAGGCGATGGCCGCCGTGTTTGGCGGCACGCAGTCTTTGCACACCAATGCGCTCGACGAAGCGATTGCGCTGCCCACCGAGTTCAGCGCCCGCATTGCGCGCAACACCCAGCTCATCATCCAGGAAGAGACCCACATCACCAATGTGATCGACCCCTGGGCTGGCAGCTACATGATGGAAAAGCTGACCCAGGACATGGCCGATGCCGCCTGGAAGATCATCGAGGAGGTCGATGCCATGGGTGGCATGACCCAGGCGGTAGACAGCGGCTGGGCCAAGCTCAAGATCGAGGCCGCTGCGGCAGAGAAGCAGGCGCGCATCGATTCGGGCAAGGAAGTGATTGTCGGCGTCAACAAATACAAGCTTGCTAAGGAAGACCCGGTCGATATTCTGGAAGTGGACAACGTCAAGGTGCGCGACAGCCAGATTGCGCGCCTGAACCAGATCAAGGCCACGCGCGATGCGGCTGCGGTCGACAAGGCACTGCAGGCACTGAGCGCTGCTGCCGAGTCCGGCGAAGGCAATCTGCTGGATCTGGCGATCCAGGCCGTTCGGCTGCGTGCCACCGTCGGAGAAGTCTCCGACGCACTGGAAAAATCCTTTGGCCGCCACCGCGCCGATACGCAGAAGGTGACCGGCGTCTACGCGGCCGCCTATGACTCGGCCGAAGGCTGGGAAAACCTCAAGGGCGAGATTGCTGCCTTTGCCGAAGCGCAAGGCCGCCGCCCCCGCGTGATGATTGCCAAACTCGGCCAGGACGGCCATGACCGGGGGGCCAAGGTGGTCGCCACCGCCTTTGCCGATCTGGGCTATGACGTCGACATGGGCCCGTTGTTCCAGACCCCCGAGGAATGCGCCCGCCAGGCCATCGAGAACGACGTGCATGCCGTCGGCGTCTCGACCTTGGCCGCCGGCCACAAGACGCTGGTGCCCGCGATCATCGAAGAGCTCAAGAAGCAGGGTGCCGACGACATCATCGTCTTTGTCGGCGGCGTGATCCCTGCGCAGGACTATGACTATCTGTACAACGCCGGCGTCAAGGGCGTCTACGGCCCGGGCACACCGATCCCGGCCAGTGCCAAGGATGTGCTGGAGCAGATCAAGGCCAGCTTGACGGCTTGAAATAAGGTATATACCATTGATATATATCGCATCCTGAAAGCGCCACATGTCTGACCTCGCCATCGCCAAAATCTTCATGAACGGTCGCAGCCAGGCCGTTCGTCTGCCCAAGGAGTTCCGCTTCGACACCGACGAGGTGACTGTCGAGCGCCAGGCAGATGGCTCGGTGGTCTTGCGGCCCGTGCCCGCCGATGCGCATGCAGCTTGGCTGGCGCGGCTCGACCGTTTGGTGGGGCGCTTCGAAGGCATGCCCGAGGAGATCGAGCGCGACAAGACGCCTCCGCGTGACATCGGTCTTGACTGATCCGGACTGTGACGCGCTGACCTATGCCCCGTTACTACTTGGACACCAATATCTGCATCTATGCCTGGCACCGCCAGCATGCAGCCGTGCTCCATCGCATGCGGACCGTGGACCATACCCGGATGGTGATACCTGCATTGGTCGCAGCGGAGCTGGCCAGTGGTGCCATGCGCAGCACTTATCCGGAGCGCAACCGGGCGTTGATGGAGGAGGCCCTGTCGCTGTTTTGCATTGAGCCTTGGGGCGGTGATGCCATCTGGCATTACGGTGCGCAATCTGCCCGCTTGCGCAAGGCGGGCACGCCCATTGGTGCCATCGACTTGATGATTGGCTGCCAGGCCCTGGCCGACCCTGATGGCGTTCTGGTCACACACAACGTCCGCGAATTTGAGCGCATCGCAGGCTTGCGGATCGAAGACTGGATGGAGGCAGCGGTATGAAGCTTTCTTTTGCCCCGATGGACAGCAGCGATTTCGAATCGCTGTTCGCGCTGCGCGTAGCCGCCATGCGCCCCAGCCTGGAGCGGCTGGGCATCTTCAACATGGACCATGCCCGCAAGCGTTTTCAGCGCCAGTTCGAGCCGCAGTACATGCAGCACATCTGTGTGGATGAGGGCGCAGGCGAGGGCCCTCAGCGCGCAGGGCTGCTGACCTTGGTGCCCTATGGCGATGGCCGGCTGAAACTGCAGCACCTGTACCTGCTGCCGGCCTGGCATAACCGCCGCATTGGCGACTGGGCGCTGCAGCAGGTGCAAACCCAAGCGCGCCGCGAAGGCCGCGCGGTGTGGTTGAAGGTGCTCAACCAGAGCGATGCGATCCGTTTCTACGAGCGCCACGGCTTTGTGCAGACGGGCGGCGATCCGATTGACCTGTTGTACCAGTGGACCCCGGCGTAGAGGTAGTGGATATGGTGTTGGCGAAACAAATGATGGTTGCCTGCGCTTGTTGCGCAGAGGCTTTGCAGCTATGTGGCGGCAGGGCGGCGGCATGAATACCGAGGTTGCCGAGCGCGTTGCCGCCATTACGCAAGGGGACAACCCGGCGCTGCAGCGCCGCGCGATGGCCAAGGCCATCACCTTGCTGGAATCCACCCGTGCCGACCACCGTGCGCTGGGTGACGCGCTGCTGACGGCGCTGTTGCCGCACACCGGCCAGTCCTTTCGCCTGGGCATCAGTGGCGTGCCGGGCGTGGGCAAATCGACGTTTATCGAAACCCTGGGGCTCTATCTGATCGGCAAGGGCCTGCGTGTGGCCGTGCTGGCGATCGATCCGTCGTCCACGGTGTCAGGCGGCTCCATCCTGGGTGACAAGACGCGCATGGAGCAACTGTCGATGCGTACTGAAGCCTATATCCGCCCCAGCCCGTCGAGCGGCACGCTGGGCGGCGTGGCAGAGAAGACACGCGAGGCCGTGCTGGTCTGCGAAGCGGCAGGCTATGACGTGGTAATGGTCGAGACCGTCGGCGTTGGCCAAAGCGAGATTGCGGTGCATGGCATGACCGACATGTTCTGCGTGCTGCAGCTGCCCAATGCCGGCGATGACCTGCAGGCCATCAAAAAAGGCGTGATGGAGCTGGCTGATCTGGTGGTCATCAACAAGGCCGATATCGACCCGAATGCAGCCACCCGTGCGCAGGCGCAGATCACCTCCAGCCTGCGCTTGCTGGGCATGCATGGCAGCCATGACCCTGGGGCACGCGGTGCGCTGTGGCAGCCCCGGGTGATACAGATCAGCGCGCTGCTGGGCGATGGTGTGGAGGCCTTTTGGGAGGCCGTCAGCAGCTACCGCCAGATGCAGACCAGCAATGGCTGCCTGGCGATGCGGCGCGAAAAGCAGTCGCTGGCCTGGATGTGGGAGCGCATTGACCATGGGCTCAAGCTGGCGTTTCGCAGCCACCCTGCCGTGCGCGATATGCTGCCTGCTGTGCAGCAGCAAGTCGCATCGGGCCAGTTGGCGGCATCGACGGCGGCCAGAAACCTGCTGCAGGCGCAAAGCGGTGCAGCGATGATTCAGAAAGCGGATTGACCCGGGTTGCGAGCCCGGATCAAGACAGAGAGACAACCTAGCAAGCTTCAAGGATGGAACATGCAAGATATCTTGGAACAACTGGAGAAAAAGCGTGAACTCGCCCGCCTCGGCGGCGGGCAAAAGCGCATCGATGCACAGCACAAGAAGGGCAAGCTGACCGCGCGCGAACGCATCGAGCTGCTGCTCGATGACGGCACCTTCGAAGAGTGGGACATGTTCGTCGAGCACCGCTGCACCGACTTCGGCATGGAAGAGACCAAGATCCCCGGCGATGGCGTGGTCACCGGCTACGGCATGATCAATGGCCGTCTGGTCTTTGTGTTCAGCCAGGATTTCACCGTGTTTGGCGGCGCGCTGTCCGAGACCCATGCCGAGAAGATCTGCAAGGTGATGGACCAGGCGATGAAGGTCGGCGCGCCAGTCATCGGCCTCAACGATTCGGGCGGCGCCCGCATCCAGGAAGGCGTGGCATCGCTGGGCGGCTATGCCGATGTGTTCCAGAAGAATGTGCTGGCCTCGGGCGTGGTGCCACAGATCTCGATGATCATGGGCCCCTGCGCCGGTGGCGCGGTCTACTCGCCGGCGATGACGGACTTCATCTTCATGGTCAAGGATTCGAGCTACATGTTTGTCACCGGCCCCGACGTGGTCAAGACCGTGACGCATGAACAGGTGACCGCCGAAGAGCTGGGGGGCGCGCTGACCCACACCAGCAAGAGCGGTGTGGCCGACATGGCGTTCGACAACGATGTCGAGGCGCTGATGATGCTGCGCCGCCTCTACAACTACCTGCCGCTGAACAACCGCGAAAAGGCACCGGTGCGCGCGACGACCGATCCGGTCAGCCGTGCCGATATGTCGCTTGACACGCTGGTGCCCGAGAACCCGAACAAGCCCTATGACATGAAGGAGCTGATCGCCAAGACCGTCGATGATGGCGATTTCTTTGAGCTGCAGCCCGAGTACGCCAAGAACATCCTGATCGGCTTTGCCCGCATGGCCGGCCAGACCGTCGGCATTGTGGCCAACCAGCCGCTGGTGCTGGCCGGCTGCCTGGATATCAAGAGCTCCATCAAGGCGGCCCGCTTTGTGCGCTTTTGCGATGCCTTCAACATCCCGGTGGTCACCTTTGTCGATGTGCCCGGCTTCATGCCTGGCACCAGCCAGGAATACGGCGGCATCATCAAGCACGGTGCCAAGCTGCTGTATGCGTATGCCGAATGCACGGTGCCAAAAATCACCGTCATCACCCGCAAGGCCTACGGCGGTGCCTATGACGTGATGGCCTCCAAGCACCTGCGCGGTGATGTGAACCTGGCCTGGCCACAAGCGGAAATCGCGGTCATGGGCGCCAAGGGGGCTGTCGAGATCATCTTCCGCGAAGACAAGAACGACCCGGACAAGCTCTCCAAGCGCGAGGCCGAGTACAAAAGCCGCTTTGCCAACCCCTTTGTTGCGGGCGCCCGGGGCTTCATCGACGATGTGATCCTGCCGCACGAGACGCGCAAGCGCATCTGCCGCAGCCTGGAAATGCTCAAGAACAAGCAGCTTGAGAACCCCTGGCGCAAGCACGGCAATATCCCGCTGTAAGCGCCGCAGGCCCGATGCGTCCCACCCCCGCCACACCCCGCATGGCCGCAACGCGGCTGGCGCAGCGATTGCAGGCGCGCCGCCTGTTGGCGCTGCGCTTGCTGTGCGCGGCCGTGGCTGGCGTTGCCGGGGCCGTGTGGGCGCAAGCTCCTGCCATTTCGCGGGCGGCACCGGGCACCGGTTGCGTCGCTCGCAGTGGCGCGCCGCTGGCCCAGTCCACGCAGTATGTGTTCTCGTACCAGGGAGGCTGCGAAAACGGCCTGGCCCAGGGCGAGGGACGGGCGCAATGGCTGCCGCGCGGCGATGCCGCTGCGGCGCCGGTGGTGTGGCAGGGCCGCTTTGACCGGGGGATTTTCCTCAGCCGCCCGGCAGCGCGCGCTGCCCGGCCCCTGGCCGACAGCCAAGTGCTGCTCGATCTGGGGCCCTTGGCGGACAGCGAAGGCAAGGGCGGGCGCCTGTGGGTGCAGGCGGCATTGGATGGCAACACGCCGGCCGATGCCTGTGCACCGGTGGCGCTGCATGTGCTGGTGGACATCCATTCACCGCTGGGCTCCGAGCAGGTGGCCAGGCAGTGGCTGCAGGCGGCCTTGCAGCACTGGCAGCGTGCCTGCCCCGCTGCAGCGCAGAACCTGGTGCGGCTGATGCTGTACCAGGGCTTTGAGCTGGCGGCCGATGCCGATGGCCATCTGCCCGCGCCGGTGGTGCGGGCCACGGCCTCGCTGCAGGGGCGTGAGCTGCTGTTCCAGCAGTACAGCAACAACGCAGCGGCGCAGCAGCAGCACAATGCCGGCCAGCCTGAGCAGCAGCGTGAGTACAGCGCCAATGCCCAGCGGCTGCAGGCGATGGTGCGCCAGTACCAGGCCCGGCGCGTGGTGGACCTGCCTACCCTGGACAAAAACCTGGCCAGCTTGCGCGGCCAGGTGGTGCTGGTGGGTGTGCGGCCCGAGCGCATCCTGTCGCGCAGGCTGGCGACGGTGCGCACGGCCCACCGCGATGGCTGGGACGGCACGGCAGCCGTGGTCGAAGGCCAGGAGATTGCCCGCTGGGGCAAGGACAGCCGCCTGCTGGCTGTGAAGGTGCAAGGGCGTTCGACCGATGTGCGCACGCAGGACCAGGTGATGCTGCAGCTGCTGGGCAGTGCGCGCTGCAGCGAGATCGATTGCGAAGACTATCTGCTCATGCCCGGCGGGCAATGGGCGCATGACAAGGCGCTGCCGTAAGCACGGCAGCAGGGTGGCCAACCGAGAGATTCAACAAAGAGACGACAACCATGTTCAGCAAAATCCTGATTGCCAATCGCGGCGAGATTGCATGCCGCGTGATCGCCACGGCCCGAACCATGGGCATTCAGACCGTTGCGGTCTACTCCGATGCGGACAAGGACGCGCGCCATGTGAAGCTGGCCGATGAGGCCGTGCATATTGGCGCGGCTCCGAGCCGCGAATCCTACCTGCTGGCTGACCGCATCATCGATGCGGCCCGCAAGACCGGCGCGCAGGCCATCCACCCGGGCTATGGTTTCCTGTCCGAGAACGAAGCCTTTGCCAAGCGCTGCGAAGACGAGGGCATTGCCTTTATCGGCCCCAAGGCGCATTCGATTGCTGCGATGGGCGACAAGATCGCGTCGAAGAAGCTGGCCAACGAAGCCAAGGTCAACACCATCCCAGGCTACAACGATGCCATCGAGAACGCAGAAAAAGCGGTGGGCCTCGCGCAGGGCATTGGCTACCCGGTGATGATCAAGGCATCGGCCGGCGGCGGCGGCAAGGGCCTGCGCGTGGCCTACAACGACAAGGAGGCGCTGGAGGGCTTTACCGCCTGCCAGAATGAAGCCCGCAACAGCTTCGGCGATGACCGGATCTTTATCGAGAAGTTCGTGCAGGAGCCGCGCCATATCGAGATCCAGATCCTGGGCGACAGCCATGGCAATGTGGTCTACCTGAACGAGCGCGAATGCTCGATCCAGCGCCGCCACCAGAAGGTGATCGAAGAGGCGCCATCGCCCTTCATCAGCGATGCCACCCGCAAGGCCATGGGCGAGCAGGCGGTGGCGCTGGCCAAGGCGGTGCAGTACCAGAGTGCGGGCACGGTGGAGTTTGTCGTCGGCAAGGACCAGGACTTCTACTTTCTGGAAATGAACACCCGCCTGCAGGTGGAGCACCCGGTGACCGAGTGCATCACCGGCCTGGATTTGGTCGAGCAGATGATCCGCGTGGCGGCAGGCGAGAAGCTGTCCTTCAGCCAGGCCGATGTGAAGCGCGATGGCTGGGCGATCGAATGCCGCATCAATGCCGAGGACCCGTTCCGCAACTTCCTGCCATCGACCGGCCGCCTGGTGCGCTTTGAGCCGCCCAAGCAGACCATGTGGCAGGCCGATACCGCCCATCTGCAAGGTGTGCGCGTCGATACCGGTGTGTACGAGGGCGGCGAGATCCCCATGTACTACGACTCGATGATTGCCAAGCTGATTGTGCATGGCAAGGACCGCAACGAGGCGATTGCGAAGATGCGCGAGGCGCTCAACGGCTTTGCGATCCGTGGCATCAGCTCGAACATCCCCTTCCAGGCAGCGCTGCTGGCCCATCCCAAGTTTGTCTCGGGCCAGTTCAACACCGGCTTTATCGCCGAGCACTATGGCCATGGCTTCCATGCCGAGGACGTGCCCCATGAGGACACCGATTTTCTGGTGGCGCTGGCGATGTTCCGCAACCGCCGCTACCGCGCGCGAGCCTCCACCATCAGCGGCCAGATGCTGGGCCACCAGGTGCGTGTGGGCCACAGCTACACGGCCGTGGTGCTGGGCGCCGAAGGCCAGCACCGCTTTGTGTCGGCCGAGGTGACCGATTTTGACGACGAAGCCCGCGTCTGCAAGGTCAGCATTGGCGACAAGGTCTACCAGTTCAGCAGCGAAGCGGTGCTGCGCGATGTCGTCACCCACGGCACCTGCAACGGCCAGCCCTTTACCGCCCAGATCGAGCGCGGCACGGCCAAGAACCCGCTCGCGCTGCGCGTGATCCACAATGGCACGCAGCGAGACATCCTCGTGCTGTCCGAGCGCGGCGCCGCGCTCTACCAGCTGATGCCGTACAAGGCGCCACCGGATCTGTCCAAGTTCCTGCTCTCGCCCATGCCCGGCCTGCTGGTCGATGTGGCGGTGCAGCCAGGCCAGAAGGTGCAGGCCGGCGAGAAGCTGGCGGTCATCGAGGCGATGAAGATGGAGAACATCCTGTTTGCGACGCAGGACGGCGTGGTCAGCAAGGTGAGTGCCGCCAAGGGCAATTCGCTGGCGGTAGACGATATCATCCTGGAGTTCGAATGATCTGACTGCCTTGCCCGCATGCAGACCCGCTGCCCCGCAGCGGGTTTTTTTTGTGGGCCAGGAAGGGTGTACGAGGGAATGGGAATGCAACGAGCTTTGTTGGCCTTGGCCGCGCTGGTGCTGCTGGGGCTGGGCGCCGTGCCATTGGCGGCCGGGCACTTTCACCTGGGGGTGCTGGTGCCTGTGGGGCTGGGCCTGGCCGGTGGCTACCTGGCCTGGCGCTGGTGGGCGGTGCAGGCCTGGTGCGCGGCTGCGCCCTGGCGTCGCGCATGCTGGCGTGCCGCCTGGTTAGGCTTGGCCTTGTGGGTGGTCAGCGTGGGCTGGCTCTGGCAGCGCATTGCCGGCCTGGGGCAGCCACCGGCGACCACGACGCCGGTGGCTGCGATCGTGGTGCTGGGCAGCGGAACGCAAGACGGCAAGCCGCGCCCGGCGCTCGCCATGCGGCTGGATACCGCCGCACAGCTGGCGGCCTTGCAGCCGCAGGCGGTGCTGGCAGTGACCGGCGGGGTGGACTTTGGGCAGGACGAGAGCGAGGGCGCCATCATGGCGCGTTACCTGGCCCAGACCCATGGGCTGGACCCTGCGGCGATGGTGGTGGAAGCGCGCAGCACCAGCACCGTGCTCAACCTGGAATGGACCGGCCCCCTGCTGCAGCAGCGCGGCGTGGATCTGGCGCAGCCCATTGCGATTGTCAGCAGCGACTTTCACCTCTGGCGCGCGCTGCAGATTGCCCGCAGCCAGGGCTTTGGCCAACCCATTGGCGTGGCGGCCCCGACACCGTTGCTGACCCGGTTCAACGTCTGGCTGCGCGAGTACTTTGCGGTGGCCAGCAGCTGGGCCTTGGGGGAGTGGTAGCGGTTTGAGACTTGAACAGGTACTCAGGTGCTGGCGCGCCGCACCAGGTGGTAGCCCAGATCCAGCCGGTTCTGCGTCACTGGCTGGCCTTGCACCAGCTGCAGCAGCATCGTGGCGGCCTCGGCACCAATGGCGCTGCGGGGGGTGTGGATGGTGGTCAGCGGCGGCACCATCTGCGCGCTGCCGGGCAGGTCGTTGAAACCGGCAATCGCGATTTGCGCGGGCACGGCCAGCCTCAGGCGGTTGGCAGCCAGCAGCGCGCCCTGGGCCAGGTCATCGTTGCAGAAAAATACCGCATCCACGCCGCTGTCCAGCTGCAGCACCTGCTCCAGCAGCTGCGCGCCCAAGGCCAGCGACGAGCGCTCGGGACTCAGAATCTCCAGCCCCGGGTCGGCCAGGCCCGCCCGCTGCAAGGCCTGGCGGTAGCCCTGCAGGCGCTGCATCACGCGGGCATCCAGCTGGGCGCCGCAAAAGGCGATGCGGCGGTAACCCTGGGCCAGCAGGTGCTCCGTCATCGTCACACCGGCATCCACCTGCGAAAAGCCCACGCTGTGCATGCCAGCGGCAGCGCTGGCCGGGTGCAGTTCCATCAGATGCACGCAGGCCGTGCCACTGGCTGCCAGCAACTGCGCACTGCCGGCGCTGCGTTCATAACCGGTCAGCATCAGGCCGGCAGGGCGCATTGGCAGGTAGGCGCGCAGCAACTGCTCTTCTTCAGCGGCGCTGTAGTGCGATACCCCAATCAACAGGTGGTACCCGGCGGCAAACAGCACCTTGTGCGCCGCTTCGATCAAATCCACAAACAAGGTATTGCTGAGCAGGGGCACGATGACCAGCACCTGGTTGCTTTTCTGCGATGCCAGCGCGCGCGCGGCCGGGTCGGGCACATAGCCCAGGCGCAAAGCCACCTCGCGCACCTTGTCGGCCAGCGCCGCTGCCACCCGGCGTTCGCCGCGCAGCGCGCGCGACACCGTCATCGGGCTCACCCCAGCGGCATCTGCCACATCCTGCAAGGTGACCCGGCCGCTGGCACGCGAGCGGCGGCCAGCGGGCTCGGCCACTGGCGCGGGCAATGGGGTGGAAGAGGGCAGGGGCAAGCAATTCTCCGGTCGAGTCGGCAAGCAATATCCGGTATGATAGCGCTATCCCAGTTTGATGGGGAGGAAGGCAGTGCCTGCAGCCGTCTCAAATGCAAAGTTGATTGCTGAATCGGCTTGTTCAAGAGGCGTCATCCAAGGGCAGTGCTTATTTTTTACCTGTATTGGATAGCGCTAACCCAATGACCATGTCCTCTAGTGATTCTTCGCGTCGGCGTCCTGTAGCTCTGGTGGTGATGGGGGTGTCGGGATGCGGCAAATCCAGCGCCGGTGAAGCCATTGCAACGCAGCTGGGATGGCGCCTCGTCGAAGGCGACAGCTACCATGCGGCCGAAAGTGTGGCCAAGATGCAGGCGGGCATTGCGCTGACCGATGCCGACCGTGCAGGCTGGCTGCAGCGCCTGGCGCAGTTGCTGGCAGAGGCGGATGATGGCGGGGGTGTGGTGCTGACCTGTTCGGCGCTCAAACGCCAGTACCGGGAGTTGCTGCGCGCGTCCCAGGCCCGGCTCGGCTTTGTGTTTCTGGATCTCAGCTACGAGACGGCCCTGGCACGGGTGCAGCAGCGCGCGGGGCATTTCTTCTCGCCCGAGCTGGTGGCCAACCAGTTTGCGACGCTGGAAGACCCCCGCGAGGAGGCGCAGGTATTGACTGTGGATGCCGACACCCCACTGGGGCACATAGCCCAGCAAGTGCAGCAGTGGCTCGATGCCCAGCAGCCTTGAGATGGTCAACAGGCTCTAAGTGCTGACAAAGCCTGGTGCCAGCGCCGCATGCAGCGGCTGTGCTATAAAAATTACATAAACAAGGGGATGCTGCAGCCATGGCTGCAGGCCCCGGCAATGCAAAGGATTCCCCATGATGCAGATCCACCCCGTTCTTCAAGCGGTCACCGACCGCATCCGCGCCAAGAGCGCGGCTACGCGCAGCGACTATCTGGCCCAGCTGGACGCGATGGCCCAGCGGCCGCCGCAGATGCGCTCCATGGGCTGCGCCAATGTGGCCCATGCCGTGGCCGGTGTGCCTGCCAATGACAAGCTGCGCATTGTTGAGGTCAAGGGCCCGAATGTGGGCATTGTCACGGCCTACAACGATGTGCTGTCGGCCCATGCGCCGCTGCAGCGCTACCCCGACATCCTGAAGGACGAGGCGCGCAAGCACGGCGCCACCGCGCAGGTGGCAGGGGGTGTGCCCGCCATGTGCGACGGGGTGACCCAGGGCATGCCGGGCATGGAGCTGAGCCTGTTCAGCCGCGATGCGATTGCGATGGGCACCGCCGTGGCACTGACCCATGACACCTTTGATGCGGCGCTGATGCTCGGCGTCTGCGACAAGATTGTTCCTGGTTTGCTGATCGGTGCCTTGCATTTTGGCCATCTGCCGATGGTGTTTGTGCCCGCAGGGCCGATGACCTCGGGCCTGTCCAACAACGACAAGGCCAAGGTGCGCGAGCTGGCCGCCCAGGGCCTGGTGGGCCGCGAAAAGCTGCTGGAAGCCGAGATGGCCGCCTACCATGATGCGGGCACCTGCACCTTCTACGGCACGGCCAACAGCAACCAGATGCTGCTCGAGGCCATGGGCCTGCATGTGCCTGGCAATGCCTTCATCAACCCCGAAGATGGCGCGCGTGAGCTGCTGACCCGCGAGGCGATGCGCACGGTGCTCAATATCACTGCCGGCAAGCGCTTTGCGCCGATTGGCCGCATCGTCGACGAGCGCTGCATTGTCAACGCGATGGTGGCCTTGCTGGCCACCGGCGGCTCGACCAACCACCTGATCCACTGGGTGGCAGTGGCGCGGGCTGCGGGTATCGTCATCGACTGGAATGATTTCGAACAGCTGTCGTCGGTCGTGCCCCTGCTGGCACGCGTCTACCCCAATGGGGCAGCCGATGTGAACCAGTTCCAGGAGGCAGGCGGACCAGGCTATGTGATTGGCCAGCTGCTGGCGGCAGGCCTGATGCATGGCGATGTGCTGACGGTGCGCCCCGAGGGCCTGGCGGCTTACGCCAGTGTGCCGCGCGTCGAAGCGGGCCAACTGGTGTGGCAAGCGGCCACCGAATCGGGTGACGACAGCGTGCTGCGCCCCGTCAGCGCGCCTTTCAGTCCCACCGGAGGCCTCAAGCTGCTGACCGGCAACCTGGGCCGCAGCGTCATCAAGGTCAGCGCCGTGCCGCTCGATCGCCATGTGCTGCGCGCGCCTGCCTGGGTGTTTGACTCGCAGGACGCGCTGCAGGAAGCCTTCAAGTCGGGGGCGCTGGAGCAGGCCTGCCAGACCAATGGTCACAACGGCGTGGTCTGCGTGGTGCGCTGGCAGGGCCCGCAAGCCAATGGCATGCCCGAGCTGCACAAGCTGACGCCCCCATTGGCCGTGCTGCAAGGCAAGGGCTACCTGGTGGCTTTGGTGACCGATGGGCGCATGAGCGGCGCCTCGGGCAAGGTACCCGCTGCCATCCATGTGTCGCCTGAAGCACTGGCCGGCGGCCCTCTGGCCAAAATTGAGAGCGGCGATATGGTGCTGCTGGACGCTGAAACCGGTATCATGCAGGCCGAAGTGGATGCCGCCGTCTGGGAGGCACGCCCGCTTGCCACGATACCGGCCGAGCAGCTGCGCGCCAATGGCCGTGGTCTGGGCCGAGAACTGTTTGCCGGATTCCGGCGCAATGCGCTGAGCGCAGAAGAAGGAGCCTGCACATGGCTGAGCAACTGACCGCCTTGTCGATCATGCAAGATGCACCGGTGATCCCGGTGATCGTGCTGCGCGATGTCAACCACGCCGTGTCGATGGCCAAGGCCCTGGTCGCAGGCGGTATCCGGGTACTGGAAGTGACCTTGCGCACGCCCCAAGGCCTGCCCTCGATCGAAGCGATTGCCAAGGCCGTGCCGGAGGCGATCGTCGGCGCAGGTACCGTGCGCAATGCCGCCGATGCGCATGCGGCTGCAGCGGCCGGTGCCCGCTTTGCGGTCAGCCCTGGCTACACCTCCAGCGTCGGCCAAGCCTGCCGCGAGGCCCGTTTGCCGCTGCTGCCTGGCGTTGCCACCAGCAGCGAGATCATGCAGGCGCAGCAAGATGGCTTCCAGGAACTGAAGTTCTTCCCCGCGCTGCAAGCCGGGGGCATCAACATGCTCAAGGCCTGGCAGGGCCCCTTCGCCGAAGTGCGGTTTTGCCCGACCGGCGGCATCACGCCCACCAACGCGCCAGAGTTTCTGGCGTTGAAGAATGTCGTCTGCGTGGGAGGCTCCTGGCTGGTGCCCACCGATACCCTGGAGCGCGGCGACTGGGAACACATCACCTTGCTGGCGCGCGAAGCCGCTGGCTTGCGGCACAAGGGCTGACCGCGCAGCCGCAGGCGTGCGGATTAGCTGTGCGCCTGCTACCTACCCTGGCCCCTCTCAGGGCCTGCGGGCGCTGGAGGCCATGCCAAGCGCGATGCTGCCATGACTGGCTGCTGCAGCGCCATCTGCTTTCGCCCCGTTCTTGGATGACCAAGGCGGCGCAGCTGGGCATCGCGCCGCACAGCGCTGCCTGGTATGTGGTATTTGCCCAGCGACGCGAGTGCCGAGGGCGCAGGCTGCCCCCGTGGTGCCCTTATTCCTTGGACTGAGTCTGATCGCCATGGGAATGGCTGGAGGCATCTTCGGTCCACGCCTTGTAGCGGCCGGAATGCGGCTGGAACTGCTGTCCGGGAAACAGCGTTCGCTCGATATCGCGCAGTACCGTCATGCCCACACCATTGAGCTTGAGCAAGCGCTCGGGATATGCTTCGACCACCTGATCCACGGTGGTGATCGCGTGCCGCCCCAGGCTGTTGAGGGTTCTGCGAGAGAGCCTTTTGTTCAGGAGGAGTTCAGTGGCCATGGGATCATCAATCTATAAACAAAGCGGCAACGTCCGTCGTTGGAGTGAAGACAGGGGCCAGGCAACTGCTACTTCAGCGGGAGTTGCGATGCCCAAGCCTTTGCCCCAACGAGACAGGAATGGATACAAATCATGCTAAATCGCATTTTGTTATTCATTGATTCTATCAGCTTATAGCTAATTTGTAACTCAGAGGCGGGCGATTTCTGCCGATGAGAGATTGATTTGCGCCACATTAATGTAATTAAATGTATTTGTGCGCATATACTCAGCGATGTGCGGGGTGGAATGACCGCGTTTCTTCCCAGCGGTATTTTCCTCCTAAAAAAATGAATCTCCTGCGCAACTATCCTTTAACCAAACTGCAGGTAATGGCTGGGAGGGCCTGCCCAAGGACCAGAAAATCACAGGGTTTGCCTAGGGCTGTTGTCACCGCTGCGCTGGCCGGTGTTGGGTTATTAGGCAGGTCTATCATGCTATGTAATCCATAAAAACGGTTAAAGTAAGAATGGGCGGAGAGTATCAATATCCCTGGCTGCCCGCCGCGCGCTATCCGCGCCCTACCATTGTCTGGTTATGCCCGTTCGTAAAGCCTCGTCGTTGACGATCACCTTGATTTTGCCTTTTGTGATGCTGATCGCATTGCTGACCGGGGTGCTGGGCGTGCTGTGGTACTGGACGGGCAGCAAGACGGTCTCGATGCTGTCTCAGCAATTGATGGTGGAGATGGCCGAGCGCATCAGCCAGGCGGTGGACCGGCATGTCTTCAGTTCCGGCTCCATCATCGAGGCGAGCTTTCCGGCCGGTTTGCAGGCGCCTGGCCGGATCGAGGACGATATGCCTGCACTGCGCACCCGGCTGTGGGCGGCCACGTCGCTGACACAGCACCGGGGCGACTATGTCTACTACGGCAACCGCCATGGCCAGGGCATGGGCCTGCTGCGCCGCAATGCAACCCAGGCGGAGCTGCGCATCAAGCTCCATGCGCAGGACGTGCGCAGCCTCTACCTGCTGCCGGGGATTCAGGCCGAACCCATCTTTCTGTCCCAAGAGTCCCATCTGTTCGATCCGCGCACCCGTCCCTGGTACCGGCTTGCGCAGGGCGTGGCTGGCCATATCTGGACGCCTGTCTACATCGACTTCAATGCCAAGGACCTGGTGATGACGCGGGCGCGGCAGGTTTTTGGGCGGGACGGCCAGCCCGTTGGTGTGGTGGCCACCGATGTCTCGCTGAAGGAATTGCGGCTTTTTGTCGATGGCCTGCATTTGTCCGAAGGGGCACAGGCATTCCTCATGGAGCCCAATGGCGACCTGGTTGCCGGCACGGGCATGGACAATATCCGCCAGAGCGGTGAGCAGCCGCCCAGCCGGGTCAATGCTGCCAGCGCGGGCAATCCACTCTTGAAGGCGGTGTACCGGCAGCTGGTCAACGAGTTCTCGCAGTCCAACGAGGTGGCTCGCACGGCGCTGATCTTCGACGCCAAGGACCATGCGATCGAAGTGGCCTACCGCCGCGTCACCGATGAGGCGGGCCTGAACTGGCTGGCGGTGGTGGCCGTGCCGCACCAGCAGATGCTGGCTGGCATTCGCGTCCATGTCGTGCTGGTGGTCGCCTTGGGTTTGCTTGCACTGGGCAGTGCGCTGGCACTGGGGTTGCACATCTTTGGCGGTTTGGCCAAGGATATGCGCTCGCTCACCTATGCGGTGCGCCGTGTCGGGCAAGGTGAAATCGATGTACCGATCGGCGTGGAGCGCAACGACGAGATTGGCGAGCTGGCCAACAATGTCCACCATATGCGGCACCGCTTGTTTACGGATGCGCTCACCGGCGCTGCCAACCGCAGCGCGCTGAACCACATTCTGGAAACCCTGACCCGGCCCGGCAGCGGCAAGCCTGCCGTGTTCGCGATTCTCTTCATCGACCTGAACCAGTTCAAGCCGCTCAATGACCGCTGGGGCCATGACAACGGTGACCTGGCCCTGGTCGAGGTGGTGCAGCGCCTCAAGGAAGTACTGCGCAGCAACGATGTGCTGATACGCCTGGGTGGGGACGAGTTTGTCGCCGTGCTCCAGGGCGTCCACAGTGATACGCAGATCCAGGTGGTAAAAGCCAAGATCCTTGAAGCCCTCGCACCGGCGTTGCAGACGCTGAAGGGCTTGCCCGAGGGGGTGGTGGTTCACCTGGGCGCGTCCATCGGGCAGGCCATCTTTCCGGCCGATGGTGCCGATCCGCAAAGCCTGCTCAAGCACGCGGACCTGGACATGTACAAGAACAAGCAGCGCAGCGGCCACAGCCGTTGACCAGCACAATGGGCCGTTGAGGGCCTGGAAGCAGAAAAGCCAGGCAAGGGCCTGGCTTGGGGGTGTGAGGGGCCAGCTGTCAAGCGGCCCAGGGTCTGTTAACGCAGACCGCCACCTTCGCCACCTTCGGCACGTTGAATGAGTTCAATCTTGTAGCCATCAGGATCGGTCACAAAAGCGATCAACGTGGTGCCGCCTTTTACCGGGCCGGCTTCGCGGGTGACATTGCCGCCATTGGCCTTGATCTTTTCGCAAGCGGCGTACGCATCAGGCACGCCCAGCGCGATATGGCCATAGGCCGTGCCCAGGTCATAGCTCTCGGTGCCCCAGTTGTAGGTCAATTCGATCTCGGCCTGGCCGGGGTTGCCGCCGTCATAGCCGACAAAGGCCAGCGAATACTTGTATTCGGGGTTTTCCGAGGTGCGCAGCAGGCGCATACCCAGCACCTGGGTGTAGAAATCGATGGAGCGCTGGAGATTGCCAACGCGCAGCATGGTGTGCAAAAGACGCATGGGGTTTTCTTTCTTGTAAAGGCAGCGGCAGCGCTTGGCCGCCGCAGGGAAGAGGGCCGACCTTGTCGGTCTGTCCGGAACCATCTGAGTGTAGCGCTGCAACCAGCCGAGCCGCAGCCCACAAAGCACAACCCCTGCACGGGGCAGGGGTTGGAAGCAGAAGCGAGGCGGCGAGAATTACTCGACCTTGGCCTTTTCACGCAGCTCTTGCTGGTACTTCTGGATTTGTTGCTGGCGCAGTTGCTGCTCGATCTGGGGCTTGACTTCCTCGAACTTGGGCAGCTGTGCTTCACGCACATCGTCCACGCGGATGATGTGGTAGCCGAACTGGGTCTTGACGGGGGTGTCCGTCATCTGGCCCTTCTTCAGCTTGGTCATGGCTTCGGAGAACTCAGGCACGTAGTTGGCTGCATTGCCCCAGTCCAGATCGCCGCCGCGCTGGCCCGATCCAGGATCCTTGGATTCCTTCTTGGCCAGGTCTTCGAACTTGGCACCCTTCTTGATTTGGGCGATCAGCGCCTTGGCCTTGTCTTCGCTGTCCACCAGGATGTGGAAGGCATGGTATTCCTTGCCTTGGTTGGTGGCGACAAACTTGTCGTACTCGGCCTTGGCGGCAGCGTCAGAAATGGGGTGCGCCTTTTCGTAAGCGGCGAACAGCTCCTGGGTCAGGATGCCTTGGCGAGCCAGCTCGACCTGGCCCTTGAAGGACTCGGTCGCATCCAGGCCTTGGGCCTTGGCAGCCTGGGCATAGATTTCGCGCTCGATGATGGCTTCCTTGATCTGGCCTTCTTGCTCGGCACTCACAGGGCGGCCGCTGCGTTCCATTTGTTCCTTGAAGGTCTTCAGCAGAGACGAAGGCACGGGCTTGCCATTGACAACGCCAATGTTCTGGGCCACTGCGGGCAGCGCGGCTGAACCAAGCAGGGCAGCTGCAACCAGACCGGACAAGAGCTGTTTTTTCATGCGAAATCCAAATTGTTTATCTGTGAAGGAAATATACACCAGTGATTTCATTGTTTTGGTGTATTCAGGACTTCAATGGCAAGGGCATGTAAACCCGCGTCAATGAATGCTTGGAGCGCATCATACACAAGCCGGTGCTGGGCAATGCGTGATGTGCCAGTAAATAAGGGTGAAGCGATGCGCAACCGAAAATGGGTGCCAAAACCGCTGCCATTGGCACCGGCATGGCCGGCATGCAGACCGCTTTCGTCGATCACTTCCAACTGGGTGGGTGAGAGTTTGTCGCGCAGCACCGCTTCAATGGCGGTGGCGGTAATGTCCTGGGCTTGCATAGAGGAAAGGCAAAGATGGGCGCGGGTGTGTCAGCGGCAGCCATTGCGTTCAGCGCGATGCGCTGCCGGCCAGCGCCCGCGGTTGTCAGGGCTGGTCTTCCGGGTTGTGCTGGATGTGGCGGCTCAGGTACATGGCCTGGCCGAGCACGAAGACCAGCATCAGGCCCAGGCCGCCGAACATCTTGAAGGTGACCCAGGTGTCCAGGTCAAACTGGTAGGCCACCCAGATGTTGATGATGCCCATGACGGTGAAAAAAATGGCCCAGCTGTAGTTGACCGTGTTCCAGACAGGCTGGGGCAGTTGCACCTGCGAGGACATCAGCTTTTGTATCAGGTTGCGGTTGAAGAACCACTGGCCGCCCAGCAAAACGGCTGCCATCACCCAGTACAAGACGGTGGGCTTCCATTTGATGAAGGCCTCGTCGTGAAAGAGCAGCGTGGCACCGCCAAACACCACGATCACGCCCAGGCTGATCCACTGCATCGGCTCCACCTTGCCGACCTTGAAATGCAGGTAGGCAATTTGCGCAATGGTCGCAGCAATGGCCACCCCGGTGGCCACGAACACCCCCCAGACCTTGAACGCTGCGAAAAACAGCAGGATGGGGAAAAAATCAATCAAAAATTTCATATCAGGCGATGCGGGCTGTGCACGGCGTAGCTGAAAGCGGAGCACGATGCGGACAAGAAGGCAGGGCTTTGGTGCTTGTGTTTTGTTGAGTAGCGCGTCTGCGGGCAAGCCGCCAATGATACGCGAGCGGTTTTGCCGCCAGCTTAAGCTGGACTGAAGCCCCCGCCACGCTTTGCAGCGCTGTCAGAGCGCGTGCTGCTGCCAAAGTTCCACACCGCGCAAGCGGAAGCCAGGCGCCTGCTGCGCCCTGGGGTCATTCCTGCTTTTCAAAGTCCAGCGCGGCCGAGTTCATGCAGTAGCGCAGGCCGGTAGGCTGGGGGCCGTCCGGGAATACATGGCCCAGATGGGCACCGCACTGGGCGCAGACTGTCTCGACCCGCACCATGCCATGGCTGCGGTCCACGTTTTCCTGAATCGCGCCGGGGATGGCTTCGGAGAAGCTGGGCCAGCCACAGCCAGCATCAAACTTGGTGTCGCTGTCAAACAGCTTGGCACCGCAACAGATGCAGTGGTAGCTGCCATCGGCCCAGTGGGCCTCGTACTTGCCGGTAAACGGGCGTTCGGTAGCGGCATGCCGGGTGACCTGGTACGCCACTGGTTCGGCTTGTTTGGATGCGAGTTCGGCCTGCCATTGGGCATCCGATTTTTGGACAGGAAAGCTCATGATGAACAGCTGATTTCGATATGTT
Source organism: uncultured Comamonas sp. (assembly GCF_964277875.1). NCBI lineage: Bacteria > Pseudomonadati > Pseudomonadota > Betaproteobacteria > Burkholderiales > Comamonadaceae > Comamonas > uncultured Comamonas sp. The sequence goes on from NZ_CAXYJV010000041.1 coordinate 258,237, forward strand.
GCGCCCAGTCGGGCGGGAGGGCGGCCAGGTCTTCGCAGCCCGGATGCTCCGCATATGGTGTCGCCAGCACGGTTTGCAAGCGGGCAAACGGTGCCCAGTCCCCCTGCTGGGCGGCGGTAATGGCTTGCTGGCCCAGGTGGTTGCGCAGCACATAGCGGGGATTGGCGGCAAACATGCGTGCGGCGGTGGCCGTCGCATCGCCGGGCTGCAGCAGCGCCTGGTACTGCTCACGCCAGGTCTCAAACGCGGCATCGCCATCAAACCAATGGGCCAGCGCCGGCAGGCTGTCATCGGCCACCGCTTGCGACAGCGCGCGCCAGAACAGGCTGTAGTCGGTGCGGTGCTGCTGCATCAGCGCCAGCAAGGGGTTGACCACGCCGGCCACGGCTTCGGGCGCCGTGCTGCGGGCAGGGTCAAGGCCCAGCTTGGCGCCCAGCGCCCGCTGCATCGCAGGCTCCAGCGCGGTTTTGTAGCGCTCCAACGCGGCCAGGGTGGTGGCTTCGTCGCCGATCAACGGCAGCAGCGCCTGGCCCAGGCAGAACAGGTTCCAGTACGCCACCTGCGGCTGGCGGGCAAAGGCATAGCGGCCGCCGGTATCGCTGTGGTTGCAGATGTGGTTGGCGTCGTAGTGGTCCAGAAACTGGAAGGGGCCGTAGTCGATCGTCAGGCCCAGGATGCTCATGTTGTCGGTGTTCATCACGCCATGGCAAAAGCCATGGGCCTGCCACAGCGCAATCATGCGTGCGGTGCGCTCGGCCACCTCAGCCAAAAACGCGGCATAGCGCTCGGCGCTGCCGCTGGCGTGTTGGGCAACATCCGGCATGTAGCGCTCCACCACATAGTCCGCCAGCTTGCGCAGGCTGTCCTGGTCATCGCGGGCCGCAAAATGCTCAAAATGGCCAAAGCGCACAAAACTGGGCGCTACGCGGGCCACGACGGCAGCGGTTTCCACGGTCTCGCGGTAAATCGGCTGCGGCGAGGTCACCAGCGACAGCGCTCGCGTGGTCGGCACGCCCAGGCCATGCATCGCTTCGCTGCACAGGTACTCGCGGATCGACGAGCGCAGCACCGCGCGCCCGTCTCCCATGCGGGAATAGGGCGTCTTGCCTGCGCCTTTGAGTTGCAGCTCCAGCCCCTGCGGGGCCGCCGGGGAGCGGATCTCACCCAGCAGTATGGCCCGGCCATCACCCAGCTGCCCGGCCCAGTGGCCAAACTGGTGGCCGCTGTAGACGCTGGCCAGCGCATCCATGCCCGGCAGCAGCGCATTGCCGCCCAGCACCTCGGTGGCTTCGCTGCCCCTCAGCCATTCGGGGCGCAGGCCCATCTGCTGGGCGAGCGCGTCATTGCGGGCGTGCATCGCCAGCGCCGGCATCGGTGTGGGCTGCAGACGCGTGTAAAAGACCGGGGGCAGACCGGCAAAGCCGTTGTGCCATTGGGCACCGGGCTGCAATGCAGAATCGGCTGCTGCAGGCGTGGATGCGGGGCCTGCGGCGGCAACCGGGCGGGAAGACATGCTTGAATCCATGCAGCCATTGTCTGCCTTGCAGCTTTCCCCGGGTGGCGCTGTGTCTATATACCAAGTCTGGCTTCTTGGGCCGATCCAGTGCGGCGGCGCAACATTATTTGACCCTGCCCCGGGCGCAAAACCGCCGCACCCTGCGCTTTTGTCTCTGGTGGGCCGGGAGGGCACGGTATTATGTCGGCCTGAGTTCTACCGCTTGGTTCATCAGAAAAGATCCCTGGGCCATCCGGCACTTGCCCGGCATGCCTGGCCAGCCCTGTTTTGCGCGGGCCTGCCGGTGTGCGACAGCGTATCGCAGGTGATTGCCGCCCATCCAAGAGAAAACGAGCACTGTGCGCCTCAATTCCATCAAGCTTGCTGGCTTCAAATCGTTTGCGGAGCCCACCAATTTCATGCTGCCAGGGCAACTGGTGGGCGTGGTCGGCCCCAATGGCTGCGGCAAGTCCAACATCATGGATGCGGTGCGCTGGGTGCTGGGCGAGTCCAAGGCCAGTGAATTGCGCGGCGAGTCGATGCAGGATGTGATCTTCAATGGCACGACGCACCGCAAGCCGGCCAGCCGCTCCAGTGTGGAGCTGGTGTTTGACAACAGCGACCACCGCGCCGGCGGCCAGTGGAGCCAGTACACCGAAATCGCCGTCAAGCGGGTGCTCACGCGCGACGGCAGCAGCAGCTATTTCATCAACAACATGCCGGTGCGCCGGCGCGATGTGCAGGATGTGTTCCTGGGCACCGGCCTGGGCCCGCGCGCCTACGCCATCATTGGCCAGGGCACCATCAGCCGCATCATCGAGTCGCGCCCCGAAGAGCTGCGCCTGTTCCTGGAAGAAGCAGCCGGCGTCTCCAAGTACAAGGAGCGCCGCCGCGAGACCGAGAACCGCCTCAACGACACGCGCGAAAACCTGACCCGGGTCGAAGACATTCTGCGTGAGCTCAATGCCAACCTCGACAAGCTGGAAAAGCAGGCCGAGGTAGCCGCCAAATACAACGCGCTCAATGCCAGCGCCACCCTGAAGCAGCACCAGCTGTGGTTCCTCAAGCGCAGCGATGCCGAGCAGGAGCAGGAGAAGGTGCGCATCGAAGGCCTCAAGGCGGTCAATGACCTGGAATCGCGCATGGCCGATCTGCGCCATGTCGAGGCGGACCTGGAAACCATCCGCCAGTCGCACTATGCTGCCGGCGACACCGTGAACCAGGCGCAGGGCAAGCTCTATGAAGCCACCGCCGAAGTCGGCCGGCTCGAAGCCGAAATCCGCTATGTGGTCGAAGGCCGCCAGAGGGTGGAGAACCGCCTGGTGCAACTGGCCGAGCAGATTGCGCAGTGGACGATACGCAAGGACGAGTCCGAGGCCGAGCTGGAAAACCTGGCTGGCCAGGGTATGGATGCGGAAGAGCGCGCCGAGATGCTGGCGGCCCAGCTCGAAGAGCAAAACCTGCAACTGCCCGATATGGAGGAAGCGCTGCGCCTGGCCCAGCAGCGCGCCAACGAGCAGCGCAGCTCCGTCACCCAGGTGCAGCAGCAGATCCAGGTGCTGGCCGCCGAGCAGCGCAGCCTGAACGAACAAAGCCGTGGCCTGGAGGTACGCAGCGAGCGCCTGCGCAGCGACCGCAATGCGATGGCCGCGCCCGACGAGACCCGCCTGGCCAACCTGCAGCAGCAAAACGAGGAAGCCGCCGAGGCCGCCGAGATCGCCGAAGGGCGGCTGCTGGAGCTGCAGGACAGTGTGCCCCAGCTCGATGAAGCGCGGCGCAGCAAGCAGCAGCAGGTGAACCAGGAAGGCGCCAAGCAGGCCGATCTGTCGGCACGGCTCGATGCCCTCAAGGCGCTACAGGAAAAGGTCAAGACCGACGGCAAGCTGCAGCCCTGGCTGGCCAAGCATGGGCTCGATGGCCTGCAAGGCCTGTGGAGCCGCATCCAGGTGGAGCCGGGCTGGGAAAACGCACTGGAAGCTGCACTGCGCGAGCGGCTGGCGGCATTGGAAGTCAGCCGCCTGGATATGGTGCGTGGATTCTTGGGCGCCGGTGCCCAGGATGCACCGCCGGCGCGCCTGGCCTTTTACAGCGTGCCGCAAGCACCAGCCGCTGCCCCTGCGGGCAAACTGGCGCAGCTGTCCGACCTGCTGCGTGTGCATGATGCCGGCCTGCGTGCCGTGCTGGTCGACTGGCTCTGCGGCTGCTACACCTGCCCGAGCCTGGACGAGGCGCTGGCCCAGCGCAGCCGTCTGCAGGCCGGCGAAACCATTTTTGTGCCGACCGGCCACTCCGTCAGCCTGCACAGCGTGAGCTTTTATGCGCAGGACTCCGAGCAGTCCGGCATGCTGGCACGGGCCCAGGAAATCGAGCATCTGGAAAAAGAACTGCGCGCCCAATCGCTGATCGGCGAAGAGGCGCGCAACGCGCTGGTGCGTGCCGAGAGTGCCTATGCCGATGCCTCGCAGCGCCTGGTGGCGGTGCGTGCGGAGGCTGCCCAGACCCGCAACCGTGCCCATGAGCTGCAGGTGGAGACCTTGCGCCTGACCCAGTTGGCCGAGCAGGCCCGGGCCCGCGCGGCCCAGATCGACACCGACCTGGGCGAAGTGGTGCAGCAGCTCGAAGAGATCCAGGAGCGCCGGATTGCGGCCGAGGCCCGCTTTGAAGAGCTGGACATGCAGCTGGCCGACAGCCAGGAGCGCCATGCCCAGTTCGATGAAACCGTCTACGAGTCCGAGCGCAAGCTGGCCAGCGCCCGCGAGCAGCTGCGCGCGCTCGAGCGCCAGTCGCAGGAAGCGGTGTTTGGCCAGCGCAGCATGGAAGCGCGCCGCGCCGAGCTCCACCGCACGATGGAAACGGCGATGCAGCAGGCCAAGGCCCTCGGAGATGAACAGCTGCGCGCGCAGGAAGAGCAAAAACGCCTTAATGATGCGGCAGCGCAGGGGGGGCTGCAGGATGCGCTGAACCTCAAGATGGAGCGCGAAAAGGACCTGGCCGCACGCCGCAGCGAATACGATGACCTGACGGCCCGGCTGCGCAGCAGCGATGAGCGCCGCCAGCAGTTTGAGCGCGAGCTGCAGCCGCTGCGCGACCGGATCACCGAGTTCAAGCTCAAGGAGCAGGCCGCGCAACTGGGCCTGGAGCAGTACACGACCTTGCTGCAGGAGGCCCAGGCGGATCTGGACGTTATCGCCGCGTCGGTCAAGGATGGGCAGGTGCGCCTGACCGGACTGCAGGGCGACATCGACCGCCTGCACCGCGAGATCGAAGCGCTGGGTGCCGTCAACCTGGCTGCCCTGGATGAGTTGAACCATGCCCGCGAGCGCAAGACCTTCCTCGACTCGCAGATGGAAGACCTGACCCAGGCCATGACGACCCTGGAAGACGCCATCAAGAAGATCGATGCCGAAACCCGGCAACTGCTCTCGGGCACCTTCGACACCGTCAACAGCCACTTCGGCCGCATGTTCCCGGAGCTGTTTGGTGGCGGGCAGGCCAAGCTGATCATCACCGGCGACGAGATTCTGGACTCGGGTGTGCAGGTGATGGCGCAGCCGCCCGGCAAGAAGAACCAGACCATCCACCTGCTCTCGGGCGGCGAGAAAGCGCTGACCGCGATTGCGCTGGTGTTCGCGATCTTCCAGCTCAACCCGGCGCCCTTCTGTCTGCTCGATGAGGTGGACGCGCCGCTGGACGATGCCAACACCGAGCGCTACGCCAAGCTGGTCGCCTCGATGAGCCGGGGCACGCAGTTCCTCTTCATCAGCCACAACAAGATCGCGATGGAGATCGCGCAGCAACTGATTGGTGTGACAATGCAGGAACAGGGCGTCTCGCGCATTGTGGCTGTGGATATGGAGTCTGCGTTGTCGATGGCGGATTCGGCGTGATAGATTTTTAGAACGAAAACGTATGAGTAATTTTCAACTGGCGTTGGTGATCACCTTTGGGGTCATTCTGGTTTTGTACATCGCCTACAACACCTGGTCGGCGCGCCGCAACGAGCCCAAGAAACCCCGGCCCGAGGAGCCCGGCCAGAGCGGCGACTCCGAGCTGCGCTACGAACCCGGCTTTGATGGCCGGGCCGCATCGGCAGCTACCGGTGACCCGGTCCTCGACGCCCAACTGGGCGGCCAGGGTCCCCGCCTGAGCGGTCACAGTGCCGATGCCTTTGGTGCAGGCGCGGTGGCGCGCAGCGGCAACCCCGGCACCTTTCTGGGCGACCGCCAGCAGATCCTCGATCCCCTCACCGATGCGATTGCCACCATTCATACGGACGGCATCGTCTCGGGCAATGCCGCGATTGCGGCGATGCCCAGCAGCTTTCGCGCAGGCAACAAGGCCTTCAACATCGAGGGCCTGAATGAAACCAGCCAGACCTGGGAGCTGCCGCGCGCCGGTGCCCGCTACACCGGTTTTCAGGCCGGCGTGCAGCTGGCCAACCGCCATGGCCCGATGAACGAGATCGAGTTTTCCGAATTCGTCACCAAGGTCCAGCAGTTTGCCGACAGTATCGGTGCGGCGTACGACACGCCCGACATGCTGCAGGAAGTGGCCCGCGCCCGCGAGCTCGACGCCTTTGCGAGCGAGCATGATGCGCAGCTGGCCTTCATGCTGCGCGCCAAACGCGCCTCCTGGAGTCCCGGCTATGTGGCCCAGGTGGCGGCCAAGCATGGCTTTGTGCCCGCAGGCCCTGGCCGCATGGTGATGCCCTCGGGCATCGAGCAGATGCCCGCGATCCTGGCGCTGACCTACGACGCGCAGGCGGCACTGGCCGACGACCCGGAGGCCAGCGCCTTGCGCGATGTGCTGCTGAGCCTGGATGTGCCGCATGTGGCCCGCAGCGAAAAGCCTTTCGACAAGATGCGCGCCGCCGCCGAAGCGCTTTGCGCAGAGATGGACGGCGTCATCTGCGACCAGAATGGCACGCCGCTGCCGATCATGGTGGTCGACCCGATCGCGCAGGATCTGGAGAACCTCTACGACCAGCTCGAACTGCGCGATCTGGCCGCCGGCTCGCTGGCCGCACGGCGCCTTTTCAGCTAAGCCTCGTACCTTTTTTCGCAAAGGCTGCCGGTGCAGCCTTTTTGCATTCTGGCTGCTGCTGTTTACGCGATGGCGATGCGGCTTTGGTCGTATAGTCGCAGGCATCAGACCAGGCAGGGCCCCGCGCTTTGCCAGATTTTCGGAGTCAAGCCACATGGCTGAGAATATTGATCTTTTTGCCTCGCCCGCCAGCGGTACCCCGCAGGATGCTGCTGCCGAGGTGCAGGCCTTGCGCGCGCAACTGGTGCAGTGGGCGCATGAATACTATGTGCAAGACGCGCCCACGGTGCCCGATGGCGAGTATGACCGGGTCTACCAGCGGCTCGAAGCGCTGGAAAAGGCCCACCCCGAGCTGCACAGTCCGGACTCGCCCACGCAGCGTGTGATCGGCGCCATTCTCGAGGGGCTGACCCCGGTTCGCCATGCGGTGCCGATGCTGAGCATCCGCACCGAAACCGACAATGAAGCCAGCGGCGCGCAAGCCTTCGATGCACGCATCCGCAAGGAGCTGGGCCTGGACCCCGGTGACCCGCCGGTCGAGTATGTGGCCGAGCCCAAATTTGATGGCCTGGCGATGAACCTGCGCTACGAGGCGGGGCGCCTGGTGCAGGCCACCACGCGCGGCGATGGTGAAGTGGGCGAGGACGTCACCCACAATATCCGCACCATCCGCCAGATACCGCTGCAGCTGCGCGCCGATGCCGCGGTGCCGCCGGTGCTGGAAGTGCGCGGCGAGGTGTATATGCGCCGCGATGATTTTGATGCCCTCAACCGCAAGCAGGAGGCCGCTGGCGGCAAGACCTTTGTCAACCCGCGCAACGCAGCAGCCGGCGCAGTGCGCCAACTCGATTCGAACATCACCGCCCAGCGCCCGCTGTCCTTCTTTGCCTATGGCCTGGGCGAGGTCACCTCGGTGGCCCAAGGCGGCATGCAGTGGGACAGCCACTACGCGATGCTGATGCAGCTGCGCGCCTGGGGCTTTCCGGTCGCGCCCCAGGTCTGTGTGGCCAAGGGTGCCGATGAGCTGGTTGCGTTTCACCAGCGCATGGGCGCCGAGCGTGCCAACCTGGGCTACGAGATCGACGGTGTGGTCTACAAGGTCAACAGCCGCGCGCTGCAGCTGGAGCTGGGCTTTGTCAGCCGCGAGCCGCGCTGGGCCGTGGCCCATAAGTACCCGGCCCAGGAGATGGTCACGCGTCTGGAGGGCATCGAGGTCCAGGTGGGCCGCACCGGCAAGCTCACGCCAGTGGCCCGGTTGGCGCCCGTGTTTGTCGGTGGCGTCACCGTCACCAATGCCACCTTGTCCAATGTGTTCGACATCCGCAAGAAAGGGGTGCGCGTTGGTGACGACGTCATCGTGCGGCGGGCCGGGGATGTGATTCCGGAGGTCGCCGGGCGGGTGCCTGGCGTGCGCCCGCAGTATGTGCCCAATTTCTCGATGCCCAGCCAATGCCCGGTCTGCGGCAGCGACGTGGTGCGCGAGAAAGGCGAGGCCAACCACCGATGCACCGGTGGCCTGTTCTGCGTGGCGCAGCGCAAGGAGGCGATCCTGCACTACGCGCACCGCCGCGCGATGGATATCGAAGGCCTGGGCGACAAGCTGGTCGATCAGCTGGTGGACAGCGGTGTGATCCGCAGCCTGCCCGACCTCTACAAACTGGGTATTGCGACCTTGTCAGGCCTGGAGCGCATGGCAGAGAAGTCCGCACAGAATGTGCTGGCCGCGCTGGAGTCGTCGAAGAAAACCACACTGGCGCGCTTTGTGTTTGGCCTGGGCATCCGCCATGTGGGCGAGTCCACCGCCAAGGACCTGGCCAAGCACTTTGGCGTGCTGGACGCGATCATGGATGCCTCGGTCGAAGAGCTGCTGCAGGTGAATGACGTGGGGCCGGTGGTGGCCAACAGCCTGCACACCTTTTTTGCGCAGCCACACAACCGCGAAGTGGTTGAGCAGCTGCGCGCTGCGGGCGTTCACTGGGACGAAGCGGTGCCTGCCGAAAAGCCCGCGCAGATCCTGGCCGGCATGACGGTGGTGCTGACCGGCACGCTGCCCACCATGGGCCGTGATGAGGCCAAAGACCTGCTGGAAGCTGCAGGCGCCAAGGTCTCTGGCTCGGTCAGCAAGAAGACCCATTACCTGGTGGCCGGCGCCGATGCCGGCAGCAAACTGAGCAAGGCGCAGGAGCTGGGAGTGACCGTGCTGGACGAGGCCGCGATGCTGCGGCTTTTGCAACATGGAGCGCCTTGAGTTGCCGGAAGGTTGGAGCGCGATGGCGCTGCACTGGCTTGCTATCTCGCGCCACACGGAGCAGGGATAGGGACATTCTCCGACATCGGCGCCTGCCAGATGTCAATACGATGAAAAACGCCAGTGGCTGCCATCCGGCGGCCCTGCTTTTTTTATGCAGAGGAGATGCCGTGAGCTATACCCTGAGACAAGTTCAGACCTTGCTGACCAAGCCGGAGCTGGAGCTGTTCCAAGCCAGCCGTGCCAATGCGATCAAGGAGCTGACCGAGCGTCAGCTCAGCAGCAAAATCACCCGCACCCGTACCTTGCGCGCCAAGTACCGCGATCTCTACCAGCGCCAGACGGTGAAAACCCAGAAAGGGCCAGCGGCTGCGCGTCGGCCCGCTGGCAATGACAACAACCGCACCGAAGTGAAGGCCGATGTCATGCAAGAGGTGCTGGGCCGTTTCGAAGAGCGCCTCGCCAAGGTACAGGCCGATGCCACGAAAGCGGCTGCCAAGACCGCCGCTGTGAAAACCAGCAAGCCCGCGCCCGCAAAGAGCGCTGCCAAAAAGCCCGCTGCTGCGGCCAAGACAACCGCAGCAGCTGCTCCACGCAAGAAAGCGGCCAAGTCCGCCACCAAGGCATCCCCTGCCGAGGCGGTCAAAGCCGCTGCAGTGAAGAAAGCCAGCGGCGCTCGCAAGGCTGCCTCCAAGGCCGCTGTGAAGAAAACCGCCTCGTCGTCTGCGGCTCCGGCCAAAGCGTCAAAGACCGCAGCGAACACTCCGAAAGTGGCCGGCAACGCAACGGCTGCAGCACAAGGGGCAGTGCCCACCACACAACCAGCAGCGGCCAGCCGGGGCAACCCCATCAAAGCCAAGCCGGTCAACAAGAAGATCCAGGCCAGTGGCCAGTCCCGCACCCAGGCCGCGCAGGCCAAGCGCGACAGCCGCTGACCGCACACAAAAGCGATGAAAAAGGCCGTACCTCCTGCGCAGGGGGTTACGGCCTTTTTAGGGGGTTCCGACGGGGGGGCATGGGCCCGGCGGGCCCAGCGCTCGTCAGCGTCAGGGTTTCTGTTTTTTGGCAGGCGCACTGGGGGCGGCTGCAGGTTGCTGTGCTTTGGCATACGCTTTAGCCATCATCTCGCGCAGCATGGCCGAACTCGATTGCTGCATCATGCGGTTGATGTCGGCTTGCTTGCTTTGCATCAGCTGGGCGTGGGGCGACTGGGGTCCCTGGTCCAGCAGCGATTGCAGCTGCGCTTCGTTGAAATTCTGCGCATAGGCGGTAGCCAGCTGCGTGTCCCAGCGCTTTTGGTAGTCCGCCGCGACCGAGCGCGTGGCAGCAATCATGGCCTGGCCGGCCTGCTGCTGGCCCACCTTGTCGATCAAGGCCTGGTATTCGGGCGACTTGGCAGCAATCTGCAAGCCTACTTGGGGCAGGCTGTGGCCGAGCTTGTATTTCTCGACCAGCGCCAGTGCCAGGTCTTGCAGTTTGGCGGCGTGCGCGAGACTGGGCAGCCAGGCGCTGCCGGCGGCCACGGCGGGCAGGAGCAGGCCGCCAAGCAGGCGGCGTCGGGCCGAGGAGGTGCGGGCAAAGTAAGAGGCCATGGGAGGCACTTGAGTCAGGAAACGGTCGGGACAGCGGAGGCTTCGGCCGGCTGGGGCGGTACCAAGGGGCCGGGCGGCGTTTCCAGATCGATCACATGGATGCCGAATGCCCCGCGCCTGCGGTCTTCGAAATAGCGCTGCAGGGTGACCTTGACGGTGCGAAAGGCAATATCGTCCCAGGGGATGTCGGCTTCGCTGAAGAGGCGGGCCTCCATGGTCTCCCAGCCGGGGTTGAATGTGGTGCTTTGGAGCTGTGCCAGATAGAACAGATGCACTTGCCCGACATGCGGCACGTTGACCAGCGAGAACAGCGTGCCCATCTTGATGTCGGCGCCAGCTTCTTCCTCGGTCTCGCGCTCGGCGCCCTGGCCGGTGGTTTCGTCCAGCTCCATAAAGCCGGCTGGCAAGGTCCAGTAGCCTTTGCGCGGTTCAATATTGCGCAGACACAGCAGCACCTTGTCATCCATGTATGGAATGGTGCCCACCACGTTCAGCGGATTTTCGTAATGGACGGTATGGCAGGCCGGGCAGATCGCGCGGATCTTGGTATCGCCGTCATCGGGCAGGCGGTGCTCAACCTTGGTGCCGCAGCGGCGGCAATAATCAACGGGGGCGCGAGAGGTCATGCGGTCTATTGTGCGTCAAGCCCGCGTTGCTCGCGGCAACGGGCGAAAAAAAGCGCCACCGCAGTGGGTGGCGCGTTGTCCTGGTATTACACCAGCTCGATTTTCAACGCGGGCAGGCCGGTCACGCCGCCCTCCAGCACATCGCCCTTGACCACGGCGGCCACGCCTTCAGGCGTGCCGGTGAAGATCAGGTCGCCGGCTTGCAGCTCCCAGGCTTGCGAGATCACTTCGATGGTCTCGGCAATGTTCCAGATCAGCTTTTGCACATTGCTGTGCTGGCGCTCCACACCATTGACCTTCAGCCAGATGTCGGCGTTGTTGATATCGCCGGCCTGGGCGGCGGGCACCAGCGCTGCAATCGGCGCGCTGCCTTCAAAGGCCTTGCCGATCTCCCAGGGGCGGCCCTGCTTTTTCATGTCGTTTTGCAGGTCGCGGCGGGTCATGTCCAGTCCGACGCCATAGCCCCAGATATGCGCGGCCGCATCGGCTGCAGCAATGTTCTTGCCGCCCTTGCCGATGGCCACCACCAGCTCGATCTCGTGGTGCAGGTTGCTCGTGAGCGTTGGGTAGGCGATCTGGCCGGTGCTGCCGGTGGCGACAGGCACCACCGCATCGGCGGGCTTCATGAAGAAGAAGGGCGCCTCACGGCCGGTAAAGCCCATTTCCTTGGCATGATCTTCATAGTTGCGGCCCACGCAGTAAACGCGGCGCACGGGGAACAGCTGGTCGCTGCCTTGGACAGGCACGCTCGTTGGCGCGGCTGGGGAAATGACGTATTGGCTCATGCTGGACTTTGGTTGGAGGCGGACAAATACCGCCCGGTTGAAGCGGTGCCAAAAATTATGCGGCAAAACACCTTGCTCTGCAGGCTCTCCGCACGGGCTGTTGCTGGTCTTGGCATGCCAGACAGCGACAGCTGTCATGCCGGCGACTGGCTCATTGGCGGCCGCAGCGCCCTGCGTTATGCTCGGTCGCCATGAAGCTGCACAATTATTTCCGCTCCTCTGCCTCCTACCGGGTGCGCATTGCGATGCAGGCCAAGGGCCTGGCCTATGACTACCTGCCGGTGCACCTGGTCAAGGCTGAGCACCGCGAGCCCGCCTTTGCCAGCCATGTTGGCGATGCGCTGGTGCCGGCGCTCGAGACCGATGATGGACTGTGGTTGAACCAGTCGCTGGCGGTGATCGAGTGGCTGGACGAGGCCTATCCGCAGACGCCGTCGATGCTGCCGGGCAATGCCTTGGCGCGTGCCCGCATCCGGGCGCTGGCCTTGCAGGTGGCTTGCGAGATCCATCCCATCAACAACCTGCGCGTGCTGGCCTACCTGACCGGCGAACTGGGCCACAGCGATGCCGAAAAAACCCAGTGGTACCAGCACTGGTGCCGCACCGGGCTGGAGGCTTTTGAGCGCCAACTGTTGTTGCTGGCCGCCGAGCGCCAGGCGCAGGGCCTGGCACCATCGCGTTTTTGCTGGGGCGATAGCCTGACCCTGGCCGACTGCGCGCTGGTCCCACAGATTTTCAATGCCCAGCGCTTCAAGGTGAATCTTGACGGCCTGCCGTTGACGATGGCCGCCTATGAAGCGGCCTTTGCGACCGATGCGGTGCAACAAGCCCAGCCCGGCGTATGCCCGGATGCCCAGCCATGAGCGCCGTTGAACGTTCCCGTTTTCCGGCAGACTGGCTGCTGCCCCAGTGGCCCACGCCACCCGGTGTGTTTGCGCTGTGTACGACCCGCCAAGGCGGTACCAGTGAAGGCCTGTTCGGCACCACCAACCTGAGCTTCAATGTGGGCGATGTGCCCGCCCATGTGCACAACAACAGGCAATTGCTGGCCGAGGCCATGCAGGCACTGGAGATACAGGCAGGCCGCGGTGCAGACAACGCGCCCCCTCGCCAGCCGGTGTTTGTGCGCCAGGTACACGGAACTCATGTGCAGGTGCTGGGCGAGGGCGGCGGGAATGAACAGCCGGCCGATGCCAGTGTCAGCGATGTACCCGGCCTGGGCTGCACCGTGATGGCCGCCGATTGTCTGCCCGTATTGTTCTGCCACCAGCAGCTGCCAGTCGTGGGTGCCGCCCACGCCGGCTGGCGCGGCTTGCTGGGGCAGGGCGGTGTAGGGGTGCTGGAGAACTGCTTTGCGGCTTACGCTGATCGCGTACGTCTGCAAGCGGGTCAGGCGGGTCTGAGTGATGCCGAGATTGCTGCGCAGACCATGGCTTGGCTGGGCCCTTGCATCAGCCAGCCTGCGTTTGAGGTGGGGGCCGAGGTGCAGGCCGCCTTTGTGGATCCGGACCCGGGTTGCGCGCCGCTGTTTGCAGCCGGCAAGCCTGGCAAGTTTTTTGCCAACCTGAGCGGTCTGGCCCGCCACCGCCTGCGGCGCTTGGGGCTTGCCCAGCTGTTTGGCAACGATGGCAGCCAGGACTGGTGCACGGTAGCCAATCCGGATCGCTTCTTCTCGCACCGCCGGGATGGATCGCCGACCGGAGGCACCGGGCGTTTTGCCGCTTGTATTTGGGTAGCCTAGATCGCTTACATTTTCGGATATTGATTCATAAAGTACTCATTTCTATAAAAATGAGTACTTTTTACATATTAAATGGAAGTGTTTATGCTATTTAATCTACTCATTTATTCAATAAAGAGTAGAATATGCAGCATGACTACCCCTTTGATGGCCACCTTGGTGGCAGCCCGTAAAGCCCAGCAACTGACCCAGGCCCAACTGGCCGAGCAGGCGGGGCTGTCGCGCATGGCGGTGCAGCGCACCGAAACGGGCGATGTGGACCCGCGCTACTCGACGGTGGCTGAGATGGCCCGGGTGCTGGGCATGCAGCTGGTGGCCGTGCCGGCGGATCTGCTGCCCGCGCTGCAGGCCTTTATCCAGTCGGGCGGCAAGTTTTTAGGGCAGCCCACCGGTGCGGAAGCGCCCCCTTCGGTGGTGGACAGCCTGGCGGGCCGCCAGCCCTGAGACCTGTCTGAGCGCAAGCGGGGCACGCAATGAGCACTTCCATCCGCTACCTGCGTCTGTACATGCATCTGCCTGGCAGCATGGGCGGCGGGCGGCGGGCGATTGGTTATCTGTCCCAGTACGGCGATATCTTGCGGGTCTCGTTCGAGGACAGCTATATCGCCGACCCCCAGCGGCCCTTGTTGTCGCTCAGCTACCAGGGTGCCAGCGAAGCCGACACCCAGCGCATCCTGCGTGCCGCGCGTGACGCCCGGCTCGTGCGCACTGATGGGCGTTGGCCGGTCTACTTTCAGAACCTGTTGCCCGAGGGCCATAACCGCCAGCGCCTGGCCGCTGAGCGGGGCTGCTCGCCCGATGATGAGTTTGAACTGCTGGCCGCTGCCGGCCACGACCTGATGGGCGCGCTGGAAGTGGAGCCGGTGCCGCGCGACGAAGCCATCCCGGACGTGGTGCGCCACTGGCATACCTCGCAAGGCCTGGATGTGCTCGAACCCGGTTTTGTCGAGTTTCCGGTGGCCGATGCCGCATCGCTGCCGGGCATCGTCACCAAGTTCAGCGCGGTGCAAGACGGCCGGCGCTACACGGTGCGCCGCCGGGGCGCGGCCGGCAGTGTGATCCTCAAGCTCGCCAGCACCCAGCATCCGGACTTGGTGGCCAATGAGTACAGCTGCTACCAGCTGTGCCAGGCGGTGGGGTTGACGACGGCGGACGCGCAGATCATCAGCCGCGCCCAGGCCGATCTGCCCGAACACCTGCCGTTTGACGAGATCCTGGCCGTGCAGCGCTTTGACCACCTGCCCGACGGCTCCCGTGTGCACATGGAGGAGTTCAATCAGGCCCTGGGCTATGCACCACGCCACAAGTATGGCAAGGGCCTGCAGCAGGACTGGCCGACGATGCTGCGCGTTCTCGATCGCCTCAGCCCCCAGCCGGTGGCCGACACGCGCGAGTTCCTGGCCCGTACCGTGGCGGCCATCCTGATGGGCAACACCGACGCCCACCTGAAGAACTGGGCGCTCGTGTACCCCGATGGGCGGCAGCCGCGTCTGGCGCCGGTCTACGACTGTGTCTGCGTCGCCGCCTTTTTTGAAGGCTCCGCCCCGCAGCAGTACGCCGTCAACAAGGCCATTGACAGCAGCATGCGGGCGCTGCGCTGGGACGATGTGGCGGCACTGCTGAAGACCGCCGGTCTTCTGCGGGTGCCGCGCCATATCAGCCTGCTCAAGGAGGTGGTGCGGCAGGCGCAGAGCAGCTGGCCCGCGTTGTTGGCTCAGGCACCGGCAGGCATGGCCGGCGTGGTGCAGCAGCGGTTGCGCGGCGGGGTCGCTATCGCCGCGCTCTAATGCGGCAGCGGGCGTATTGCCCGACGGGCTGTCGCTTGTATGTCAGGGTTTGCCCCAGGATGGCGCGCAAAAGCGGTATGCTCCACGCTTGCCTGTTGCTGGAGCCTGTGCTGTGCTGCCCTTTGAAGTCGAAATCCCCTTTGTCAATCACCTGGGCTTTAGCTTGCACCGCTGGGAGAACGGCGAGGCGGAACTGCATTACCAGGCCCGGCCCGAACATCTCAATAGCTATGAGGTGACGCATGGCGGGGCCTCGATGACCTTGCTCGATGTGACGATGGCCCATGCGGCGCGCAGTGCCATCCCTGGCAGCGGCGCAGTCACGATCGAGATGAAAACCAGCTTCATGGCGCCGGCCAATGGCGCGTTGGTGGCCAAGGGCAAGCTGCTCTCGCGCAGCAGCCGCATGGCCTTTTGCGAGGCCTGGCTGTATGACGAGCAGGGCGCGTTGTGCAGCCACGCCACGGGTACCTTCAAATATGTGATGCCGGAGGTCGTGCAGTCCTTGCAGGCGGCCAAAAAGCAGATCAAGACAGACTGATTCTCGCGCTTGCGCAATGCTGCGCTGTAGCGCAGCTGGGCCTGTGGCCACTGTCCCCAGGCCTTTGATAGATGGACAGAACATGCCAAAGCCTTCTTCAACGGTTGACCAGCTGAGCTGGTCCTTTCAGCCCTTTTCGGCCCTCACTCTGCAGCAGCTGTATGACCTGCTGCATGTGCGCTGCCAGGTCTTCATTGCCGAGCAGGTCGCCTTCCAGGACCTGGACTACAAAGACCAGGACGCCTGGCACCTGCTGGGGCGTGATGCGCAAGGCGTGCTGCAAGCCTATGTCCGGGTGCTGCCCCCGGGCCTGGCCTATGCAGAGCCTTCGATTGGCCGCGTAGCCGTCATGCAGGCCATGCGCGGCACCGGCGCTGGCTGGGAGCTGATGCGCCACGCGATGGCGGAGACGGACCGCCTCTGGCCAGGTTCGGCCATCCGTATTGGCGCGCAGGCCTATTTGCAAAAGTTCTACGAAGGCTGCGGATTCGAGGTTGTCTCCGAGCCCTATCTGGAAGATGGCATTGCCCACCTGACCATGCTCTACCCGGGCAAGAGCCAGGCCGTGGAAAGCGCCGCTGTATGACAGGCAGGCACCCCCAAATGGGGATGATTCGCCATGGCTGAGGCCGGCCTGCAACCGGCCTCGCTGAACCAGGGCCTGCCGATGCCGGAGCGCCGTCTGGCAATGCTGGTCATCGTGCTGGGCCTGATTGTGGCCGTCCTCGATGGCAGCATCATGAACCTGGCGCTGCCCACGGTCGCCAAGGAGTTGCAGGCATCGCCCGCCGAGGCGATCTGGATCATCAATGCCTACCAGCTGGGTACCCTGGGCCTGCTGCTGCCCTTGGCTGCGCTGGGCGAGCGCATTGGCTACCGCAAGGTCTACCTGGTGGGCCTTGTCTGTTTTACCCTGGCATCGGCCGTGGCCATGCTGGCCCAATCGCTGTGGCTGCTGATTGCGGCGCGTGGCTTGCAAGGCATGGGCGCGGCCGGGGTGATGGCCGTCAACGCCGCACTGGTGCGCTTAACCTACCCAGCTGCCAAGCTGGGCAAGGGCATGGCGCTCAACTCGCTGGTTGTCGCGATTTCATCGGTGGCCGGCCCCGGCGTTGCGGCGCTGATTCTGTCGGTGGCCAGCTGGCCCTGGCTGTTTGCCATCAATGTGCCGCTGGGCATTCTGACCTTGTGGCTGGGCCGCAAGGCCTTGCCCCGCAACCCGCAGCAGTTGCTGGATGCGCCTCATGCCAAGCTGACGCCGATTGATGTGGTGCTGAATTTTGCGATGTTCTCGCTGGTGTTCCTGGGCGCCGAGCGCATCGGCGCACGCCATGACGTGCAGTCGGGTGGTACTGCCGCATCGGGCTGGCTCATGCTAGGCCTGGGCTTGCTGCTGGGCGCCTGGTATGTGCTGCGGCAGCGCAAGCTGAGCCTGCCACTGCTGCCGCTGGACTTGCTGCGCATTCCTGTTTTTGCGCTGTCGATGGGCGCATCGATTGGCGCATTTGCCGCGCAGATGCTGTCGTTTATCGCACTGCCTTTCTTGCTGCTGGATGCGCTGCAGCGCAGCCATTTTGCGGCGGGCATGCTGATGACGGCCTGGTCGGTCGCCATCGTGGTGGTGGCACCGTTGGCTGGCCGGCTGATTGGCCGGGTGCAAGACGGTCTGCTGGGCGGCATCGGCATGGCGATTTTGGCGCTGGGGCTGCTGAGCCTGGCGCTGCTGCCGGTGGACCCGAGCGATCTGAACATCGGTTGGCGCATGGCCTTGTGCGGCCTGGGCTTTGGGCTGTTCCAGTCGCCCAACAACCACACCATCGTGACCTCGGCTCCGCTGGCCCGTGCCGGCGCTGCCAGCGGCATGCTGGGCACCGCACGGCTGACCGGGCAATCGCTGGGCGCTGTGTTGGTGGCCATCATCTTCACCCTGTGGCCGGTGGCCAGCGGCCATGGCACGACGGTGGCGCTGTACCTGGCGGCAGGCTTTGCCGCCATGTCGGGGGTGTTCAGCAGTCTGCGGCTGCGGCATTCCGCCCACTAAGGCGCGCTGGGCGGCGGTGGAGGAGGGGCCTGTTGCGCCTCGGCTTCCGCGCGGTGGCGCATGCGGCGCCGCGCGGGCGTGCCGGCAATGAACAGCAGCAAGCCCAGCGGCAGTGCGCCATACAGCAGCAACGTGAAAATGGCGCCCAGCAGGCTGCCCTGCGGGCTGGCCGCTTCAACCACAGCCATCAGCACCACCACATAAAGCCAGGCTATCGCTATCAGGTACATGCCCTGGAATTTACCCGAACTTGCCCCCCCTCCAGCACACGGCTGCCATTTTTTGCGCCTAAGATGCACAGACGCCTACGCGCAGCGTGGCGCCTGTTCAGGGAGACGACGATGACGCAGCAACCGTATTGGGGACTGGGCAGTGACCAGCTCCAGCAACTCAGCCAGATGACCCAGCAATGGATGGAGCGCATGCAGTCCTTGCAGACCATGGCATCTCCTTTCAATGCCGTCGGCGCACCCAAGGGCCTCAGTGCCGGGCTGCCGGGGCTGGGGGCGCTGCCGGGCGGCACGCCACCGGTCAGCTTTGACATGGAAAAGCTCCAGGCCATCCAGGCGCAATACGCCCAAGCTGCGTTGGCGCTGTGGACCGAAGGCGCCAAGGGTGAGGTGGCCCTGCCCAAGGACCGGCGCTTTGCCGGCGAGGCCTGGCAGCAAAATCCGGTCTCCAGCTTCACTGCCGCCAGCTACGCGCTGCATGCCAAAACCATGATGGACATGGTCGATGCCGTGCAAGGTGACGAGAAAACCCGGGCCCGGGTCCGCTTTGGGGTGGAGCAGTGGCTGGCGGCCACGGCGCCCAGCAACTTTCTGGCCTTCAATGCCGAAGCGCAGAAAAAGGCGTTGGACACCCAGGGCCAGAGCATTGCCCAGGGCCTGCAGAACATGCTGGCCGATATGCGCCAGGGCCATGTCTCGATGACCGACGAATCGCTGTTTGAAGTGGGGCGCAATGTGGCCACCAGCGAAGGGGCCGTGGTCTTTCAGAACGAGCTGTTCCAGCTCATCGAATACAAGCCGCTGACCACCCAGGTCTATGAGCGGCCGATGCTGTTTGTGCCGCCCTGCATCAACAAGTACTACATCCTCGATCTGCAGCCCGACAATTCGCTGATCCGCTACAGCGTGGCCCAGGGCCACCGTACCTTTGTGGTCAGTTGGCGCAACCCGGATGCCAGCCTGGGCGGTAAGCGCTGGGACGACTACATCGGCAGCGCCGTGCTGGAAGCGATCGAGGTGGTCAAGGCCATCTCCGGCAAGCCGCAGATCAACACTCTGGGCTTTTGCGTGGGCGGCACCATGCTCGTCAACGCACTGGCGGTGCTGGCTGCGCGCGGCGATGATTCGGTGGCCAGTGCCACCTTGCTCACCACGTTGGTGGATTTCAACGACACCGGCATTCTCGACGTGTTCATCGATGAGAACTTCGTCAAGTTTCGCGAGCTGACCATGGGCCAAAATGGCCTGATGCCTGGCCAGGAGCTGGCTTCGACTTTCAGCTTTCTGCGCCCGGTGGACCTGGTGTGGAACTATGTGGTGGGCAACTACCTCAAGGGTGAGACGCCGCCGCCTTTCGATCTGCTGTACTGGAACAGCGATTGCACCAACCTGCCTGGGCCTTACTACGCCTGGTACCTGCGCAATTTCTACCTGGAAAACAAACTGGTGCAGCCCGGTGCGCTCAGCGTCTGCGGCGAAAAGCTCGATGTCGGCAAGATCGACATGCCGATCTACATCTACGGCTCGCGTGAGGACCACATCGTGCCGATTGGCGCGGCCTACGCATCCACCCAAGTGCTCGGGGGCGACAAGCGCTTTGTCATGGGCGCGTCGGGCCATATCGCCGGTGTCATCAACCCGCCGGCCAAGAACAAGCGCAGCCACTGGCTGCGCGACGATGGCCAGTTGCCTGCCGATATCGACGCCTGGATCGATGGCGCTGACGAACTGCCCGGCAGCTGGTGGACGGACTGGAGCCAGTGGCTGGCCCAGCACGGCGGCAAGAAAGTGGCGGCGCCCAAAAGCTATGGCCGCGCGCGAACCGAGTACCGCGAACTGGAGCCTGCGCCCGGCAGCTATGTGCAAGCCAAAGCCTGAGCATCCAACGCACAGGGCCCTCACCACCCGATTGCCATTGCGGGGTGGTCATTCAAATGCTGCAGTGCAATAATTAGCACCGCAGGGGCCGTGAGAGACAACGGCATCCGTGCCATTTTGAAAAGGAAGAATCATGGAAGACATCGTCATCATTTCCGCCGTCCGCACGGCAGTGGGTAAGTTTGGTGGCTCGCTGGCCAAGGTGCCGGCGACGGACCTGGGTGCCACCGTCATCCAGGAAGCGCTGGCACGTGCCAACGTGGCAGCGGACCAGGTCGATGAAGTCATCATGGGCCAGGTCCTGGCCGCCGGCGTGGGCCAGAACCCTGCGCGGCAGGCGATGATCAAGGCCGGTGTGGACAAAAAGACCCCGGCGCTGACCATTAACGCGGTCTGCGGCTCCGGGCTGAAGTCGGTGATGCTGGCGGCCCAGGCCATCGGCCAGGGGGATGCCGAGATCGTCGTGGCCGGTGGCCAGGAAAACATGAGCCTCTCGCCCCACGTGCTCAACGGTTCGCGTGACGGCCAGCGCATGGGCGACTGGAAGATGACCGACACGATGATCGTCGACGGCCTCTGGGACGTGTACAACCAGTACCACATGGGCATCACTGCCGAGAACGTGGCCAAGGAATTCCATATCGACCGCGACAAGCAGGACGCCTTTGCACTGGCCAGCCAGCAAAAGGCCGCCGCCGCGCAGGACGCTGGCAAGTTCGATGAAGAAATCGTCACCGTGCAAATTCCGCAGCGCAAGGGTGACCCGGTGGCCTTCAAGGCCGATGAATACATCAACCGCAAGACCAATGGCGAGGCCTTGGCCAGTTTGAAGCCTGCTTTTGACAAGGCCGGCTCGGTCACTGCCGGTAATGCGTCCGGCCTCAACGATGGCGCCGCCGCCCTGGTGATTGCCAGCGCCAAAAAGGCCCAGGAACTGGGTGCCGAGCCGCTGGCCCGCATCGCCGGCTTTGCCACCGTCGGCCTGGACCCCAAGATCATGGGCATGGGACCTATGCATGCCGTGCGCAAGGTGCTGGCCAAGACCGGCTGGAAGGCCGAAGAGGTCGACCTGTTCGAGCTCAATGAAGCTTTCGCAGCCCAGGCCTGTGCAGTCAACCAGGAGTTGGGTCTGGACACCAGCAAGGTCAACGTCAACGGGGGCGCGATTGCCATCGGCCACCCCATCGGTGCATCCGGTGCGCGCATCTTGGTGACCTTGCTCCATGAGATGAAGCGACGTGGCTCCAAGCGCGGCATCGCTGGCTTGTGTATTGGTGGCGGCATGGGCGTGGCACTGGCAGTCGAACGCGCCTGACCTTTCGCCCCTGCGCGTCATGACCAACCGCCTCTCGAGGCGGTTTTTCTTTGCTCCAGCAAAGGCGATGGCGATCCGCGGGGCCCAACGATCACGCTGAGCGTCGGGAACCGAGCCGGACAATGCCGGAATACCTGACTATGGTGGTGTGCCTCGTGATAGGGTTTCCGATGATGGAGCGCGCAAACGCGCAAAACCGCGCACGGAACTGGCGCGTTTCTGTTGCAATGCTCTTTGGAAATCACCGAAATTTATAGGTACTGCAAGAATTTGTTCGCTTGGCGTAAACGAGCGTTTCGGTGCTCGGTTTCTTGGTTACAGTGCTAGTGCACAAGCATGTCAAGCAGAACCAAGGAGATGTGAATGAGTCAAAAAGTGGCCTACGTAACCGGCGGTATGGGAGGCATTGGGACGGCCATTTGCCAGCGCTTGCACAAGGATGGATTCAAGGTCATTGCGGGCTGCGGGCCCACACGCGATTTCCAGAAATGGCTCGGCGAGCAAAAGGCGCTGGGCTATGAGTTCCACGCTTCTGTTGGCAATGTCGGCAACTGGGAGTCTACGGTGGAAGCCTTCAGCAAGACCAAGGCTGAACATGGCAGCATCGATGTGCTGGTGAACAATGCCGGCATCACCCGGGACCGCATGTTCATCAAGATGACGCCAGAGGACTGGCAAGCGGTGATCGAAACCAACCTGAACTCCATGTTCAATGTGACCAAGCAGGTTGTCGCCGACATGGTGGAAAAGGGCTGGGGCCGCATCGTCAACATCAGCTCCGTCAACGGCGCCAAGGGTCAGGCGGGCCAGACCAATTACTCTGCCGCCAAAGCAGGCATGCATGGTTTCTCGATGGCTTTGGCCCAGGAGCTCGCTGGCAAGGGTGTCACCGTCAATACGGTGAGCCCCGGCTATATCGGTACCGACATGGTCAAGGCCATCCGCCCCGATGTGCTGGAGAAGATCGTCGGCACCATTCCGATGAAGCGCCTGGGCGAACCGACCGAGATCGCTGCGATCATTGCCTGGTTGGCATCGGAGGATGGCGGTTATGCGACCGGTGCGGAGTTCTCGGTCAACGGTGGTTTGCATACCCACTGATCGCCGCAGCAGCAGCTACCGATAAAAAACGCGCCTCACAAGGCGCGTTTTGTTTTGTCTGGAGCGGGTGATGGGAATCGAACCCACATTATTTGCTTGGGAAGCAAGAGTCCTACCACTGAACGACACCCGCGAATCGATGCATTGTAGCGTGATAAGCAGCTGCGCCCACCTGCGCACTGCCGCATAGGCTACAGCCAGGTGTGCAGCCTAGTTTCCCTTCTTGTCTGGGAACTGCCAGCCTTGCTTTTTCTCCTCTAACGGCTGCAGCTTCCATTTTTCCAGTTCCGCCTCACGCTCCGTCTCGCGGCGCACATCGATGCGCTTGGCGGTGTGCTTGGCCACGACAGCCAGCTTTTGCAGATCGGTATCGCGCAGCGAAGGATCGGGCTCGGTGCTGAAGCAGCACAGCGTGCCGTAGATCTGGCCATCGGCAAGGATGATGGGGGTACTCAAATGGGCGCCGACGCGGAAGGGCGTGGCTGGGAGTTTCGCGGACTCTGTGTATTGGGCGGCATCGTGCACCAGCGGCGGCAGGCGGCCATCCAGCACGCATTGGCAGAACGATTGCTCCAGTGAGGAGCCACCACCGGTCTCGATCAAGGCCTTGTCGGCGCTGTGGTCCACATGCTTGAAAGTGCGCTGGCCGTTGCGGATCTCGGAGACAAAGATCACATCCATCTTCAGATGCTCGCGCAGCCCGTGCAGCACCTCTTTCACGTTCTGGTCGATCAGGTCATCGGCGCCTTCGGCCGTGGCCACCAGCAGCTCACTCATCGATACCTCCAGCGCGTCAGGTGCGTAATCCCATAAATGAATCGCCATAGTTACTCTCACTATTTCCATGCGCTACCCGCTAGCGCATCCCGGTCGCATTTGATGATAACGGCACTGAAAAGTGCTGGCCGGTCTGGCAGCGGGAATGAATTATTCTTTTACATCGAAGCGAGGGACCATGCCGCACGCACGTCAACAGCCGGGATTCAGGCCGGCGCGTCGATCCAGACCAGGCGGCCCTGGCCGAGTTCATTCATCCGGGCTACAAAATCGGGCACCTGCGACGCGACCAGCTCAATCTCTGCCAGCACATCGTCACCATGGCTCACGTGGAGCAATTGCGCATGGGCGCTGCTGACCTCACGCCGCATACCGCCTTCAAGCGCATAGGGCAATCGGCATTGCAAACGGGTCATGGCCTGGCGCTCGATTTTTTCGGCCTTCAACATGGCCTGCGCAATGGCATCGGTGTAGGCGCGGACGAGGCCGCCAGCACCCAGCTTGACGCCGCCAAAATAGCGCACCACGGTGGCCAGCGCGCCTTCGATCTGCTGGTGGCGCAGAACATCCAGCATGGGCCGGCCGGCGGTGCCGCTGGGCTCGCCATCATCAACGGCGGCAGACTGCCCGCCCGCCATCAGTGCCCAGCAGACATGGTTGGCGCCGGGGTGCTGCTCGCGCAGACCTTGAACGATGACCAGCGCCTGTGCGCGGTCCTGCACCGGTTGGACGCAGCCGATGAAGCGGCTTTTCTTGATGACCAGTTCGCTATGAACGGCCTGGGCCAGGGTGTAGGGCATGCGTTGCGTGGAGAAGACGTTTGCTTACACTGTGATGCGTCAACGTCGCCTAGATGTCATGCGTTAGACACATATCATTGTTTCAATGGCGGGAGCGCTCCAGTGATGGTGTGGCTGACCGCAGCGGAGACCTCAGGCGCAGCCAGGCGCGAAGTCTACCCCGATTTTTCCAAGAACCATTTCATACCACCGACTGACACATTACCCGGGAGCGATCATGCAACACCAACTGCAAACCAATTTGGATTCCTTGAACAACCATGGGTTCGGACGTGCAGGTTTGGAGACGCCCGCCTATGTGACGGAGGTGCTGGCAGCACTGCCCACTACCCCCAGTGCCAACGACGATGGCAGCTACGTGGACCTGGCCCAACGGGTTCGCGAAGGCGGCGAGTGGTGAGGCGCTGAACAAGAGCGCCAGATTCCGGTACCGGTTGACTGACGAAACTCGCATCGCATCAACGCGATAGGCAGCTTGGGCTGCCTTTTTTGTTTGCGGTGCAATGCCTAGCCATGCGACAATGGCGGGCTATTTGATGCAGCGCAAAAAAATGCGGTTTTTGCAGCTCAGGCCCTTGAGGCCATGGCCCCGCCAGCCAGGGGCCGGCGATGGCCCCGGCCTGGAGCTGCGCTGCAACCCCTTGACCGCCCTGGTCCGAGCTAGGGCTTTGCGCCGTAGATGCTTCCAAATACATAGCATCAATACCCGTACAAATGCGCGCTACGGGCTATTTTTTTAGAATATCGGACCCTGCCACCGCTGGCACCGAGCCCCGCGTGCATTACTCCACGACTGTTGTTGCCCATGTCTGCCCCGATTGATGTCTCTTTTTTTGAACGTGCTGCCAAGCCGCTGACCAGCTACAAGCCGTACTGGGCCAAGCGCTTTGGCCCAGCGCCATTTCTGCCGATGAGCCGTGCCGAGATGGACCAGCTGGGCTGGGACAGCTGCGACATCATCCTAGTCACCGGCGACGCGTATGTGGACCACCCGAGCTTTGGCATGGCCGTCATCGGCCGTGTGCTGGAAGCCCAGGGCTTTCGTGTCGGCATCATTGCACAGCCCGATTGGCACAGTGCCGATGCCTTCAAGGCCCTGGGCAAGCCCAATCTGTTCTGGGGCGTGACGGCCGGCAACATGGACTCGATGATCAACCGTTATACGGCTGACCGCAAGATCCGCTCCGACGACGCCTACACCCCTGGCGACGTGGGTGGCAAGCGCCCCGACCGCGCGGCCATCGTCTACAGCCAGCGCTGCCGTGAAGCCTACAAGGATGTGCCCATTGTTCTGGGCGGTATCGAAGGCTCGCTGCGGCGCATTGCCCACTACGACTACTGGAGCGACAAGGTGCGCCGCTCCATCGTGGTGGACAGCAAGTGCGACATCCTGCTCTATGGCAATGCCGAACGTGCGCTGGTCGAAGTGGCCCACCGCATCGCTGCGCGGGAGCCAGTTGAGAACATCACCGATGTGCGCGGCACCTCGTTTTTCCGCCGCGCGTCGGAAGAGGGCTGGTTCGAGGTGGATTCCACCACCGTCGACGAGCCCGGTGAGGTCGAGCCCCACATCAACCCCTACATGACCACCAGCGAGCAGGCAGAGGCCCAAGGCCAGAGCTGCGCGAAGGAAGACGCGGAAAAGCAGGGTGCTGATGCAGTGCCCGCCGCAACCGCTTGTGGCACCGCTGCTGGCGCTGCCAGCCCAGGCGCGCCAACGCTGTCGAATGTGCAGCCGCTGCAGTTTGTGCCCAACCTGTCGCTGCGTCACAAATCCAAGATGCCGGCGCGCGACCGCACCGTGCTGCGCCTGCCCAGCTTTGAAGAGGTCAAGAGCGACCCGATTCTCTACGCCCACGCCAACCGCGTGCTGCACCTGGAAACCAACCCTGGCAACGCCCGGGCACTGGTGCAGGCCCATGGGGAGGGCACCACGGCCCGCGATGTGTGGATGAACCCGCCGCCCATCCCGCTGACCACCGCCGAAATGGACTGGGTGTTTGGCCTGCCCTATGCACGCAGCCCGCACCCTGCCTATGCCGACGAGACCGGCAGCCACGATGGGGCGACCAAGATCCCTGCGTGGGAGATGATCCGCACCTCGGTCAACATCATGCGCGGCTGCTTTGGCGGCTGCACCTTCTGCTCGATCACCGAGCATGAAGGCCGCATCATCCAGAGCCGTTCGGAAGACTCCATCATCCAGGAACTCGAAGAGATCCGCGACAAGGTCAAGGGCTTCACCGGCACCATCTCCGACCTGGGTGGGCCCACGGCCAACATGTACCGCCTGGGCTGCAAGAGCCCGCAGATCGAGGCGGCCTGCCGCAAGCCCAGCTGCGTGTTCCCCGGCATCTGCCCGAACCTGCACACCGACCACGGTCCGCTGATCAAGATCTACCGCCGCGCGCGCAAGCTGCCCGGCATCAAGAAGATCCTGATCGGCTCGGGTCTGCGCTACGACCTGGCCGTCAAATCGCCCGAATACATCAAGGAGCTGGTGCAGCACCATGTGGGCGGCTACCTGAAGATCGCACCTGAGCATACCGAGGCCGGCCCGCTCAATAAGATGATGAAGCCGGGTATTGGCAGCTATGACCGCTTCAAGCAGCTGTTCGAAAAGTTCAGCGAAGAGGCGGGCAAGAAGCAGTTTCTGATTCCCTACTTCATTGCCGCCCACCCGGGCACCAGTGATGAAGACATGATGAACCTGGCGATCTGGCTGAAGAAGAATGGCTTCCGCGCCGACCAGGTGCAGACCTTCTACCCCAGCCCGATGGCCACCGCCACCGCGATGTACCACAGCGGCCGCAATACGCTCACCAAGGTGCGCCGCCAGATGCGGGACGAGGCCGAGGAGCGCGTGGACATCGTGCGGGGCGAAAAGCGCCGCCGGCTGCACAAGGCCTTCCTGCGCTACCACGATCCCAATAACTGGCCGCTGCTGCGCGAAGCGCTCAAGACCATGGGCCGCTCGGACCTGATCGGCAACGGCAAGCAGCACCTGATCCCGACCTTCCAGCCGCTGGTCGACGGCAGCTACCAGAGTGCGCGCAAGAAGAACAGTACCGCTTCCAAGAGTGGCACCGGCCTGGGCTACACCACCAACAAGGAGGGCAAGGCCGTGGCGATGGCGCCGCGCCGCCCGCAAGAGCAGCAAGAGCCCAAGGGGGATGTGCGTTTCCGCACTGCGCAGCCCAAGCCCGGTCAGCTGCTGACCCAGCACAGCGGCTTGCCACCCCGTGCGGGCGTGCGCGCTGCTGCGGGCAAGCCTGGCCAGTCCAGGAAACCCGGGTCCGCGCGCAAAAGCGGCCGCTGAGTCGGCTCTGCGCCTTCCAGCGCTGATTACGCCAACAAGGCGCCAAGCACAGGTTTGGCGCCTTGGTTTTTTGTGCAGGCGCCAAGACGGCCCGCCACCCGCCGACCGGCACGGTCAACCGGTGAATTTCTGGCCATGGCGGTGAAGCGCCGTGATGCCCGCAACCACCAGCAGCAGGCCCGCCCAGACGCCGCTGATCGGAATGGGTTTGGCGGCCACGACGCTGCCCGCCTCCAGGCCGCTGCCGTCGGCTTTGCCGGTTGCCATTCGCGCGTCGCTGGCAAAGGCCACACCCCAGGGTGCGCTGCCGACCGTCACGCTGCCCCGCGGCTGCTGGGTCATGGTATCGATGACGGACAGTGTGTCGGATTGCGGATGGCTGACATAGGCATGCTTGCCATCCGGGTGGAAGACCAAATGCTGGGGCGCCTGCTCAACAGGAATGGACCCGGCCACCGCATGGCGGGCCGTGTCGATGACGGACACTGTGCCATCGCCACTGTTGGTGACATAGGCGGGTGTGCCAGCGGGGTGAAAGGCGACGCGGCTGGGGTGCTTGCCGACCTTGATGGTTGCAATAACGGTGTGCGTGCGGGTATTGATCACGGTGACGCTGCCCTGGGCCTGGCGGGACTCTCCATTCACGACATAGGCATAAGCGCCCGCAGGGTGCACCTTGATGTCGGTCGCATCCATGCCCACGCTGATGCGTTCCAGAACGGTGCCGCTGACAGGATCGACTACCGCAACCTTTCCGGCATCCGGGGGGCGGTGCTGTTCAAGCGCATAAAGACGTGAACCATCGGGGTGAATGGCCATGCCACGCGTGTTCTGGGGGCTGACGACAAAGGTTCGCATGATCTGGTGGTTGGCAGTGTCAATGACGGCAATGGCGCCGCCGCTGGAAGTCGGGGTGTCTACATAGGCGAGGGCGCCCGAAGGGCTGAATACCACGGCGTTGCCGACGCTGTTCAACGGAATGCCGGCCAGCAACTGCTGTTTGCCCAGGTCCAGCACGGCAATGGTGGCGGACCAGACGCTGGACAGGTAGGCGAGGCATCCATCCGGGCTGATGGCGATTTCCTGTGGCATGGCCATGCCTGCAGGCAGCGTCCGGATCGTGCGTTGGCGCGCGACATCGACCACCGACACCAGGCTGTCGTCACGGTTGACGACATAGGCCAGAGGTGCTGCTGCCTGGGCCCATACGGTAGCGCTGCACAGCAGCAGCGCGCTGCAGTTGCGCACGGCGACTGACAGCCATTCTTTCGCATTGACTGACACGATTGAAATTATGTAATTGATTAATTATATTAATGTACATTACAAAATGGTAAAAGTGTCAGTATTGGCTCCCAGAGCTAAGGATTGTTGGCAATCAATGGGTTGTTTGCCAAGAATGGCATCAACTCAGAACGATTGGTATAAAAGATTGATCATTCGTTGGATGGTGGGATGCAGAATGCTGCGTCCGTGACTGCTTGAAACATGGCCCATGCCCATCCAGCGGAAAGGGCAACGCCCCACTGAAGTGGCAATGGTGGCCACGCAGAACGCGAGCCTTTGCCGGCCAGGCCCTGAGACAGGCCGGGTGCCAGGCCGGGGTCAGACCGGGAATGGTTCAGCAGCCGGGTGGGAAAAGGGCTGAGGCCGGCCCACCGCATAGCCTTGCGCATAGTCGATACCCATGCTGCGCAGCGTCTCGACAATCTCGGGCGTGGAGGCAAATTCTGCAATGGTCCGCATTCCCAGTGCGTGGCCGAGGTGGTTGATGGCGTCCACCATCGCGCGGTGCGCTGGCTCGTTGAGCATATCGGCCACAATGGCGCCGTCGATCTTCAGAAAATCCACCGGGAGGTTCTTCAGCGAGCTGAACGAGGACACGCCGGCACCAAAATCATCCATCGAAAAGCGGCAGCCCAGCGCTTTGAGCGCCTTGACCAGGCGGATGGCATTGGGCAGGTGCGTAATGGCAGCGGTCTCGGTGATCTCGAAGCAAAGCGTTCCCGGGTCGACCGCATGCAGCGCGATCTGCTCCTGCAAGAAGCCCAGCAGACGCTCATCACCCAGTGAGGTGCCCGACAGATTGATCGCACAGCAGGAGATGGCAGGCACCTGGCCGGATTTTTGCAAGTGGGCCAGCGTGCGCAGCGATTGCTTGACCACCCAGCGGTCCACCATCGGCATCAGCCCGTAGCGCTCTGCCGCGGGGATGAACAACACAGGGCTGATGATATTGCCATCGGGCAAACGCATCCGTATCTGCACCTCGATATGCAGGCCGCCGCCGGCGATGTCGTCGGCCGTGGTGTTCAACGCGCCGATCGTCTGGGCATACAGGCAGAAATGCCCGCCTTCCAAAGCGGCCTTGATCCGTTCGACCCATTCCATCTCGCCCACATAGCGGGCAATCTCCTGATCGACGCCAGGGTCGTAGGCATAGACGGTATTGCGGCCACGCTGCTTGGCGCCATAGCTGGCCATGTCTGCCACCCGCAGCACTTCTTCAACGGTGGCCAGCGGCGCAGCCAGCTTGACCAGGCCGATGCTGATGCCGGCGCTCAGGCTGCGCTCACCCCACTGTATGCGCACGTTCTGCGCGGCATCCCGGATCTGTTCGGCAATCCGCTGTGCTTCGCCGAATGCACATTCGGTCAGCAGAATGGCAAATTCATCGCCGCCCACGCGTGCCAGCACATCGCCAGTGCGCAGGCAGCGCTGCAGCATCGCGCTGATCGCGCGCAGCATCGCATCGCCGGCAATGTGGCCTGCGGTGTCGTTGATGACCTTGAACTGGTCCAAATCCAGGTACATGATCGCGTTGCCTGCGGAGGGCAGGTCGGCCTGCTGGTTCCTGGCGAGCAGCACACCGAGCAGGCGCTCGAATTCGTAGCGGTTGATCAGGCCGGTCAACTGGTCGTGGGTCGCCTGCCAGGCCAGTTCGCGGATGTAGCTTTGTTCCTGGCTGACATCGTGCAGCACCCATACCGCCTCGGTGGTGCCGGTATGGTCACCGATCGGCGTAAATGCCAGCCTGACTTCGCGCAGGTGGAACTGCGCGTCATAGAGGCGGAAAATCGTATCCCGTGGGTACTCATGGCCCCGCAAGGTCTCCGATATCGCGGTCTGCACCAGCGGGGCGACACCGGGTTTGTCCCCGTCGGTGACCAACGGTGGTGCATGCATGTGCTGCACCAGTTCACAGGTGACCAGTTGCTCCAGTGACATGCCCAGCAGCTCTTCTGCTGCCCGGTTCATGTACATGACATGGCCTGCCGCGTCGGTGGTGATGACCGCCTCACCAATGGCTGCCAACGTCGTCGATGCGCGCTCGCTGACCAGATCCAGCGCGTCTTCAGCGCGGGCGGTCTTGCGCTGCAAGCGCCAGGTGTGCCCCATCAGCAAGCTCAGCATCGCCACCGCGATGCCGATATTGATCGACCACAGCCATGCATTGAGCGCGCGCGATGTATCGCCCAGGACCTTGTTGAAGGCCCGCTCGGCCTCGGACAGCTGAATCTGCAGCGAGTTGATCTGGGCCAGCCAGCTTTGCTTTTGCGCCGGTGTGGGCGGTGCCAGCTGCAGGCAGGCATAGATGTCCCCCGCCAGGTTCTGCAATTCCTGCAGGGGCTCGTCGCTGTCCCGCCAGCGGGCGAGCAGTTGGCCGATGGACTCGGTGTGTTTGAAATACACCGTCAGCCAGATCAGGGCATTGATCTCCTCGGGCTCATTGTGGCCTTGCAGCAGCAGCAGCGATGCCTGGGGTCTGGCAGCGTAGCCGCGATCCTCCAGCATCAGGCGCGCCTGCATATCGCTCATCGGTATATGCAGGCCCTGGTGGAACTGCTCATACGCGGCAGCGTCACCGCTGACCGCATAGCGCGCCAGTGCATAGGTGGCGTCCTTCTGGCCTTTGCTCCACTGGCTTTCCCCGGAGCTGAAGGCCCGCATAGCTCCCAGAATATGCAGGCTGGAAATCGCCAGCACGGTTTGCACGATGGCCAGCGCCACAAACGGCCAGATGCTCAGCAGCAGGCTGCGTTTGCGTAAGGGGCCGCTAAAGCGCGCCGTTGGCGGCGCTCCCACCGAATCGATGCCCGGGGCAGGAGGACTTAGACGGGGCATGGTCCCCCCGGTTCGCGGCGAGTGCTGGCCAGCCCGGCTGCGTACAGGGCAGGCGGTCGAAGGTGGGAGCAGGGAAGGTCAGCAAATAACATGGTGGGAACAGGGCCGGGCAGCGTCGCAGGTGAGTGCCTCAAGCTATCCAAATATAGTAATACGCTATTCGATGAATGAGTCCTTTTAATTGTAGTTATTTAGGGTAAACACTGTACGCTTTGCGGTCACTGATTTAGAAGCAATGTGTAATTGGCGCCCCACCGTTCGTCCTGCCGATGATTGCGGTCGACGGCGCTTCGGGTCGCGCACTCTACCGCCAGCAGCGCCCGGCCTTGGCACAATGGCGTCTGCGGCGCAAGCCTCACACCACCTACAAGGAGCCAATCAGCATGCCGGTACAGCGTCCGTTCAAAGTTTTGGGAATTCAGCAAGTGGCCATAGGAGGCACTGACAAAGAGCGCATGAAAACACTCTGGGTGGACATGCTCGGGCTGTCACAAACGGGCAGCTTCCGCAGCGAGCGGGAGAACGTCGATGAAGACATCCTGGCGATGGGCAAGGGCGCCTTCGCGGTCGAGGTGGATATCATGCAGCCGCTGAATATCGACAAAAAGCCTGCCGTGCATGCCACGCCGCTCAACCACATTGGTTTGTGGATAGACGATCTGCCCAAGGCCGTGGAATGGCTGACGGCCCAGGGCGTGCGTTTTGCGCCGGGCGGCATTCGCCCAGGCGCTGCTGGCCATGACATCTGTTTTCTGCATCCCAAGAGCAATGACGAGTTCCCCATTGCGGGCGAAGGCGTGCTGATCGAGCTCGTGCAAGCGCCGGCCGATGTGATTGCCGCGCTGGATTGAAGGGATCGCAGCGATGGCCGATGCCACAACTTTTCAGCCTTGTGTGATCCCGGTGTTGCGCAGCTTCGACGCGCAACGGGCTGCAGAGTTCTACCAAGGGTTTCTGGGTTTTGTTCAGGACTGGACACACCGCTTTGGTGATGACTTTCCGCTCTACCAGCAGCTCAGCCTGCGCAGCGCTGCGGGCCTGGCCTGTGTGCTGCATGTGAGCGAGCACCATGGCGATGCCTGCCCCGGCAGTACGGTGCGTATTGCCTGGCCGCAACTGGAGGCCTTCCAGCAAAGTCTGCTGGCCAAGAACTACCGCTATGCCAAGCCCGGGCTGGAGCGCATGCCCTGGGGCATGCTGGAGATGCGCATTGCCGATCCCTTTGGCAACCATCTGGTGTTTTTTGAAGAACCGGATGCGCCGGGGAGCGCTGGCGGTTGAGCGCCATGCCAACCTCCACCACAGCCGCACGCCGTTGCGGCTTTTTTACGTCCGGCATCTGCAAAGACCCCCAGCGCTGCAAGGGCAAATCTGGGGCGCTGGCGTCAATAAACTCCCAAATAGTGCCAGTGGTATTGGGCTGGATGGTCTGCAAACGCACGGGATCGGCCTTGCTGCGGGGCTCCACCCCTTGCCAACCACTTATTTGCCGTTAATTGCATGCCTGGCGCGTGTTGTTTGGCGATCTAAAGCGCTCCCAAAGAGGGTCGTTGGCGATGCAATGCACGAAGTTGCAGCAATGCCGCTTCTTCTTGCCTGCAATCTGCCTGCAACAGCGCTTTAAATTAACGGCGCTGCAAAGCTGCCAAACGGCGCTTTCAGAGGCCGCTCTGCACGGGCTGGCCAGTCTTCGGTATTGGACACAATAAGTGCCATACCCGGGCATCCCGCACCGGGTAGCGATTGAGGAGAGCTTCATGTCCAGCCCACATAGCCCCGATGCGAGCACATCGGCGCTGCATTGGCATCCCAAAGTAGCAGTGACCGATCGGACGTCGGCCGCAGAGCCCTGGCCGGTAGCCCAGGTGCAAGCCCTGTTCGATATGCCTTTTATGGCCTTGATGTTCCACGCGCAGACGGTGCACCATGCGCACTGGCCAGCGGGTGATATCGAGCTGGCAACCTTGCTTTCCGTCAAGACGGGCGGGTGCCCGGAGAACTGCGGTTATTGCCCGCAGTCGGCGGCCCACGACACCGGAGTCAAGGCCGATAAGCTGATGGATGTTGCAGAGGTGATCCGCGCTGCCCAAGCCGCCAAGGATGCAGGGGCCAGCCGCTTTTGCATGGGGGCCGCCTGGCGTTCACCCAAGGACCGCGATATCGCGCAGGTCAGCAAGATGATTGCGGCCGTCAAAGCCCTGGGGCTGGAAAGCTGCGCGACGCTGGGCATGTTGGCGCCCCACCAGGCGCAGGCGCTGAGCGATGCAGGTCTTGACTACTACAACCACAACCTGGATACCGGCCCCGCTTATTACCGCGATGTCGTCAGCACGCGCCAGTACCAGGAGCGGCTCGATACGCTGGCCCATGTCCGGGCCGCAGGTATCCGGGTCTGCTGTGGCGGTATCGTCGGCATGGGGGAGACGCCAGTCGACCGCGCAGCCTTGCTGGCCCAACTGGCCAACATGCAGCCCTATCCGGAGTCGGTGCCCATCAACAGCCTGGTGCGCGTGCCTGGCACGCCGCTGGCCGACAGTGAGCCGGTGGACCCGCTGGATTTTGTGCGCGTGATCGCAGTCGCCCGCATCGCCATGCCCAAGGCCCGCATACGCCTGTCTGCCGGCCGCCAGCAGCTGGGCGAAGCGGTGCAGACGCTGTGCTTCATGGCCGGCGCCAATTCCATCTTCTACGGTGACAAGTTGCTGGTGACCGGCAACCCGGAGGCCGACTGCGACGCAAAGCTGCTGGCCAAGCTGGGACTTGCGAGCTTGAAAACTGCGGCCTGAACGACGCGCCTGGACGCACCAGCGAAGCAGGCTGGCACAAAAAAGGCCAGCGCATGCTGGCCTGGTGCTGGTTCCGGTGGCTGAATCAGCGGCGACCGCCTTGCGCTTTCAGCGCCTGGGCAATCTCGGTGACCAGCCCGGGGCCGCGGTAGATCAGGCCCGTGTAGATCTGCACCACATCGGCGCCGGCCTTGATTTTCTCGACCGCATCGGCACCGCTCAGGATGCCGCCCACGCCAATGATCGGGAACTGGGGGCCCAGGGCTGCACGCAGCTGGCGAACCACGGCATTGCTGGCCTCGAACACAGGGCGGCCGGAGAGGCCACCGGTTTCTTGCGCATGCTGCAGGCCTTGCACCGCATCGCGGCTGATGGTGGTGTTGGTGGCGATCACGCCATCCATGCCATGGGTCTTGAGGCTGTTGGCAATCACGCTGATCTGTTCTTCGGTCAGATCGGGAGCGATCTTCAAGAACACGGGCTTGTGCTGGCCATGCTCGCGCTCCAGCTGCTCGCGGCGCTGCACCAGCGCGCTCAGCAGTGCATCCAGCGCCTCATCGCTTTGCAAGGCGCGCAGGTTCTTGGTATTGGGCGAGCTGATGTTGACCGTGATGTAGTCGGCATGGGGATAGACGCCATCGAGGCAAGCCAGGTAGTCGCTGGTGGCGTTTTCAATCGGGGTGGCCGCATTTTTGCCAATGTTCAGGCCCAGCAGCAGCGGCGATGCCTGCTTGCGGAACTGCGCCTTTTTCACATTGGCGACAAAGGCTGCCAGGCCTTCGTTGTTGAAGCCCAGGCGGTTGATCAGCGCATCGCGCTCCGGAATGCGGAACATGCGGGGCTTGGGGTTGCCCGGCTGGGCCAGCGGCGTGACCGTGCCCACCTCGACAAAGCCAAAACCCATGGCGCCCAGGCCGTCGATGGCGCGCGCATTCTTGTCCAAACCGGCCGCCATGCCCACCCGGTTGGGAAACTGCAGACCCGCCAAGCTAATGGGGTCATTGACCCGGCTTTGGCGCCAGGCGCAGGCCAGCGGCGTGTTCTGGCCCTTGGCCAGCATGTCCATCGTGAAGTCGTGGGCCGCTTCGGGCTGCATGCCGAACAGAACGGCGCGGGAGAGGGAATAGGGGATCAGGGACATGGGATGGGATAATCAAGGCGTTATCTGTATTTTCGCTGATCTGATCGCACTACCATGACACAAGACGAATTAAAGGCCGAGGTTGGCCGCGCAGCCCTGCAGTATGTGGTTGCCGGAGAAATCGTAGGCGTGGGAACCGGCTCCACCGTGAACAAGTTCATCGATGCGCTGGCCTCCATCAAGGACCAGATTCCTGGCGCCGTTTCCAGCTCGGTGGCCAGCACCGAGCGCCTGCAGGCGCTGGGCATCAAGGTGTTGGACGCCAACGAGGTCGAGCGCCTCGCAGTCTATATCGATGGCGCCGATGAGATCGACCACCAGGGGTTCATGGTCAAGGGCGGCGGCGCTGCGTTGACGCGCGAGAAGATCGTCGCTGCGCTGGCCGACCGCTTCATCTGCATCGCTGATGCGTCCAAGCAGGTGCAAACCTTGGGTGCGTTTCCGCTGCCGGTCGAAGTCATTCCCATGGCTGCCACCCAGATTGCCCGCCGCTTCGCAGCCAAGGGTGGCCAGGCCAGGTTGCGCCTCAAAGACGGCCAGCCCCTGGTCACCGACAACGGCCAGCACATCCTCGATGTCACCGGTCTGGCGATTGCCGATCCTGCCGCTTTTGAATCGGAAGTGAACCAGTGGCCCGGCGTGGTGACGGTTGGCGTGTTTGCGCACCAGAAGGCGGCAGTTTGCCTGCTGGGGACCGAGCAAGGCGTAGAGACGCTCGAGTTCTAAATCAACCAGTCAAACCTGACAAAATGGCCCGACGCAGGCAACACCTGGTCGGGCCATTGTTGTTCAGTGCGCAGGCTTAGAAAACAATCCCGGTCGGATTGCTGGGCGTGACACGTTCCGGTTCGACATTCTGGTTGCCAGAGGCCGGTGAGCCACCTGGCGCTGCAGGCTGCGCGGCAGCGGGCGCAGCAGGTGCAATGACCTTGGGGATCAGCGGCTGGGCCGGGGCGGGGCGGTAGCTGGACGGCAGCTTGGACTGGGCAGGGTAGCCGGCGGCATCCAGATAGGCGCTCCAGTCGTTTTCGTTGAAGCCACTCAGGTGCTGCGCACCCAACGTCGCAAAGGGGATCGTGCCATCGGGGTTGAGCTTGCGCAGCGCCTGGATTTCTTCGTTGGAGGTGACTGTCTTCTCCGTGAAAGGCACACCCCGCGTCAGCAGATAGCGGCGGGCCGTGTCACAGGCGCCGCAGTCCTTGCTGGTGTAGAAGGTCAGGGGGTACTTGGTAGCCGCTTGCTTGACCTCGAGCGGCAAGTCACTGAGCCGGGTACCAGTCGGCTCGGTGACGGCACCGGTCGAGACCGACTGGCTCGGCGTATCGGATGTCGGCGCACGGTCTGAAAAGGTCACCCTGCCATCGGGTCCCACGATCCGGTACACCGTTTGCGCGCTGGCCCAGCCAGTGGCACAGGCCAGTGCGGTGCCCACCAGGATGCTGCCCAAAGCCATTGTCCTCATGCGTTTCCCTCTCTATAGCTGTTGTGGCTCCATTATGCCTTCGCAACGCCAGCGCCATCAGCGGCTTGCAGGGCCCCAGGGGGCGGCGCTGCAAGCCGGAAGGCTCATGCGGTCAGGGGCTCCGCCATGCCCTGGTGGCGCAGCAGCGCGTCCAGCTGGGGCTCTCGGCCACGGAAGGCCTTGAACGACTCCATCGCCGGACGGCTGCCACCGGCTTCCAGGATGGCATGCAGGTAGCGCTGGCCCACCTCGCGGTCCACCACATCACTGCTGCCGCGCTTTTGCGCTGCTTCTTCAAAGCTGGCAAAGGCATCGGCCGACAGCACCTCGGCCCACTTGTAGCTGTAGTAGCCCGCTGCATAGCCACCCGCAAAAATATGGGTGAAGGTGTTGGGCATGCGGTTGAACTCCGGTTGATCGAGCACAGCCACCTGGCTGCGGACGTCGCGCATCACGCGGTAGATCGCATCTGCGTTGATGCCATCGCCTGACAGCTCGGTGTGGATGCGCATGTCGAACAACGAGAACTCGATCTGCCGCAGGGTCTGCATGCCGGACTGGAAGTTCTTGGCGGCAATCATCTTGTCGTAGAGTGCGCGCGGCAGCGGCTCGCCGGTGTCGACATGGGCCGTCATATGGCGCAGCACTTCCCACTCCCAGCAGAAGTTCTCCATGAACTGGCTGGGCAGCTCGACGGCATCCCATTCCACACCACCGATGCCGGAGACATCGCGCTCATTGACCTGCGTGAGCATGTGGTGCAGGCCGTGGCCGGTTTCGTGGAAGAGGGTGATCACGTCGTCATGGGTCAGCAGCGGCGGCTTGCCGTCCACGCCGGCTGCGAAATTGCAGACCAAGTGTGCAATGGGGGTCTGCAGCTCGCCATTGTCCGGGCGCAGCCAGCGGGTGCGCACATCGTCCATCCAGGCGCCGCCACGCTTGCCATTGCGGGCAGGCGGATCGAGGTAGAACTGGCCCACCAGCTCGCCATCGCGCTCGATGCGGTAGAAGGCCACGTCCTGGTTCCAGACAGGCGCCAGGTCACCCTTGATCTGCACGCCGAACAAGGTCTCGACAATGCGGAACAGACCGGCCAGCACCTTGGGCGCCGGGAAGTACTGCTTGAGTTCCTGCTCGCTGAAAGCGTAGCGTGCCTCTTTCAGGTGTTCGCCGATGTAGCCCCAGTCCCAGGCCTGGGGGTTGTCCAGGCCCAGTTCGGTGCGGGCATAGTCGCGCAGGTCCTGCACATCCTTTTGGCCATAGGGCTTGGCCTTGCTGGCCAGCTCCTGCAAAAACTCCATCACCTGCACTGACGACTGGGCCATCTTGGGCGCTACCGAGAGTTCGCCAAAACTGGGGTAGCCCAGCAGATGCGCTTCCTGCTCGCGCATCTTCAGAATCTCGACCATCAGCGGCGTATTGTCGAGCTTGGCATCGCCAAACTCACTGGCCCGCGTGGTGTAGGCGCGGTAGAGCTTCTCGCGCAACGCGCTGCTCTTGGCAAACTGCATCACCGGCAGGTAGCTGGGGATCTTCAAGGTCAGCTTGTAGCCGGGCTTGCCTTCGGCCTCGGCTGCGGCGCGTGCGGCCTGGATGACGTCTTGGGGCACGCCGGCCAACTCGTCCAGTTCGGCATAGTAGGCAAACTGGTCGGTCGCATCCATCGCGTTTTCGCTGTACTTCTGGCAGGCGATGGCGCTTTTCTCTTGCAGTTGGGCATAGGTCTCGCGGGCCTGGCCTTGCAGCTCGGCACCACCGAGCACAAAGTTGCGCATTGCGTTGTCCCAGGCCTGCTTCTGCTCGCTGTTCAAGCTTGCCGGGTCGATGGCCTTGTATTTGGCATACAGCGCTTCGTCCGCACCCAGCTGGGTCCAAAACGCCGTGACCTTGGGCATCTCGGCGTTGTAGGCAGCGCGCAGCTCGGGAGTGTCTGCAACAGAATTGAGGTGACCGACCATGCCCCAGGCGCGGCCCAGCTTCTCAGTGCTGACATCGAGCACTTTGGCAATCTCGTTCCATTGCGCCGGGAACTCTGGCGCCGTTACTGTCTTGAGGGCCGCTTCACTGTCGGCCAGAAGCTGGTCGATGGCGGGGGCAATGTGTTCAGGTTGGACCTGGTCAAAGCGGGGCAGGCCGCTGAAGTCGAGCAATGGATTGGTCATGGTGCTGTATATGGGGCCTCGCGCGCCGCAATCAATGCCATGTTGGCACAGGCTTGCAAGGCATGATGGCACTTGGGTCTTGCCTGTCATTTA
Source organism: uncultured Comamonas sp. (assembly GCF_964277875.1). NCBI lineage: Bacteria > Pseudomonadati > Pseudomonadota > Betaproteobacteria > Burkholderiales > Comamonadaceae > Comamonas > uncultured Comamonas sp. Next base: position 297,325 of record NZ_CAXYJV010000041.1, read on the forward strand.
AGCACAAAAAAAAGCCGCTGGCACCGGCAAGGCGGATGCCAACAGCTATCGTTTTCATAGTTTTACCGGCGCGATAAATCGGCGCGGAATCGAGGTGATTTTGTGGAGATCAGGCGCGCTCGGCCGACTCCAGCGTATTGACCATCAGCATGGTGATCGTCATCGGGCCGACACCGCCGGGCACGGGGGTGATGTAGCCTGCCACTTCCTTGACGCCGTCAAAATCCACATCGCCGCAAAGCTTGCCTTCAGCATTGCGGTTCATGCCCACATCGATCACCACGGCGCCGGGCTTGACCATGTCGGCGGTCAGCACATTGAGCTTGCCCACGGCAGCCACGATGATGTCGGCCTGGCGGGTCATCGCGGCCAGATCGGCCGTGCCGCTGTGGGTGATGGTGACGGTGGCATTGGCGGCCAGCAGCATCATGGCCATGGGCTTGCCGACGATGTTGGAGCGGCCGATGACCACGGCATGCTTTCCGCGCAGGTCCTTCATGCCGATCGATTCGAGCATCTTCATGCAGCCATAAGGCGTGCAGGCCTTGAAGCCCACTTCACCCACCATCAGCGCGCCGGCGCTGGCCACATGGAAGCCGTCCACATCCTTCTTGGGTGAGATGGCTTCGATGACCTTGTGGTCATCGATGTGCTTGGGCAGCGGCAGCTGCACCAGGATGCCGTGGATGCTCGGATCGTTGTTGAGCGCTTCGACCCGGGCTAGCAACTCGGCTTCGGTCATGTTGGCGTCGTACTTCTCCAGCACCGAGTGGAAGCCGCACTCTTCGCAGGACTTGACCTTGTTGCGCACGTACACCTGGCTGGCCTGGTTGTCACCCACCAGGATGACGGCCAGCCCCGGCACGATGCCCCGGGCCTTGAGCTGGTCGGCGCGCGTCTTGACATCGGCACGCAGTTGCTGGGAAAGGGCCTTGCCATCGATCAATTGAGCAGTCATGTGGTCATCCAAAAAGGGTTGCGCGTGGTCCAGAAGCCGGGCGAGCCCCCAGCATGGCGCGCGGAATTGAAAAATGCGCCGTACCGAAACCGGTACCGGCGCATTGCGCTTTGAGCAGCGTTGTTGGAACGTCGTCCTTAGGGCGCGAAGGCCACTAATTTATCACGTTGCCTTGGCCGCTGCATTCGAGCCCAGGGCAATCTTGAGCAGATCAGCGACGGTATTGGCACCCAGCTTTTCCATGATGTTGGCGCGGTGCGCTTCCACGGTCTTGATGCTGATGCCCAGGTCGTCGGCGATCTGTTTGTTGAGGCGGCCGGCGACAATGCGTTCGAGCACTTGCGATTCGCGTCCGGTGAGCTTGGCCAGCAGCGCATCGCGGCTGGCGGCCTGCTGGTGGCCTGCGAATGCATCGCGCGCCTGGTCGAGCATGCGCTCGACCAAGGTGTCCAACTGGGCTTCGTCAAAAGGTTTCTGGATGAAATCCATCGCACCCTTTTTCATCGTATCGACCGCCATGGGCACATCGCCATGGCCGGTGATGAAGACGATGGGCAGGGGCGACTTGTTTTCGATCAGACGATCCTGCAGTTCCAGGCCGCTCATGCCGCCCATGCGGATATCGACGATCAGGCATGCCACTTCGCGGGCGTCGTAGCGTGCCAAAAAGGATTCGGCTGAATCAAAGCAGCGCACACGGTAATCCTTGCCCTCCAGCAACCATTGAAGCGAGTCGCGAACCGCTTCATCGTCATCGACTACGTAGACCGTGCCCTTTTTGGGGATCAAGCTCATGCACAATTCCTTCTATCAGTATTGGTATAGCGCTGGCTATTCAGCGGACTCCGCCGGCGTGGCCACCGGAATCCAGAAGCTGAAATTACAACCCGTCACCTCCGAGCCATTGTAGAGGTTCTCTGCCTGCATCCGGCCATGGTGAGATTCGACAATGCTGCGGCAGAGATTGAGGCCGATTCCCATGCCTTCGCTCTTGGTGGAGAAGAAGGCCTGGAACAGGCGCTCCAGTGCTTCAGGTGACAGGCCGCGCCCCGTATCTTGAACGGAAAACTCTATCACATCCGTGGCGTCGATCTTGCGAGGTACAACGCGCAGCTCGACCATCCGCTGGTGGGCCGGGCGCTCGGCGTTAGCGATGGATTCGGCGCCGTTCTTCATCAGGTTGATGAGCACCTGCTCGATCAGGATGCTGTCCACCTTCACTTTGGGCAACCGTGCGGCAACGTGGTGCGAAAGCCGCACATTGTGCCGTTTGAGCTCGATCGAGCCCAGCTCGACCGCTTCGCTGACGATGTCGCTGACATCGGCCAGCGCCCGGTTGGGTTCGCTGCGTTTGACAAACGAGCGTATGCGGTGGATCACCTGGCCGGCACGCTGCGCCTGGTGGGCTGTCTTTTCCAGCGCGCCCAGCAAAGCCTCTTCGCTGAGGCTGCCGTTCTTGACGCGGGTGATCATGCCCGAGCAGTAGTTGCTGATCGCGGACAGCGGCTGGTTGAGCTCATGCGCGACGCTCGAGGCCATCTCGCCCATGGTCACCAGGCGGCTCACGGTGGCGGCTTTTTCGGCCTGGCGCGCGGCTTGCTCTTCGGCATGGCGGCGGGGTGTGATATCGGTCGCAATCACCATTTGCGCGAGCCGTCCGTCCACCCAGTTGAGGTAGCGCGAGCGCACCTCCAGCCATTTGCCCAGTTCAGCGATGTAGATCTCGGCGTTGCCGCTGACGGCCGTCGTGATCTGGTCACTGGGCAGGCCCATCAGCCCGTCCTCATCGTCCATGCTGGTGCTGGCATTGCTGCTGCTGGGCAGCACGCCCGCCTGGGCGACCAGCTGCAAATGGCCCACCGTTTGCGAGCCGAACCACTGCCGGTAGAGCTTGTTGGCAAACAGCAGCTCGGCACTGCCCAGCGGTGCCACCGACACCGAGGCATCCAGTGCTTCGAGCACGATGGTAAAGCGCTCGTAGGAGGCGGAGAGCTGCTCTCGGATGCGGTTGGGCTCGGTGATGTCGGTCATCGAGGTCATCCAGCCGGTCTGACGGCCATGGCCATCGATGAGCGGCGAGACATAAAGCCGCGCCTCGAACATCGTGCCATTCTTGCGCTTGACCCGCATCTGGAAGCCACCGGGAAACACCTTGCCGCTCATCTCGTCGATCAGCATGTCGTGGTAGGTGCTTTGGTCGCCTTCGGGCCAATAAGGGTAGGGGGGCAGCTTGCCCACCAGCTCTTCTTCGCTCCAGCCGGTCATCTGGCAGAAGGCGGCATTCACGTAGGAGATGCGGCCTTGCAGATCGAGCGCACGCATGCCTGTGAGCACGCTGTTCTCCATCGCACGGCGGAAATTGGTTTCTCCCTGCAGCGCCTCCTGCGCGCGGATGCGCTTGCGCGTATGGCGCCAGGTGGCCACCAGCAGCCAGGCCGTCATGAAGCTCAGCACACAGACAAGCCAGAACAGCCCGTTGCTGACCAACCCCAGTGAGGTGTGGTAGGCCTGCGCACGCAGCTTGAGGCTGTTGCCCACCGGCGCCACTGGCATGTCGAATTCGTTGGGCCCCGTGCGCCAGGGCAGCAGCCGCTGCGCAGCCACACGCGGCGCCAGCGGCGTGCCGGCCAGCGTGGTGCCCTTGCCATCCTGCAGCGTCACCGCATAGCGCGCGAGGATCTCGGTGGGCGTGCCGTAGCGCAGCAGATTGTCAATCGAGAACTCGGCCAGCAGCACGCCGCCAAAGCGGCCTTTTTGACTAATGGGTACCTCCAGCAGCAGCATCGGTGCCGTCTCGCTGGTTGCCAGCGGCTGCGAGAACACGGGCTGCTGCAGGTCGCGCGCCATCTCGAACAGCTCCAGCAATTCCTTTTTCTGGATCACCTCATCAAGGGTGAGCAGGTTCTCGGCCGCCACGCTGGGGCCGAACTGGGTGGCCCGCACCTGACGCGCGGTATCGATCCAGGTCAGTGCTTGCAGCTCTGCATACTGGCTGATCAGCGTATCGGCACGGTCATTGAAGCCGTTCTTGTCCACGTCCTGGTTGCCCACATCGCGGGCCAGGCGCATCAGCTGCTCCTGACGCTCCGACAGGCGCAGCCGAATGCGCTGCTGGGCATATTCCACATCCCGGCGCATGGCCTCGCGTTCGCGTTCCAGCTCCTCACTGCGCAGGTACCAAAAGGCCGCGACGATCGCGATGAAGAACATCACCACCGCCACCAATGGAGCAATGGCCGCATAGCGGTCTTGTCTCGAAGGTGACAATCCGCGCCACCAGGTTTGCCACATCTGCACCAAACGGGGTCGGCTGTTCGGGGGCGGGGTGGCGGGGCGCTCGGTCGAATTCATGGTCGATGAGTGTAGACGAGGGCGGTGCAGCCGTGCCCTGATGCTGGGCAAATCTCCTGTTTTGTCCGCGAAGCATCGTGCTGTAGCGCCCGTGGATTGTGCGTTTGCAGCAATTTTCCATAATATGAAAATGAAGACCGCTATTTGAAATCTTCAAAAAATGTGAGAAACTCTGGCACAGTCATTCATAGCAGATCACTTGAAGGAGACGCCAGCATGTCCGAACCATCCGAACAAAAAGCCGTCAACGGCCCCACCCGCACAGACGGCCAAGAAACCCGAGAATGGATGGACGCGCTGTCCGCTGTGATCGACCGTGAAGGCGCCGAGTACGCGCATTCGCTGATCGAGCAACTGCTCGAGCACGCGCGCCAGAACAGCGTCGATCTGCCTTTCTCCGCCAAGACCGGCTACGTCAACACCATCGAGACCGAGCAGGAAGCCCGCAGCCCCGGCAACCTCGAGATCGAACAGCGCCTGCGCGCCTACATGCGCTGGAACGCCATGGCCATGGTGGTCAAGGCCAACCGCATTCACCCGCCAGAAGGCGGCGACCTGGGCGGCCACATCGGCTCCTTCGCGTCGCTGGCCAGCATGTTTGGTGCTGGCTTCAACCATTTCTGGCATGCCGAGAGCGACAACCACGGCGGTGACTGCCTTTACATCCAAGGCCACGTATCGCCCGGCATCTATGCCCGCGCCTACCTGGAAGGCCGTATCAGCGAAGAGCAACTGCTCAACTTCCGCCAGGAAGTGGACGGCAAGGGCCTGTCCAGCTACCCCCACCCCAAGCTGATGCCCGATTTCTGGCAGTTCCCCACCGTCTCGATGGGCCTGGGCCCCATCATGGCGATCTACCAGGCACGCTTCCTGAAGTACCTGCACGCCCGCGGCATTGCCAACACCGAAAACCGCAAGGTCTGGGTGTTCTGCGGCGACGGCGAAATGGACGAAGTCGAATCCCTGGGCGCGATTGGCCTTGCCGCGCGTGAAAACCTCGACAACCTGATCTTCGTGATCAACTGCAACCTGCAGCGCCTGGACGGCCCGGTGCGCGGCAACGGCAAGATCATTCAGGAGCTCGAAGGCGAGTTCCGTGGCTCCGGCTGGAACGTGATCAAGCTGATCTGGGGCAAGGGCTGGGATGCCTTGCTGGCCAAGGACCATGACGGCGCACTGCGCAAGATCATGATGGAGTGCAACGACGGCGACTACCAGGCTTTCAAGGCCAACGATGGTGCCTATGTGCGCAAGAACTTCTTCGGCCGCGATCCACGCACCTTGAAGATGGTCGAGCACATGAGCGACGACGAGATCTGGAACCTGCAGCGTGGTGGCCACGATTCGCAAAAGGTCTACGCCGCCTTCCACGCCGCACAAAACCACCAGGGTCAACCGACCGTGTTGCTGGTCAAGACCGTCAAGGGCTTTGGCATGGGCAAGGTCGGTGAGGGCAAGAACAACGTCCACCAGACCAAGAAGCTGGCCGATGAGGACATCAAGGCCTTCCGCGACCGTTTCAACATCCCGATCCCGGACAGCCAGATCGCCGACCTGCCTTTCTACAAGCCAGCGGACGACACCCCGGAAATGAAGTACCTGCACGAGCGCCGCAAGGCCTTGGGCGGCTACCTGCCCAAGCGCCGCGAAAAGGCCGACGAGCAGTTCACCGTGCCTCCGCTGGAGACCTTCAAGGCCGTGCTCGAAGCCACGCCCGAAGGCCGTGAGATCTCGACCACGCAAGCCTATGTGCGCTTCCTCACCCAGCTGCTGCGCGACAAGGAAATCGGCCCCCGCGTCGTGCCCATCCTGGTCGACGAGGCCCGTACCTTCGGTATGGAAGGCCTGTTCCGCCAGATCGGTATCTACAACCCGCATGGCCAGCAGTACACCCCGGTCGACAAAGACCAGGTAATGTACTACAAGGAAGACACCAAGGGTCAGATTCTGCAGGAAGGCATCAATGAAGCGGGCGGCATGTCCAGCTGGATTGCAGCGGCAACCAGCTACAGCCACAGCAACCGCATCATGATTCCGTTCTATATCTACTACTCGATGTTCGGATTCCAGCGCATTGGCGATCTGGCCTGGGCAGCGGGTGACCTGCAGGCGCGCGGTTTCTTGCTGGGCGGCACCTCGGGCCGTACCACGTTGAACGGCGAAGGTCTGCAGCACGAAGACGGTCACAGCCACATCCTGGCGGGCACCATCCCCAATTGCATCAGCTACGACCCGACCTTCTCGCACGAAGTGGCCGTGATCATGCACGAAGGCCTGCGCCGCATGGTGCAGAACCAGGAAAACGTCTTCTACTACCTGACCCTGCTGAACGAAAACTATGCTATGCCTGGCCTGACGCCCGGCACCGAGGAAAAGATCCTCAAGGGCATGTACCTGTGCAAGGCCGGTGGCGCAGGGGACCTGCGCGTGCAACTGCTGGGCTCGGGCACCATCCTGCGCGAATCCTTCTTTGCGCAAGAGCTGCTGGCTGCCGACTGGGGCGTGACCGCCGACGTCTGGAGCTGCCCATCGTTCAACGAACTGACCCGCGACGGCCAGGATGCTGACCGCTGGAACCTGCTGCACCCGCTGGAAACTGCCAAGGTGCCGTATGTGACCGCCGAGCTGGGCAACAGCACCGGCCCGGTGATCGCCTCGACCGACTACATGAAGTCCTACGCCGAGCAGATTCGTCCCTTCATTCCTGCTGGCCGCACCTACAAGGTGCTGGGCACGGACGGCTTTGGCCGCTCGGACTTCCGCCGCAAGCTGCGCGAGCACTTCGAGATCGACCGCCACTATATCGTGGTTGCCGCGCTCAAGGCGCTGGCCGAAGACGGTAAGCTGCCCGCCCAGAAGGTCGCCGATGCGATTGCCAAGTACGGCATCAATGCCGACAAGATCAACCCGCTGTACGCCTAAATTGCACCAGGAGACACCACAATGGCATTGATTGACATTCAAGTCCCCGATATTGGCGACTTCGCAGAAGTGGGCGTGATCGAGTTGCTCGTCAAGCCCGGTGACACCGTCGCCAAGGACCAGTCGCTGATCACCGTCGAGTCCGACAAGGCCTCGATGGAAATCCCGTCCAGCCACGCTGGCGTGGTCAAGGAGATCATCGTCAAGATTGGCGACAAGGTCGCCGAAGGCTCGGTCATCGTCAAGCTCGAAGCGGCGGATGCAGCGGCTGCGGCACCCGCTGCGCAAGCTCCGGCGCCAGCACCGGCTGCTGCGGCACCCGCTGCTGCAGCTGCACCGACGCCTGCACCCCAGGCTGCTGCTGCGCCTGCGGCCTCGGGCCCGGTCGAAGTGAAGGTCCCCGATATCGGTGACTTCAAGGACGTGGCCGTGATCGAGCTGCTGGTCAAGGTGGGCGATACCGTCACTCCAGAGCAATCGCTGTTCACCGTCGAATCCGACAAGGCCTCGATGGAAATTCCATCGCCCGCCGCTGGCGTGGTGAAGGAACTCAAGGTCAAGATCGGCGACACCATCAATGTTGGCGATCTGGTCGCAATCCTGGAAGGCAGCACCGCTGCGGCGCCCGCATCCGCACCGGCTGCGCAAGCCCCCGCTGCTGCTGCGCCTGCCCCCGCTGCCAGCGCACCTGCTCCTGCAGCAGCACCTGTCGCCGCTGCGCCGGCTGCTGCCGTGCCGGCCCACAACCCCACCGTGCCGCCATCGGGCGCCTTGCCTTATGCATCGCCATCGGTGCGCAAGTTTGCGCGTGAGCTGGGCGTGCCGCTGGAAGAGGTCAAGGGCTCGGGCAACAAGGGCCGTATCACCTCCGACGACGTACAGGCCTTCACCAAGCAGGTGATGGCCGGCGCCGTGCAGACCAAGGCCCAGGCGGCCAAGGCGCCTGCCGGTGGTGGCTCTGGCGCAGGTCTGGATCTGCTGCCATGGCCCAAGGTCGATTTCAGCAAGTTCGGCACGGTCGAGCGCAAGGATCTGTCGCGCATCAAGAAGATCTCGGGCGCCAACCTGCACCGCAACTGGGTGATGATCCCGCACGTCACCAACAATGACGAAGCCGACATCACCGAGCTCGAAGCCTTCCGCGTCTCGACGAACAAGGAAAACGAGAAGAGCGGCGTCAAGGTCACCATGCTGGCCTTCGTGATCAAGGCGCTGGTGTCTGCACTCAAGAAATTCCCTGAGTTCAACACCAGCCTGGATGGCGACACCCTGGTCTACAAGCAGTACTTCAACATCGGCTTTGCGGCGGACACGCCCAATGGCCTGGTGGTGCCGGTGCTCAAGGATGCCGACAAGAAGGGCATCATCCAGATCAGCGCAGAAATGGGCGAGCTGGCCAAGAAGGCGCGCGACGGCAAGCTGGGCGCGGCCGACATGCAAGGCGGCTGCATCTCCATCTCGTCGCTGGGCGGCATTGGCGGCACGCACTTCACGCCTATCGTGAACGCCCCTGAAGTGGCGATCCTGGGCCTGTCCAAGTCGGCGATGAAGCCCGTCTGGGACGGCAAGCAGTTCGTGCCACGCCTGATGCTGCCGCTGAGCCTGTCGTACGACCACCGCGTCATCGACGGCGCCTCGGCCGCACGCTTCAATGCCTACCTGGGCCAGGTGCTGGCGGACTACCGCCGCATCATCCTGTAATCGGAGACGCACACTATGGCAATCGTAGATATCAAAGTGCCCGACATTGGTGATTTCGCTGAAGTGGGCGTGATCGAGCTGCTGGTGAAGCCTGGCGATACCGTCGCCAAGGACCAATCGCTGATCACCGTCGAATCGGACAAGGCCTCGATGGAAATCCCGTCGAGCCATGCCGGCGTCGTCAAGGAACTCAAGATCAAGATCGGTGACAAGGTCGCCGAAGGCTCGGTGATTCTGTCGCTGGAAGCCGCTGAGGGCGCTGCCCCTGCGCCTGCTGCGCCAGCACCTGCACCGGCAGCCTCGTCGCCCGCACCGGCTCCTGCAGCAGCGGCGCCCGCTCCCGCAGCGCAAGCTGCAGCGCCCGCACCGGTGGCCAGCAACTACAGCGGCCAGGTCGATGAAGACTGCGATGTGGTCGTGCTCGGCGGCGGCCCTGGCGGCTACTCTGCGGCATTCCGCGCGGCCGATCTGGGTCTCAAAGTGGTGCTGATCGAGCGCTACAAGACGCTGGGCGGCGTCTGCCTGAACGTGGGTTGCATCCCATCGAAGGCCCTGCTGCACGTGGCGGCCGTGATGGACGAGGTCAAGCACCTGGAAGTCGCCGGCGTCAAGTTCGCCGCGCCTGAGGTCAACATCGACCAACTGCGTGCCCATAAAGAGAAGGTTATCGGCAAGCTGACCGGCGGTCTGGGCCAGATGGCCAAGATGCGCAAGGTCACGATCGTGCGCGGCTATGGCAATTTCGTCAGCGCCAACCATATCGAAGTGCAGGAAACCTCGGGCGACGGCCAGGACAAGACCGGCGCCAAGAAGGTCGTGCAGTTCAAGAAGGCCATCATCGCTGCGGGCTCGCAGGCGGTGCATCTGCCCTTCATGCCCAAGGACGAACGCGTGGTCGATTCCACCGGCGCACTGGACTTGAAGGCGGTGCCCAAGCGCATGCTGATCCTGGGCGGCGGCATCATCGGCCTGGAAATGGGCACCGTCTACAGCACCCTGGGCGCACGCCTGGATGTGGTCGAGATGATGGATGGCCTGATGCAAGGCGCTGACCGCGATTTGGTCAAGGTCTGGCAAAAGATGAACGCGCCGCGCTTTGACAACATCATGGTCAACACCAAGACCGTGGCTGCCGAAGCAACGCCCGAAGGCATCAAGGTCTCGTTCGAGCCTGCCAAGGACGGCGTGACCGTGCCCGAACCCCAGGTGTACGACCTGGTGCTGCAAGCCGTGGGCCGCACGCCCAATGGCAAGAAGATCGGCGCAGAGGCTGCAGGCGTGTCCGTGACCGACCGTGGCTTCATCAATGTCGACATCCAGATGCGCACCAATGTGCCCCACATCTTCGCGATCGGCGACATCGTGGGCCAGCCCATGCTGGCACACAAGGCCGTGCATGAAGCCCATGTGGCCGCTGAAGTCATCGCCGGCGAGCTGCAAGGCAACAAGGAACTGGCTGCTGCCGCTTTCAATGCCCGCGTGATCCCATCGGTGGCCTACACCGATCCCGAAGTGGCATGGGTGGGTCTCACCGAAGACCAGGCCAAGGCCCAAGGCATCAAGGTCAAGAAGGGCCTGTTCCCCTGGGCCGCCTCCGGCCGCGCGATTGCCAATGGCCGCGACGAAGGCTTCACCAAGCTGCTGTTCGACGACTCGCCCGAAGCCCATGGCCACGGCAAGATCCTGGGCGGCGGCATGGTCGGCACGCACGCCGGTGACATGATCGGCGAGATCGCGCTGGCCATCGAGATGGGTGCAGATACCGTGGACATCGGCAAGACCATCCACCCGCACCCGACCTTGGGCGAAAGCATCGGCATGGCCGCAGAAGTGGCCCATGGCACCTGCACCGATGTGCCGCCTGCGCGCAAGTAAGACCAGCCGGTCTTGAGCCACTCTGCAAAAGACAGCCTGCGGGCTGTCTTTTTTTGCATCTTGGTCAGGCGTTCAAGGCCGTGCCAACAGGGCCCGGGCTTATTCGTCATCAAACTCCGCCCGGTAGTCATCCGGGTTAATGCCTTCAGCGCGCAGCGGCTCCACCAGGCGAAAACGTGTGACCTTGGCCGATGCGGTGATATAGCCTTTGATGACCCATTCACGGGTAACAGCGCTGTGTGCTTCTTGCGCCAGTTGCTCGATCACGCGCGTGGTTTTGCGCCGGGCTAGCATGCGGAAGAATGCGGGCACATGGGCGAGCAGGCGTTGCAGCAGCTCTTCGGCATCGGCGGCCCATTCGCCTTGCTTGGGCAGTTCCGGCACAAAACCCCATTCGTCTTCTGTCAACGCGCGCCACAGCACGATCGCATGGCCATCGGCATCGTTCACGCAGGCCATCTCTTCGAGCTCGGGGGTGCGCATCGGCGCATAGCGTGAGCTGCTGCCTGCCGCCAACAGGCTTTGGTAGGCCTGGGCCACATCGGCCACCTGCAGGCGCAGGCTTGTCTGCGACTCCACCTTGGGCACCTGCAGCAGCCGCAGCAGGGCGCTGCCGGTGTCGATATCGACATAGCCCTCGCCGCTGCGCGCGGCCCTGAAGCCGATCACATCACGCCAGAGGTGCGTTGCTTTTTCCAGATCGCTGCAGGGGAGGACGAGGTGGCTGATTCCAAAAAACATGGCATGCGGTGGTAAAAATGACAATGCTGATGATAGCTTTTGGCTGCGCCATCGATCAGAACTGATCGTCCCAGCGAGCAACGATACCCACCACCAGCAGTTGTCTTGGAGACAGCCCAGACTGCCCATTCGCCACTGGATGGGCGAAGATCCCGGCTACACAAGCTCGCGCAGCGCATCGGCGCTTTCTGCCAACGCCGCTGCAGCTCTTCAGGAGACCCACCCCATGATCCCCCATGCGCTCGCTTCTGCTGCCGCATTGGCAATGGCTGCTAGCTTGGCCGTTGCGGCCAGTCCGGCCCTTGCCGCCTATCCAGACAAGCCCATCAAGCTGATCGTGCCGTTCCCACCCGGCCAGGCCACCGATATCTTTGCCCGTGCGCTGGCCGACAAACTCGGCCAAAAGCTCGGCCAACCGTTGGTGGTGGAGAACAAAGCCGGCGCGGGCAGCAATATCGGCTCCGAGCAGGTTGCGCGCAGCGCCGCCGACGGCTACACCTTGCTGGTGGCGGGCAGCGCGATGGCGGTGAACCAGACCTTGTACAAAAAGGTGAACTTCGATCCCCGGGCCGACCTGGTTGGCATCAGCTTGATCGCCAAGGTGCCGCTGGTCTTTCTGGCCAATCCGGCCAGCGGCATCAAAAGCATGAACGACCTGGTGAGCAAGGCCCGCGCCGAGCCCGGCAAGCTGAGCTATGCCAGCGCCGGCATTGGCGGCACCCAGCATTTGAGCGCGGAGATGGTCAAGGCCCGCGCAGCGCTGCAGATCGAACATATTCCCTACAAAGGCAGCGGCCCGGCGCAGGCGGATTTTCTGGGCAACCAGGTGCCGCTGATGGTGGATTCGGTCACTGCGGCCTTGGCCAATATCCAGGCTGGCAAGGCCGTGCCGCTGGGCGTGACCTCGGCTACGCGCTCCAGCCAGCTGCCCCAGGTGCCCACGATTGCCGAATCCGGCCTGCCCGAGTTCAAGGGCTTTGAGGCTGTTGGCTGGTTGGGCCTGATGGCTCCCAAGGGAACGCCCAAAGCCATTGTCGACAAGTTGACCCAAGAAACGGTGGCCATTCTCAGCAGCGCCGAGATGCAGAAATTCATCCGTGACCGGGGCTCCGAGCCCGCACCGACCAGCGGCCCGGAGATGGACCGCTTTGTCGCCAGCGAAATGGTGGAATGGGGCAAGGCCGTCAAGCAATCGGGCGCGACGGTGGAATAGGGCTACCCCCAGGCTGCGCGGTCAGAACCCTTACGCCCCGCCGACCATGTCACCCAGGCGTCCCGGTGCCTGGATGCGCTTTTCTACACTCTTTGTCGCCTATAGACCGAAATGGAGACAAAGACATGGTGTTGACGCGCAGAAGCCTGGTGCAAGCCGGGGCCGCCACGGCAATGGGAGCTTATATCGGGGCCGGCGCATCGCTGGCCCACGCGAACAAGCGCTTTCCCAACCGGGCGATCAAGCTCGTAGTGGCCTTTCCCGCCGGCGGGCCGACCGACCTGACAATGCGCCAGCTCGCCGAGAACGCCGCCAAGGTGCTGGGCCAGCCGATTGTGGTGGAGAACCGCCCCGGCGCGGCGGGCTCGCTGCCTGCGACCCAGCTACAGAACACGGTGGCCGATGGCTATACCATCGCCCAGCTGCCGATGAGCGTGATGCGCCTGCCTTTCACCACGGGCCTCAAATGGAACCCGGTGGAGGATCTGAGCTACATCATCAATGTCACCGGCTATGCGTTCTGCATGGTGGCCAGCACGCAGTCCGGGCTCAAGAATTGGCAGGAGGTCGTGGCCTGGGCCAAGGCCCACCCTGGCAAGCTGACCTTGGGCAATACCGGTACCTATACTTCGCCGCATGTCACCTCGGCCATCATTGCGCAGCAGCTCGGACTGGATGTCGTGCATGTGCCCTACAAAGGATCGGCGGAGCTGATGCGCGCGACGATGGCAGGCGAGGTGATGGTCGCGGCCGACACCAGTGCCGTAATCCCCTATGTGGACCAGGGCCGCATGGTCGCGTTGAACGTCTGGACCGAAAAGCGCCTGCCCACCTTGCCCAATACCCCCACCTTGATCGAGCTCGGCCTGCCGACCACGCAATACTCGCCGTTTGGCCTGGTGGGCCCCAAGGGCATGCCGGCCGATGTGCAAGCCACTTTGCACAAAGCGTTCAAGGAAGCGATGGAGATGGAAAGCTACCAGGCGATGCTGCAGCGCTTTGAGATGCTGCCGATTTACATGAACAGCGCCGACTACAAGAAGTTTGCCGCCGAGTCGACCGTCAAGGAAAAGGCCGTGCTGGCCAAGCTGGGTCCCCAGGCTTGACGGAGCCGAGGCGGCCCATGGGCGCGGCAACGGCAGCAGGGTGATGAAAACTGTATTTATATACAGTATTTGTAAAACACCGCTTCATCTGATCGGTGCCGCCCCTCTATGAAGGGGTCTGCTTACGCTGACAGCATGGAAGGCAGCGCTGGTCATCGCCGGGAGGTTTTGCTAGAATACTGTACATATACACAGTATTTATGCAAACCCTCGCCAAACTCCAGATTCTGGCCGATGCCGCCAAATACGATGCCAGCTGCGCATCCAGCGGCAGCAAGCCCCGCAATTCCCTGGGCGGCAAGGGGATGGGCTCGACCGAGGGCATGGGCATCTGCCACAGTTACACGCCCGATGGCCGCTGTGTCTCGCTGTTGAAGATTCTGCTGACGAACTTCTGCATCTACGACTGCCGCTACTGCATCAACCGCAAAAGCTCCAATGTGCAGCGCGCCCGCTTCAGCGCGGCCGAGGTGGTGGGGCTCACTCTGGACTTCTACCGCCGCAACTGCATAGAAGGCCTGTTTCTGTCCAGCGGCATCATCCAGTCGTCCGACTACACGATGGAGCAACTGGTCGAGGTGGCCCGCAGCCTGCGCGAGGACCACGATTTTCGCGGCTACATCCACCTCAAGACGATTCCAGATGCGTCCCCCGAGTTGTTGGCGCTGGCGGGCCGCTATGCGGACCGGCTCAGCATCAATATCGAGCTGCCCACGCAGCAGGGCCTGCAGCAATTGGCGCCGGAAAAGGATGCTGTGGGCATTGCCTCGGCCATGCACCAGGTCGCGGAGCATATCGAAGTGGCCCGGCAGCAGAAGCAAGACCAGCAGGGCAGCAAGCTGGTATCGCTGCCCCGCCAGCGCCAGGCGGCCCGGGCGGCAGCGCCCAGCTATGCGCCTGCGGGCCAAAGCACCCAAATGATTGTCGGCGCCGACAGCGCCAATGATGCGACCATTCTGCTCACCAGCAGCGCGCTCTACACCGGCCAGCGTCTGCGCCGGGTCTACTACTCGGCTTTCAGCCCCATCCCCGATGCCTCATCCGATCTGCCCCTGCAGGCGCCGCCGCTGATTCGCGAGCACCGGCTCTACCAGGCCGATTGGCTGATGCGCTTTTACGGATTCAGCCCGGCTGAGATCACCGCGCCAGCGAGCGGCGGCATGCTCGATCTGGAGCTGGACCCCAAACTTGCCTGGGCGCTGTCGCAGCGCCAGCATTTTCCGGTGGATTTGAACCGCGCGGCCAAGGCCTGGCTGCTGCGGGTGCCGGGCTTGGGTGTTGGCAGTGTCGAGCGCCTGCTGGCCGCCCGCAGGGTGCGCCGGCTGCGGCTGGCAGATCTGCAGCAGCTGCGCGTTGCCACCAGCAAGGTGCTGCCTTTTGTCGAGCTCGATGATTACCACCCGCCACTGGCCATGCTCGACAGCCCCGGCTTGCGCCAACAGCTGCTTGCCCAGATGGGGCAGGGGGCTGTGCAGCGCCGGCACAGTGGCATGCAACTGGCGGCTGCGGCGCAGATCGCCTTGTTTTGAGGAGGCCAGGCATGCCAGCGGAGAACGACAGCTTGACGGTGATGCTGGAAACACCGGATGACTTTGCCGGCTTTCGCCAGGCCGCGCGGGTGTTATTGGCCCTGGGCGCAGCGCCCGAGGTGGTGCACTGGCGCTGGTCGGATGAGTTGGCTACCCAGGCCGAGGATGGTGATTTGTTTGCGGATGCCGCGGCGGCCAATGATGCACCCGATGCACCAGCCCGCGTCATCAGTCCCGATGCGCTGGACCGTTTGGCCATCGCACCCGGCCAGCCGGTGCACATCCGCAAACCCCAGCTGGCTGTGCTGCGCAATGCTTGCTGCCACCGCAATCCGGGGCGCTTCATGCTGTGCTACCGCTGGCTGTGGCGGCTGCAGGCCATGCCCAGCCTCGCGGGCGATGCGCTCGATGCCGATTGGCGCGATATCGAACGCCTGGCGCATGCGGTGCGGCGAGAGATCCACAAGATGCATGCCTTTGTGCGCTTCCGGCCCGCACAGGACGAAAACGGCCACCCGCTGCATGTGGCCTGGTTCGAGCCTGAGCACCACATCGTTCGCGCGGCCTCGGGCTTTTTCATGGAGCGCTTCGGCAATATGCGCTGGGCGATTCTGACGCCGGACTGCAGCGTGCTCTGGGACCAGGAATGCCTGCAATGGGGCCCTGGCGCCACGGCGGCCCAGGCGCCGGGCCCGGATGCGGGTGAAGCGCTATGGCTGGCCTATTACCAGTCCACCTTCAACCCGGCGCGCCTCAAGGAGCAGGCCATGCTGCGCGAGATGCCACGCCGGTACTGGAAGAACCTGCCCGAGACCCAGCTGATCAGCGGCCTGGTGGCAGGCGCGCGCAGCCGCACTGGAGACATGCTGGCGGCGCAGCCAGGCGCCCAGCGCGCCTGACGCGGACAGCGGTTTTTCAGGCTCAGTGCAGTGACACGTCTTCGCGGCGCACATGGTCGTTGGCTGTGCCGGTAGGCCGGCTCGACCAGTAGCCGGCGAGCAGCGATCCCGATATGTTGTGCCAGACCGAGAAAATGGCGCCTGGCAGCGCGGCCATCGGGCTGAAGAACTTCGCGCCCAGGCTGGCCGCGAGGCCCGAGTTCTGCATGCCCACCTCGATCGCCAATGTGCGGCAGACCGATTTGTCAAAGCCCAGCAGGCGACCGCCCCAGTAACCACCCAGGTAACCGATCAGGTTGTGCGCAATCACGCCCGCCACCACGACGCCACCCACGGTGGCAATGCGGTCGCGACTCAAGGCCACGACGGTGGACAGCACCAGCAGGATCGCCACCATCGACACGAGCGGCAGCAGACGCTCGACGCGCTTGATCTGCGCATGCCAGAAATGGTTCAGCAGCAGGCCCAGGCCAATCGGCAGCAGCACGATCTGTGCAATCTCCATCAGTAGCGCGCTCACCGGCACATCGATCGACGCCGAGATATAGAGGCGCGCAAGCAGCGGCGTGGCCACAATGCCGACCAGGGTGGACAGTGCACTGATCGTCACCGACAGCGCCACATCGCCTTTGGACAGAAAAATCATCACATTCGACGACGTACCGCTGGCGACGCTGCCGACCAGCACCATGCCGGCCGTCAGCTCGGGCGGCATGTTCAGCGCCTTGGCAATCAGCCAGGCGGCCAGCGGCATGATGAGGTAGTGCAGGAACAACCCGGCCGCAATCGGCGCAGGGCGCTGCAGTACGCGGCTGAAGTCGCTGATGCGCAGGGTGACGCCCATCGCAAACATGATCAGCATCAGCAACTGGGCAATATGGGGCTTGAAGCCCAGGAAGGCGGAGGGCGCGCTGTAGGCGATCAGCGCCATCACAGCTGCCCAGACGGGAAAAAGACGGGTCAACAAAGCAAGCACGGAAGTATCCAGACCAAAGCAAAGCCTGGGCGCTGCGCTTTCGGCCAGAGCCGGTGCAACGCCCGTGGGAGAAGAACGGGGTGGGGGCTGATGCGATGCGGCGGAGGTGGCGCTGTGCCGGGCCAGGGATAGCGGCCAGTGCGACAGCGCTGCGATGAATGCAGGCTACAGGTGGTAGCGGGCAAGCGCCGGATGCTTGTGGCGGGCCGCATCAGGCCTGCCATCATAAAGTTACGATTGCAACTGGTTGGGGGCAGGCTGCGGTGGCAACACAGCACACTCGGATATCCGCAGGCGCGTGTCTGTCGGCGCAATGCCTGTTGCAGACGCAGACCCTGCCGCGCGCAAAGTTGGCATTTTTTGTACCCGAAGCCTGCTACGTTCTGCATAGCAATGTTGGTCCCATGCGTGGGCCCCATTCAACGCCGGTGCGGCGCGGCGCAAGGTTTGGCCACTGCAGTTTTTATTGTAGGACTGCAGGCATTTTGTAACCTTTGGACGCAGGCCGCCGCTGCAATCTGCAGATCATCCGGTAGAGTCGTTGAGATTGGTTAACGATCTGATGCATTAATGCAACACCGTGACAGTGTCACTGGTGGCAATGCATCTCCTGCTCTGGAACAGCCGCTGCGACGCGCTGCCAGGGCCATCTCTAACTCGGTGCCATGCGGCCATGCACGCTGGACACATTTTTTGGGAGGAAGGTGCAGTTATGCCACCCCATGCAGCATCCTCAATGCCCTTGCCGCAAGTTGGCGGCTGGCTTGAACACAGTGTTGGCCCGTTGATGAGCTGGTGCGTGCTGGTAGCGGCCGCCGCGCTGGCCGGCCATATGGTTTTTCGGCTTACCGGCTTTCCCCGCATGCTGGGTTATACGGTCGTCGGCCTATTGGCCGGCTGGCTCGGGTTTGGCGATCTGCCCTGGCCGCTGCAGGGCAATACCCAGGTGCTGCTGCATACGGCCGTAGGCACCAGCATGCTGATTGCCGCCTCGCAAATCTCGCTCAAATGGTTGGTGCGTCAGCCGTTTTTGCTGCTGCAAAGCCTGGTCGAATCGCTGGCAGCCCTCGTGCTGGTCACGGGCACTCTGCAACTGCTCGGCATGGGCTGGGCGGTGTCACTGGGTGTTGGCGTGATCGCGATGGCGGCGTCTCCATCCGTTCTTTTGCGCATCTCCTCGGATCTGCGCTCCAGCGGGGCCGTCACCGACCGCAGCGTGCTGATGGCAACGCTCAGCTGCGTATACGCACTGGTGCTGGGCTTGGTCATCACCGTGGCATGGTCGCCGGTGGCTGGCACGGATGCCCAGTCGGGCCTGATGCTGACCGCAGCCGGCATGGGCCATCTTTTGTGGAACCTGGGCCTGACCCTGTTGTGGGCGCTGCTGACCACCGCCGCCTTGTGGCCGGTGTTGCGCTGGACCTCGTCGCGCAGCGACTCCACCGCGCTGTACATGCTTGCCGTGCTGGTGGCAGCCAGCCTGCTGTCTGAACGCCTGGGCGGCTCGGCAGCGCTGGCCTTTGTCCTCGCCGGCGTGATGCTGCGCAATCTCAGCCCCAGGCCGATGATCTGGCCCACGGCCTTCATGGCGGGCAACACCATGCTCAATCTGCTGATGTTTGTGCTGGTGGCCAGCATGGCCGGCCAGATGGCGCCGAGCGCAGCGCTGATCAGCGTGGTGGCGGCAGCCAGCCTGGCGCGCCTGCTGGGGAAGATGGGCGGGGTCATCTTGCTGGGCGCAGGCACCGGTATTGGCTGGCTGCGCCAGTGGCCAGTCGCCTGCGCGCAATCGCCCAGCTCGGGCCTGGCACTGCTGATTGCCTCGGCCCAGGTGGCGCAATGGGCCACCACCAACCCGGATGTCGCCATCAGCGTATCGTCGATTGCGCTGCCAATGATTGTGCTGTGTGAGGTGATCGGTGTGCTGCTGGCCTCGCTCGCGCTGTGGCGCAGTGGCGAGGCCCACCGCGGTATCGGTCTGTCCGCCCTCACCAGCAAGGAGAAACGCCATGACGCTTGAAGCTTTCCAACAATCCCAGGCACTGACCTTGGGGGTGGAGCTGGAGCTGCAGCTGGTCAACACCAACCACTATGACCTGACGCCTTACGCCCCCGATATGCTGGCCCTGCTGAAAAATGCGCAGGTGCCGGGCTCGATCGTGCCGGAGGTGACCACCAGCATGATCGAGATATCGACCGGTATCTGTACCGATGCGCAGGATGCCTACCAGCAGCTGACGGTCACGCGCGACGCCCTGGTCAAGGCGGCCGACAAGCTCAATATTGCGCTGGCCGGCGGGGGAACCCACCCGTTCCAGCAGTGGCACCAGCAGCGCATCTATAACAAGCCGCGTTTCAAAGAGATCACTGCGCTGTACGGCTACCTGACCAAGCAATTCACGATCTTTGGCCAGCATGTGCATGTGGGCTGCCCCGGTGCCGACGCGGCCTTGATGATGCTGCACCGGCTCTCGCGCTATATCCCGCACTTTATTGCGCTGTCGGCCTCCAGCCCCTTTGTGCAAGGGCAGGACACGGCTTTCGATTCGGCGCGGCTGAACTCGGTGTTTGCGTTTCCGCTGTCTGGCCGGGCACCGTTTGCGCTGCACTGGGAGGACTTTGAGCGCTACTACGAGAAGATGACCGCCACTGGGGTGATCCACAGCATGAAGGATTTCTACTGGGATATCCGCCCCAAGCCCGAGTTTGGCACCGTCGAGGTGCGGGTGTTTGACACGCCGCTGTCCATCGAGCGCGCCGTTGCACTGGCCGCCTATGTGCAGGCGCTGGGGGCCTGGTTCCTAGCCGAGGAGCCGTTCGAGCCCAGTGAGGACGACTACCTGGTCTACACCTACAACCGCTTCCAGGCCTGCCGATTCGGCCTGGAAGGCGCCTATGTGGACCCGGCAAGCAGCGAATCCTTTGGGCTGCGGGAGCACATCCTGCTGACCTTGCAGCGCATCCAGTCCTATGTGCCGGACAACAGCAAGGAGGCCTTGCTGCAGCTGCGCAAGACCGTCAACGAAGGGGTCAACGACGCCAGCCGCCTGCGCGAGGCCTATGCCCAGGCCCAGCAACTGCCCGAGGTGGTACGGCAGTCCACCCTGCGCTTTCGGTATTGATTGAAATACACCGGGTTGAAAGCCATCCGGGGCTGGCCTGCATTACAGTGCATGGTCAGCCTTTTTTGCCTTCACCCGTGTCTGAAAAATCTCTGCTGCTCATCCAGGTCGGCACACCGCCCGACGATATCCGTGCCCAGGCCGGCGATTTGCCACTGTGGTTCTCCGCCGTGCTCGCCGCTGGGCCCGCGTTCAAGGTGGTGCGGGTGTTCGAGGGCGAGCCCTTGCCGCCGCATGACGCGCACAGCGCCGCGATCATCACCGGCTCCTGGGCGATGGTCACCGATCGTCTGCCGTGGAGCGAAGCGGCGGCCCAGTGGATACGCGACGCGATGGCATTGGGGTTTCCGCTGTTTGGCGTCTGCTACGGGCACCAGCTGATGGCCCATGCGCTGGGTGGCAAAGTCGATTACCACCCCAAGGGCCGCGAAATGGGCTGCCTCGATATCGACCTGCTGGCCGGGGCCGAGGAAGAGGCATTGCTGGCCGGCTCAGGCCCGCGCTTCAAAGCCCATCTGACCCATATGCAAACGGTGCTGGAGCTGCCGCCAGGCGCCCGGGTGCTCGCAAGATCAGCCCATGACCCGCACCAGGTGGTGCGCTATGGGGCCCATGCAGTGTCCACCCAGTTCCATCCGGAGTTCAGCCAGAAGGTGGCTGCTGCCTGCATCCAGCTGCGTGCGCAGGTGCTGCAGTCGGAGGGCTTTGACCCGCAGGCGATGCTGGAGCAGCTGCGCGACACGCCTGTGCCGCAGCGGATGCTGCAGCGCTTTGTAGCCGCCTATGCCTGCCCGCCAGCAACCGCGCCGGCGCTGAACACGGCCTTGGGTGCTCAGGCCGGGACGACCTTGACGGTATAGCCCTTGCCGGAGGTGATGACTTCCAGCAGTCGGTCGATATTGGGATGCGCGCCGGGGCGGGCCTTGGCGTCTTCCGTATGTTCAGCAAAAATCTGCAGGCCTTCTTCAGCCGCTGCCACATTGATGCCGCCATGCTTGGCGGCCAGTGCGTTGTAGACCTTGGCAGAACCCGCTTTGCCGGGGGCATTCGGAATGGTGGCTGCGACCTGGCCATCGGCATCGATCAGTTGCAGCTCGGCGATATGGTCAATGGAAGGCAGGGATTGGAGGTTGTCAGCAAATGCCATGGGGCTCCTGGGCGCAGAAGTGGTATCAAAAAAATAGCTGCCGGTGCTTATTGCATGGGCAGCTCACGGGTTTTATATTATGCAGCAAAG
This sequence comes from uncultured Comamonas sp., assembly GCF_964277875.1. Classification (NCBI taxonomy): domain Bacteria; kingdom Pseudomonadati; phylum Pseudomonadota; class Betaproteobacteria; order Burkholderiales; family Comamonadaceae; genus Comamonas; species uncultured Comamonas sp. Next base: position 318,955 of record NZ_CAXYJV010000041.1, read on the forward strand.
CCTTGCTGGCCAAGGGGGCAGGGCGGCCATCCTGCCGCCCACAGCCATCGTCAGTCCTGTGCCTTCACCAGGCCCATGATGAAGTCCCAATGCCGCGCATCCACCGGCGTGATCGACAGGCGGTTGCCTTTTTGCAGCACCCGCATATCTTCTAACGCTGGATATTGGCGCAGCGCAGCCACCGTGATGGGCTGGATCTTGCGCAGCGCCTGCACATCCAGCATCAGCCAGCGCGGGGCCTCGGGTTTGGACTTGGGGTCGTAGTATTTGGAGTTCGGGTCGAACTGGCTGGCATCGGGCCGCAGATGGCCCGCGATGCGGGCAATGCCGTAAATACCGGGCTCGGCGCAGCTCGAATGCCAGTACAGCACACCATCGCCCACCTGCATGTCATCGCGCATGAAGTTGCGCGCCTGGTAGTTGCGCACGCCATCCCAGGCGATCGTCGCCTGGGGCGCGTTGAGCGCGCGGTCGATGGAGAATTCATCGGGCTCGTTTTTCATCAGCCAGTAGCGGGTCGATGCAGCGTTCATGGTGCTTGGATGTAAGGAGGGCGGGGCAGGCGGGTAGCGCGGCCCAGACCTGAGCGCGCATGCTGCTGATGCTAAACGATGCGCCGCTCTGTTTATGGAAGCACAAGCGCTGCGGCAGTGTTGATGCCAGGCGGCGTTTATACGAGACAGCCCAAGCGTAAACAGCAGCAACATAGTACAATAGAGAGCTTTGCAAGCTTTTGTGGCTTGACTGCGTTGGCTGCCTGGCGGCTGCGCGGTACATCGTGTGCGGGATGCTGGTTGTTGGGGCCCGTTGGCGGGCCCGCTGATGGCCGCTTCGCTGAGTGGCCTGGCACGGCGCTTGCCCCCTGGGAGGTGAGAGCTGGCAAGACCATCCCGAACCATGGAGAGAGCCACCGCTTGTTGGTGGCACAGAGAACAGCATGGCGAACCGGTTTCGTTCATGCACCACTAGACAAGGATTCGTCGACTTATATGGCTAAAGAAGAACTGATTGAGATGCAAGGCTCCGTGACCGAAGTGCTGCCGGATTCGCGCTTTCGCGTGAAGCTGGACAACGGCCACGAGCTGATTGCCTACACGGGCGGCAAAATGCGCAAGCACCACATTCGCATTCTGGCCGGTGACAAGGTGTCGCTGGAGATGTCGCCTTACGATCTGAGCAAAGGCCGCATCACTTTCCGTCACCTGCCTGGCCGTGGCCCGGCGCCTACCCAACGTTAACCGCATGGGTGGCCGCTGTAAAAAAATCGTCAAATACGAAATTCAGCTGCCAAAACCCTGGTTACAATAACGGCTTAGTCGGAGCGTAGCGCAGCCTGGTAGCGCATCTGCTTTGGGAGCAGAGGGTCGCGAGTTCGAATCCCGCCGCTCCGACCATTCCATTTAAAAACCTGTTGCATGCAAATGCAGCAGGTTTTTTGTTTTGCTGATCCACGATTCGATTCGATGCTGTTTGTCTTGTTAAAGCGCTGGCAACGCTGGTTGACCGTCCGGCCAGGGTGGGGCGCTGGGTGCAGCGCCGAGGCCCATGCTGCGCAGCGGGCAGGGCGGCTGCCTGCCAACCGTCCGATCCGCTAAAAAGTTGTCAAAGTAATCATTTTTCGCCAGAAGGGGCTGCGGCTCGATATACAATAGCGGCTTAGTCGGAGCGTAGCGCAGCCTGGTAGCGCATCTGCTTTGGGAGCAGAGGGTCGTGAGTTCGAA
>NZ_CAXYJV010000042.1:0-40788 GCF_964277875.1 uncultured Comamonas sp.
CACGATCTCTACGCAGCCGCGTTGGAGTGCAATCGGGATGAGTTCGAAGGGCTGGTCCGCAGCTTGCACCTGGGTGCAAGCAAGGGCCAGCGCGCAGAAATCGCCCGCAAAACCACTGTCCCTACGGGTTGGAGTGAAATCGGGCGATTTCTGCGCGCTGGCCCTTGCTTGCACCCCGGTGCAAGCTGCGCTTCATCCCTTCGAACTCATCCCGATTGCACTCCAACGCGGCTGCGTAGAGACCTTGAACAGGTTCTTCAGCGGTGCGGGTGTGCTGGAAGTGGTGGAGAACGATGTGGGCGGCACCTACCGAGCCGTGTACACCGTCAAGTTTGCCGAGGCAGTGTTTGTCCTTCACTGCTTTCAGAAGAAAAGCAAACGCGGCATTGCTACGCCAAAGGAAGACATGGACATCATTAACGCCAGGTTGAAAATTGCCGAGGCGTATATCAAGGATTTGCGGAAATGAAAACCCAGCTTGTTGACGGCGTTGAAGTGCAACGTAGTTCCGGCAATGTGTTTGCCGACCTTGGCTTAGCCGATGCCGAAAAGCTCAAGATCAAGACTGGCTTAGTGATCGAAATCCGGAAAGCTATGAAAAGCCGGGGATTGACGCAGCAAGAGGCGGCCAAACGGATGGGCATTACCCAGCCCAAAGTCTCAGACATGATGCGCGGCGATTTCAGCAATCTGTCCGAGCGCAAATTGATGGACTGCCTGACGCGGCTGGGTTACGACATTGAAATCAAAATTCGCCCAGCCAACGCGGAAATTGGGCATTTGGTGCTTGCGTAGACTTAGACGCGGCTTCCAATGTGATCCATCTCTGCACAGCTACTGCTCCACCCTTATGACCTGATCCAGATCCACCCCCAAAGCGTGTGCTTTCTCCAGCAGCGCTTGGCGCTGGCTCTCCGGAATCGTCTTGTTGCGAGACAGAATCCACATATAGTCCAGGCTGCAGCCGATCACCAAGGCAGTTTGGTATTGGTCGTCGAGACTGACCACGTTGTAGCCGCCGTAGAAAGGGCCGAAGAACGAGACCTTCAACGCAGCCTCATCGGCCTGGCGCAGGAAGCGTGCCTTGCCTTGGGCCTCCCTCCACTGCTGTGTGGCAGCGTCATAGCCGCGGTTCAGCACGGTCACGCTGCCATCGCTATTCAGGCTGTAGGTGGCAGTCACCTGGGTCAGGCCCTTTTCAAAGCGGTGGTCAATGCGTGCCAGCTCATACCAGGTGCCCATGTATTTGCTGGCGTCAAAGTTGCTGACCGGCTGAACACCTGGGGGAACGGAAACGGCGCAACCGGGCAGCGCGACGGCAGTGCCGGTGATGACCAGCGCCATGGCCGTGGCGCGGATGAGCGCGCATGTGGAGAAAGGCATCGTAGATTTCCTTTTGTGTCTAGGGCAGGGCCAAACGGGAGAAGTGGATGAACAGGTCTGCTGCAAGACTGGCCCACTGCGGGGCTACCGGCAATGGGCGCGCATGCCGTGCTGCTGTCGTCCCAGCCCCCGCATCAAGCCTTGGTAATCCGCCGCACGCTGGCAAAGTACCAGCGGTCGGGCAGGCAGCGCAGCAGGCGCATCCAGCGGGTAAAGCGGCGGGGGAAGTTCATCTCGAACTGTCCGCGCGCCCAGCCTTGCAGGATGTGCTGCGCCGCTTCGGCGGGGCTGATCAGTGCCGGCATCCGGAAGCTGTTCTGGGCGGTCAGCGGGGTCTCGACAAAGCCGGGATTGATGATGGACACGCCCAGCCCTATAGGGTGCAGATCCAGATAGAGGTTTTCTGCCAGGTTGTTGAGCGCCGCCTTGGTGGGGCCATAGGCCAGCGACATCGGCAGCCCCCGGTAGCCGGCAACGCTGCCGACCAGCGCAATATGGCCTTGCCCCGCCTGCAACAGCATCGGAAGCACGGCGTCCAGCACATGGAGCACACCGACATAGTTGACCGCCAGGTGTTTCTGCATCTCTTCGAGGTCGAATGCGGTGGCGCGCAGTGGCCGGTAATAGCCCGCACAGTACAGCACCAGGTCGGGCGCAGCACCCAGGGCGGTATGCACGGCTTGCGCGGCTGCGGCCACTGTGCTTGGCTGGCTCACATCCAGCGCCAGTGCCAGGCAGCCAGGGCGGCTGCTGGCAAAGTCCTGCAGCGCTGCGCCGTCCCGGGCCGATACGACAACGCGCGCACCTCGTGCATGCAGCGCCTCCGCCGTGGCCCGGCCAATGCCGGTGGAGGCACCAATCACCCAAGCGGATCGGCCTTGCCAGTCGGGCATCGGCAGATTGAGCCTGGCTTGCAGCAGCGGCATTATCCCGGCTCCTTGGTGAATGCAATGGTCAGATCGCCCAGGTGGATGCCGAACTTGCTCATCGCGGTGCGGTTGAGCATCGTGCGCTCGTCCATCAGGTACATCCAGTCGTCCATCCGTACGTTCCAGACCCTTCCGTTCACCGGCAAGGCCAGCACGTAGTTCCAGTGCAGCGCGTTGCCGGCAGCCTGGCCCGTGGCCGGGCCGACCACATCCCCTGCCTGGCCGCTATAGCGGCCTTCACCCAGATACTGGATGTGCCAGGTGCGCTCCTGCCTCGTGCCATCGCTGTAGACAAAGTGCTCTTCCAGCACGCCGTCATTGCCCATCCACCTGCCGGTCATGTGCACGGTAAAGCGCTTGACCACCTTGCCCTGGCGGTCGGTGAACATGCCATGTGCCGTGAGCGGGCCGTTGAAGTACTGGCGCAGGTCCAGCGCCGGGCGCTCCTGGGCATATTCTTCGACCGGGGGGCTGGCGCAGGCGCTCAGCACAGCGATCGTGCCGACCAAGGCCAGGCCGATTCCGGCGCGCCGCAGGGTCAGGAACCGGTGGGTGCAGGGTGGGGATGTCATCGTTACCTCCAGGAGGGTTGCAGGCGTTCAGCGCGCCAGAGTGAGGCCAGGGCCAACAACTTGAGCAGGCAGGGCAGACCGCCATAGGCCCAGGCCAGCGCCTGCAGACCGGCGGGGGCGGTGCTGCCGCTGTGGTAGCCCGCAATGGCGAGCAGCGGCAGGCACAACCCGGCGGCGAGAGCCAGGTTGAGCTTGGTGGCGCAGGCCCACCAGCCCAGGTAGCGCCCGTCGCCGGATCCCCCATGGCCAGATTCGTGGATCACACCGGTCAGCAGCGCACCAGGCACCGCCAGGTCTGCGCCCAGCGCCAGGCCGCTGGCGATGCAGATGGCGGCAAAGGCCCAGGCATCCCCCGCGCCCAGCAGGGACGCCGAGAAAAAGGCAATGACGCTGGCCAGCATGCCGGCGCGCCAGCTGGGCGCCTGGCCCCAGCGGGCAACGGCTTTCACCCACAGCGGCAGGCCGAGTGCGGCAGCGGCGAAGTAGCACAGCAAAAACAGCGGCAGCAGCTCGGGCGCCTGGAGCCGGTCCACGACAAAGAAGGGCAAGAGCGTGGCCGGTATGGCCGCCGCAATGCCGTTGAGCATGAAGACCGACAGCAGCCGGCGAAAGGCGGCATCGCGCCACGGCGAGGCCTGGGGCAGGCCACCGCGCGGTGCGGCCCGTGCCACCGCATCTGCATCGCCCGCGCGCGGATCGCGCAGCCGGGACAAGCCCAGCAAACCCAGGCCCAGCGCGGCCAGCAGCACCGCACTGGTGGCATCCATGCCCAGCAGGCTGGGCAAGACGCTGGCCGTGAGTACGCCCACCAACGTGGCGCCCTCGCGCCAGGCAGTCACCTGGGTGCGCCAGGCTGCCTGGCCGCCCCAGCGGGTGCCCCAGGTCTGGTGCAGGATGGCAACCGCGCTGTAGGCCAAGGTGCTCAGCAACAGGCAGGCGGCGAGCCAGCCCAGCATCTGGACCGGGTGGCTGGCGGGCGGGTGCCACAGTGCAAAAAAACCCAGGGCCATGGCCAGACTGCCCAGTGCCGCCGCCAGCCAGGCGGCACCTTGCCCGCGCTGCAGCAGGCGGTCTGCCAGGCGGCCCAGCGCCGGGTCCAGCAGTGCATCGAAGGCCCGGGTGGCGAGCAGCACGGCCCCCAAGCCGGCCAGTGGCGCACCGGCCTCGGCCGCGTAGTAGTGGGGCAGGGTCACATACAACGGCAGCGATACAAAGGCCAGCGGTGCAGCCAGCGCACCATAGGCCAGCCCCGTGCGCCAGGAGAGCGCTTGCTGAACAGGGATGGCATGCATCGCGGACCGTCCTCAGCCCTGGCCCAGCAGCGCAGCGCGCAGTGCCGGTGCGCTGGTTTGCTCCGACAGCCAGATGCCAAAGAACAGGCGCGCGTACAGCGCATCGTCAATGGCGGCGGTCTCGCGCCCGTTGTGCAGGAAGACGACCTTGCCTGTGCCGTCGTTCAGGCCCAGCAGGCGGTCCTGCGCCGCCACATCGGGAAAGGCCTGCTTCATCATGCGCAGCCACTGGCGGGCCTGGTCCTCCGAGAAGGGCGCCACCCGGCGCATCTCGGCAATGGAGCGCTCCGCAATGGCCTCACCCTCGAGCTTGCGGTCGTAGACCAGCTCCAGCGCAAAAGGCTGGCGTGTGTAGTCCTGCGGGTTGAAGCCGGCAGGCGCCCACAGCCGCGCCTCGTAGACCCGCAGTCCAAAAAACCGCAGCACACCGGTGCCGACCAGGCGCGCGCCGGGCAAGGCGGTGCCCAGCTCGGCAGGGATGGCAGGTGTGGCAGCGAGGAGGTCGTGGGTCATGGCAGTGGTGGAAAGAGCAACAAGGCTGGCGCCCCAGCACAGGGTTTGGCGTCGGCGCAGGTCAGGCATTGTCGGGCCTGCGCAACGTGAACTGGACCACATCGGTATTGCCCATGTCGAACGATGCCTCGCAGTAGGCGAGGTAGAAGCGCCAGATACGGATGAAACGCTCGTCAAAGCCCTGGTCCCGGACGGCATCGAGCTGGCGCTCGAAAGCGTCGCGCCAGCGCCTCAGCGTCTCGGCATAGTCGCTGCCAAAATGCAGCTTGTGTTCCACGACCAGTCCGGCCCGCAGCGCCTCCTGCTCAAAGGCTTCGGTGCTGGGCAGCAGCCCCCCGGGAAAGATGTACTGCTGGATGAAGTCGGTCGAGTGCAGGTAACGTGCAAACAGGTCGTTGCGCAAGGTGATCGACTGCACGCAGGCCCGGCCGCCGGGCTTGAGGCACTGGCGCAGCGTCTGGAAGTAGCTGCCCCAGTATTCATGCCCCACGGCTTCAAACATCTCGATGGACACGATGGCATCAAAGGGCTGCGCCTGGTACTCGGCCGCCAGGTCGCGGTAATCCTGGTAGCGCAGATCGACCTGATGCGCCAGTCCCGCATCGGCGATGCGCTGCCGTCCCCACAGCAGCTGTTCGCGCGACAGCGTTACCCCGGTGACCTGCGCACCAAATGCCTCGGCTGCCATCTGCGCCAGGCCGCCCCATCCACACCCGATCTCCAGCAGGCGCTGGCCCGGCTGCAGTCCGGTTTGCCGCAGCGCCTGCCGCATCTTGGCATCCTGGGCCTGGCCCAGGTCGGCCTGGGCCCGTGCCGGGGCGTCGCGCCCGACAAACCAGGCTGCGCTGTAGCTCATGCCCGGATCGAGAAACAGGCGGTAGAAGTCATTGCCCAGGTCATAGTGGGCATGGATGTTTCTGGCACTGCCCGCTCGCGTATTGCGGCGCAGCAGGTGGCGCAGCCGAAAGCCCAGCCGCCCCCACCAGCTGCCGTACACCAGCTGCTCCAGGTGATCACGGTTGGCGATGCACAGGCGCAGCAACGCGCTGAGGTCCGGACTGTCCCATTGGCCGTCGATATAGCCTTCGGCCCATCCGATGTCGCCCGAGCGCTGAACGCGGTCCAGCGCATCCCAGTCGTGGATGACGCAGCGTGCATCGGCCTGGGCTGTGGCCTGCTGGCGGAAGTGCCGCACCCGCCCATCGGGCAGTTGCAGGTCCAGCTGGCCGCAGGGCAGATGTTCCAGCAGCTGCAGCACCTGGCGCGCGCTGCGGGGGGTGGAGCGTCCGGCTGGGGCGGACGGGCTCGGCAGGGGTGCAGTGGTGGAGTTCATCGTGTGACGAGGCTCTTGGGCTCGGAGGGTTTGCGGTGGAAAGGCAGGCGTTTGCACCAAAGGCGCAGCGCCTGCCAGTGGATGCGGAACACGACGCCCCAGGTCATCAAGGGCATGCCCCAGAATGCGCGCCGCACGGTGGCGCGGGTCAACGGCTGCAGCGTGCCTGCGACGCCGGTGCGCAGCAGCGGCCCGGCCTCGTCATGCAGATCGACCTGCACCAGGTTGCGGCTGTCGCTGCGCACAAAGCGGAAGCGGTACTCGCCCTGCACATTGCAAAACGGCGACACATGGAAGCACTTGGCCGCGACCTGTTCTGTTCCCCAGGCCAGATCGGGCCCGGCCAGCAGGTAGGCATGGCGTTCGCCAAAGGTGTTGTTGACCTCGGCCAGCACTGCGGCCAGCGAGCCATCGGCGCGGTGCGCATACCAGAAGCTGACGGGTTTGAACGCATAGCCCAGCACACGCGGGAAGGTGTGCAGCCAGACCTCGCCGACCGCGTCCCCGATGCCTTCCTGCTGCAGCAGCTGGTCAAACCAGGCCAGGCAGTCCGCACTGCCGTCGCCATGGTCGCAGTCATGAAAGCTGATCGCCGCGCGCCGGTTGCGGCGCAGCACCGCATCGGGCTGGTCGCGCAAGCTGCGCAAAGGCAGCAGCAAGAAGTACCCGGGGTAGCGGAAGGCATGCACCACCGGGCGCAAGCGCTGGTGCCAGACGTGGCCAAAGCCGATCAGCGAGCGGTTGCTCATGCGGCCTCCTCCAGCATAGGTGCTTGCACGGCTGGCGCTGCGCCGGCCAGCGACTGGCACAGGCTCTCAGCGGCCGCCAGGCCGGACCGCAGTCCGTCCTCGTGGAAGCCATAGCCGCACCAGGCACCGCAATACCAGGTGCTCAGCTGGCCCTGCAGCTGGGGCAGCTGGCGCTGGGCCAGGATGGCCGCCTGGTCAAACACCGGGTGGCTGTACTGGATGCGGGCATGTACCTGGTCTGCGGCAATCGGGCGCGCCGGGTTGAGCGATACCAGCACCGGCTGCTGCCAAGGCAGGGGCTGGAGCTGGTTGATCAGGTAGTGCAGGCAGACGCCCGCCTGCTCCGCGCTGGAGGCGGCTGCGCGCTCGTAGTTCCATGCGGCCCAGGCTGCCCGGCGCTGGGGCAGCACGCTGCTGTCGGTATGCAGGACCGCCTCGTTGGGCTGGTAGCGGATGCTGCCGAGCACCGCGCGTTCAGCGGTGGTCGCGCCGTCGCCCAGCAGCTGCAAGGCCTGGTCGCTGTGGCAGGCCAGAACCACGGCATCAAACCATTCGGCGCCCTGGGCCATCTGCACCATGACGCCCTGTGGGTGGCGCTGCAGGCCGAGCACCGGCGTGTTCAGCCGCGCCTCGTGGCGGCCATCCTGCGTCAAGCGGGCCAGCAGGCGGCGCACATACTGGCGCGAGCCTGCGCGCACGCTGTACCACTGCGGCCGGTCCCGTACCTGGATCAGGCCGTGGTTGTGGCAGAAGCGGATCATCGTGGCGACGGGGAAGCGCAGCATCTGGTCCGTCGGGCAGGACCAGATGCAGCCCAGCATCGGCAGCAGGTAGTCGCTGCGGAACGCCTCAGAGAAGCGGTGCTGGTCCAGGAATGCAGCGATCGGTGCGGTCATCTCTGCCTCGGCCTGGCGCTCGGCGATCCCGGTGGTCAGGCGGTTGAAGCGGGCGATGTCCTGCAGCATGCCCCAGAAACGCGGGCGCAGCAGGTTGCGTTTTTGGGCAAACACGCTGGCCAGGGACCGGCCGCTCCACTCCAGCGCGGATGCCCCGTTGGCACCGGGCACCTGGACGGAGAACGACATCTCCGAGGCGACCGTATCGACATCCAGGTCTTGGAAGAGCTGGGTCAGCAAGGGGTAGGTGCGGTGGTTGAACACCAGAAAGCCGGTGTCCACGCCGTGCGTGATGCCGTTCAGGCGCAGGTCCACCGTGTTGGCATGGCCGCCGAAATGGCTGCCGCCCTCCAGCAGGCAGACCCGGTGCGATGTCTGCGAGCGGGCCAGGTGGGCGGCGGCGGCCAGCCCAGAGATGCCCGATCCGATGACAGCGATGCGTTGCATGAAAGGCCCCTCATAGATACAACAGCCAAACGTTTGAATCTCAAAGATCAATTGTTGAACTGATGAGTTCACACTATAAACCACAAATATCAAATTTGCACCATTTAGTTTTCTTCCTGACCTTCGACGTCATAAAATGGCGGCATGAATGCTCGGTCTGCCATCAAGGAACAAATACAGCGTGTGCGTGAAGAGGCCATCGTGACGGCGGTCAACCGGCTGCTCGCGACCAAGGGCTACGACGCGATGACCGTCGACGAGGTGGCGGCGGAAGCGGGCATGGCCAAGGCCAGTCTCTACAAGCTGTTCACGTCGAAGGAGGAATTGGCCGGCGCGGCGATGGTCGGGGTGCTGGACCGCGCGTTGGCCTTTGTCGATGGCTTGCGCACTGCGGCCGACGAGGCGGCGGAGTCTGGCCAGCCCATTGGGGCACTGGAGCAGTTGAAAGCGGTGGTGCGCTGGGCCATGCGCACCCAGCTGGAAGGGCAAATGCCCTCGCTGCCGGCGCAAAACTCCAACCTCAGCGCGTCGCTGCAATCCAACGATGCCTACATGGACCGCCTCATTGCGCTGAGCAACCGGCTCAGCATCTGGATCACCGAGGCGCAGACCGGCGGCCAACTGCCAGCGGCCTTGCCTGCCGAGCTGGTGCTCTATACCTTGTTTGCGCGTGCCTGCGATCCGGTGCTGGGCCTGCTCAACGAGTCGGGCCAGTACACCCATGACCAGATCATTGACTGGGTGACCGGGACCACCTTTGACGGCCTGACGGGCGCGGCCGCTGCACCTGGCCTGCGCTGAGGCGGGCGCGTCTGCGGCGCTGCCGTCCGCATCGCACTCGGCACGGCACGCCGCGCACCGGTCACGCGCCGCTCGGCGGATCGCCCGCGTTGGCCGCTGGCGCCGAGCCACTGCGGCGCAGCCAGCGCATCAGCACGCCCAGTGCAGGCAATTTCTCATACACCTCTTCGGCGGTATCCCAGTAATCGCGGTGGTGTGAGACGCGCCCCTGGGCATCCAGGCTCAGCCACGACACACCTCTTATGCACTGCGCCACTTGGGGGCGCCAGCGCTGGAAGCGAAAGTGGAATTCCCATTCCAGCGCTGCGCTGCGGTCCCGCGCCAGTGTGCGTGTGATGACAAAGCGCGGCTCCTGCAAGGCCGCAAACATATGCACAAAGATGGCGGTAATGGCGGGCACGCCGCGCACCGCGTTGAATGGATCCTTGAAGAAGGCATCCGCCGCATAGTAGTCGCCCAGCCGGTCGAGATCGGAAGGCGCGAGCTGCTGATAGAACTGCGCCAGCCGCTGTACGGCTGCCTCGGGGTCGGGCATCGAAGAGAGATCGGTCATCGGGCAGGCTTTCTGTGGGGCTGGCGCGCTAAGGCAAGACTGCAAGCTTAAGACATGCCGCAGCATCTGGGGCGGGCGCTGGCGCGGATCGGCTGGATGCGTAGGGCGGGCCGGGTGCCGGTGGCGCCTTGGTGGGGGGAGCTGTGGCCCGTGTGGCTGCATCTGCTGCCGCCTTTTGGCAGGTCTAGATTCACAAAAAATAGACGACTGGTCTATTTTTGACTACAATGCAGCACATGACCCTGACCAAGAAGGCGGAAGCGACCCGCCAGCACATCCTCGATACCGGTCACCAGCTCGTGCTGCGCAAAGGCTTTGCTGCCCTGGGCTTGCTGGAAATCCTGAAGACCTGCAACGTTCCCAAGGGTTCGTTCTACCACTACTTCCCGTCGAAAGAGGCTTTTGGCTGCGCGCTGCTCCAGCAGTATGTCGATGGCTATGGCCGCAAGGTCGACGGGCTGCAGGCCGCAGATGGCACGGGCTATGAACGCCTGATGCGCTACTGGGATGCCTGGATCGAAGCACCCGGCGATGCCGGCTGCGGCTGGGCCGAGGAATGCCTGGTCGTCAAGCTGGCAGCCGAGGTGGCCGATCTGTCCGAAGACATGCGGCTCGTGCTGGACACCGGGGTGCAGCGCCTGCTGGCCCGGATTGCCGCATGGATTGACGAGGCAAGGGCCGATGGCTCCTTGCCCGCTGGTGCGCCGTCGCTGGGCCTGGCGCATGTGCTGTACCAGATGTGGCTGGGCGCAGCCTTGCTTGCCAAGCTGAGCCAGGACCGATCGTCACTGCAACAGGCGCGGCTTGCGACCGTGCACCTGCTGCGCTGCGAGGCGGCGGCCTCTGCATCCTCCTCCACCCCTGCGCATTAACCTCCAAGGAGTTCTCCATGAAAGTTCTGTTTGTACTGACCTCGCACGACCGTCTTGGCGACACGGGCCGCAAGACGGGCTTCTGGCTCGAAGAATTTGCCGCGCCCTATTACGTCTTCCAGGACGCGGGTGCCCAGATCACGCTGGCATCTCCGCTGGGCGGACAGCCGCCTCTGGACCCCAAGAGTGACGAGCCCGATGCCCAGACGCCTGCCACCGAGCGCTTCCGCAAGGATCCGCAGGCCCAGGCGGCGCTGGCCAAGACCGTGCCACTGGCACAGATCCAGCCCGATGACTTCGATGCCGTCTTCTACCCTGGCGGCCATGGCCCGCTGTGGGATCTGGCCCAGGATGCGCACTCCATCGCGCTGCTGGAATCCTTTGCGCGTGCAGGCAAGCCACTGGGTCTGGTCTGCCATGCCCCGGGTGCACTCATCAAGGTCAAGACCGCCGGTGGACAACCGCTGGTGGCGGGCCGGCGCGTGACCGGCTTTAGCAACAGCGAAGAAGAGGCGGTCGGCTTGACGGCTGTGGTGCCTTTTCTTCTGGAAGATGCGTTCAAAGGCTTGGGCGGCGATTACCGCAAAGGCGCCGATTGGCAGGTGCATGTGGAGGTGGACGGGCCCTTGGTCACCGGCCAGAACCCTGCGAGCAGCGAAGCGGTGGCCGAGGCCTTGCTCACCCAACTGGCTTGAAAGGACACACCATGCGCAGTGCGATGCATACCACCTTTGGCGAGCCTTCCGACGTGCTGAGCCTGGGCAGCCTGCCCAAGCCCGAGCCGGCTGCTGGCGAAGTCCGCATCCAGACCTTGCTGGCGCCTATCCATAACCATGACCTGTGGACCATCCGGGGCCGCTATGGCTACAAGCCCGAGTTGCCGGCGATTGGCGGCAGTGAGGCGGTCGGCATGGTCGAGGCGCTGGGGCCGGACGTCGAGGGCGTCACCGTGGGACAGCGCGTGGCCGTCGCCGGGGTTCACGGCACCTGGGCGGAGTACTTTCTGGCACCCGCACGCCAGCTGGTGCCGGTGCCTGACGCCATCCCCGACGACGTGGCGGCACAGCTCATTGCGATGCCGCTCAGCGCGCTGATGCTGCTGGAGTTCCTGCAGGTCGCGCCGGGGCAGTGGATTGCCCAGAACACGGCCAACGGCGCGGTCGGCAAGACACTGGCGATGCTGGCGAGCGCACGCGGTGTGCATGTGCTCAACCTGGTGCGCCGCGACGCGGGTGTGCAGGAGCTGAGCGATCTGGGGATCGCCCATGTGCTGTCGACCGCACAGGACGGCTGGCAGCAAAGCGCCAGCGCTCTGCTGGGTCCGGGCGGCGCCCATGCGGCCGTTGATTCGATCGGCGGAGCGGCCAGCGCCGCGCTGCTGGCATTGTTGGGCGAGGGCGGCACCCTGGTGTCATTCGGCACCATGGCGGGCGAGCCGATGCAGATCGACTCGGGCGCGATGATATTCAAACAGGCCACCGTCAAAGGCTTTTGGGGCAGCAAGGTGAGCGAGGCCATGTCCGCGCAGGACAAGCGGCGCCTGCTGGGAGAGCTGATGCAGCGCATCCTGGGCGGGGAGCTCAAGCTGCCGACCGAAGCCATCTATGACCTGGCCGATGCGGCCCAGGCCGCAGCGGCCAGCCTGCAGCCCGGCCGCAAAGGCAAGGTGCTGCTCAAACCCTGAGCGCCTTGCCACCGCGCCTGCCCTTCAGCGCAGCGGTAGCGGGCGGCGCTGTCCGCGCAGGCGGGTGCTGGCAGGCCGCTCAGCCCCGCAGTCCCCGTTTGGGCGTTGCGGGGCTTTTCCAATAGCCAAACTCGTCCTCATGCACCTCGTAGTCGAGCTCCTGCAGGCGCTCGTGCATACGGGCCTGGGCATCGGCCACGCCCTGGTTGTAGAGGCTGGGCCCGATTTCCTGCAGGAAGAAGCCGAGCAGGGCCGAGGCCGTCATGTTGCCGATGCGCTCGCCCTGGGTCTGCTCGAAGTAGCGTTCGATGGATTGGACGGCACGGTCGTGCACGTCCTTTTTCAGCTCGATGGTCATGGTGTTGCCTACAAAGGTCCATCGACCGGCTCGGCCAGGAAGCCGCCACTCTGGTGGGCCCAGAGCTTGGCATAGATGCCGCCTTGGGCCAGCAGTTGCTGGTGGCTGCCCTGCTCGATGATCTGGCCCTTGTCCATGACGATCAAGCGGTCCATCGCGGCGATGGTGGACAGGCGGTGCGCGATGGCGATGACGGTCTTGCCATGCATGAGGCTGTCCAGGCTTTCCTGGATGGCGGCTTCGACCTCGCTGTCCAACGCGCTGGTAGCCTCGTCCAGCAGCAGGATGGGCGCGTCCTTCAGCATCACGCGGGCAATGGCCACGCGCTGGCGCTGGCCGCCCGAGAGCTTGACGCCGCGCTCACCCACCTGGGCGTCGTAGCCGGTGCGGCCAAAGCGGTCGCTCAGGGTGCTGATGAAGTCCGAGGCCTCGGCCCGCTCGGTGGCGCGGCGCATGTCTTCTTCGCTGGCATCGGGGCGGCCATACAGGATGTTGTCGCGCATCGAGCGGTGCAGCAGCGAGGTGTCCTGCGTCACCATGCCGATATTGCTGCGCAGGCTGTCCTGCGTGACCTTGGCGATGTCCTGCCCATCGATGCGGATCTGGCCACCGGCCAGATCGTGGAAGCGCAGCAGCAGGTTGACCAAGGTCGACTTGCCGGCGCCCGAGCGGCCAATGAGGCCGATGCGCTCGCCGGGGTTGATGGTCAGGTTCAGCTGGTCGATGACCGGGCGTCCGGCATCCTTGTAGGCAAAGCTGACGTTGTCGAACTCGATGCGGCCTTGCTGCACCACCAGCGGCTTGGCGTCGCTGGCATCGACGATGCTGCGCGGCTTGGTCAGGGTGTTGATGCCGTCCTGGATGGTGCCGACGTTTTCAAACAGCCCCGTCATCTGCCACATCACCCAGTGCGAATAGCCCATCAGGCGCAGTGCCATCGCGATCACGGCGGCCACCACGCCGGCGCTGGCCTGGCCATTGAGCCACAGGTACAGCGCGGTGCCCGAGGCACCCAGCAGCAGCAGGGTGATCATCAGGTGGTTGGTGATCTCGAACAGGCTCACCAGGCGCATCTGCGCATGGCCGGTCTGCTTGAAGGCTTCCATCGCGCTGCGGGCGTACTCGGCCTCGCGCTTGGTATGGGCGAACAGCTTGACGGTGGCGATATTCGTATAGGCGTCGGTCACGCGGCCGGTCATCATCGAGCGCGCATCGGCCTGGGCCTTGCCGATCTTGCCCAGGCGCGGCACAAAGAAGAAGCAGGCGCCGATATACGCCAGCAGCCACAGCAGAAACGGAATCATCAGCCGCCATTCAAAGCTGGCTGCGAGGACCAGGATACCGATCATGTAGACGCTCACGCCGACCAGCACATCGACAATCATGAACACCACTTCGCGCACGGACAGCGCCGTCTGCATGATCTTGGTCGTAATGCGGCCGGCAAACTCGTCGGCGTAGAAGGACATGCTCTGGCCCAGCATCAGCCGGTGGAAGACCCAGCGCAGCCGCATCGGAAAGTTGATGGCCAGCACCTGGTGCATCACCTGCGTGTGCAGCGCCAGCAGCAGCACACTGCCCAGCAGCACGCCGACAATGCCCAGCACGGTGCCGCCCTGCTCGGTCCAGAAGTTGTTGGGCGACATCGTCGCCAGCCAGTCGACCACATGGCCCATCACCGCAAACAGCATCGCTTCATAGACGGCCAGCAGCGCCGATGTGACCGTGAGCAGGCCGATCCAGCCACGCATGCCCTGTGTACAGGCCCACATGAAAACAAAAAACCCCTTGGGCGGAACCTGGGGCTCGGCGCTGGGATAGGGCGGCACCCGCCGCTCGAAAAACGAAAACATGCACTCTTCTCCTGCAATGGGCCTGCGGCCGTGCCTGTGCCGTGCGCAACAGGCAGGCACACCGCGCAGGCCTGCGGCCTGACTGCTGCGGCTTGCGCAACGCCAGAACCTGTTGATATTGACAGTGGTAACAACCCCGATCCGGCAAGTCTAGCGGCGCTGGCAACCCCCTTGGCCGGCGGCCAACATAGCCCTAGATATGTCTGTGTCTTTGTGTCGGCGAATCGTCGCCTGGGCGTCAATCTTGGAGTCTATGGGCTTGCAAAAAACCATAGGTGTGTTCACCAATGCGCGGCCCGCACACAGTTTCTAAGATAGCGGCTTTTGACACGAGGTGCTACTGATGCCATCCCAATCGATGACCCATTCATCCCAGAACGCCCGCTGGAGGCTTCCCGCACTGAGTGCCGTGACCCTGGCGATCAGCTTGAGCCTGGGCGCCTGCGCCAGCAGCCCGCAATCCACCAAGATGGTGGAGTCCGCTCCTGCGACTCCCGTTGCGGCTGCCGCTGCTCCCGCAGCTGCGAGCCAGCCCGCACAGCAAGGCCAGCGCAATGTCGTCGTGCTGGCCACCGGTGGCACGATTGCTGGCGCCGGCGCATCGGCGATGAACAGCGCCACCTACAGTGCCGCCAAGGTACCGGTCGACAAGCTGCTGGCAGGCCTGCCGGAGCTGTCCAAGGTGGCCCAGGTGCGCGGTGAGCAGGTCTTCCAGATTGCATCCGAGAGCTTTACCAATGACAACCTGCTGGTGCTGGCCAAGCGCGTCTCCGCGCTGGTCAAGCAGCCGGATGTCGATGGTGTGGTCATCACCCATGGCACCGACACCCTGGCCGAGACGGCCTACTTCCTGAGCCTGACGGTGCACACCAACAAGCCCATCGTCGTGGTCGGTTCGATGCGCCCAGGCACGGCGCTGTCGGCCGATGGCGCTTTGAACCTGGTCAACGCCGTCAGCGTCGCCGCCTCCAAGGATGCCGAAGGCAAGGGCGTGGTCGTGACGATGAACGACGAGATCCAGACCGCGCGTGATGTGAACAAGGATGTGAACATCAAGACCAGCGCGTTCCAAAGCCAGTGGGGTCCGCTGGGCATGGTGGTCGAGGGCAAGAACTACTGGTTCCGTGCCCCGGTCAAGCGCCACACGATGCAGTCCGAGTTCAACATCGACTCCATCACCAGCCTGCCGGCGGTGGAAGTGGTCTACAGCTACGGCAATGTGCCGCGCACCGCGATCGATGCCTTCGTCGGCACCGGCGCCAAGGCGATCGTGCATGCCGGCACCGGCAATGGCTCGGTGGCAGACCGCATCGTGCCTGCACTGCAAGAAGCGCGCAGCAAGGGCGTGCAGGTGATCCGCTCGGCACGTGTGCCTTATGGCTTTGTGCTGCGCAATGCAGAGCAGCCGGATGACAAGTACGACTGGGTGGTTGCGCATGACCTGCGTCCCGAAAAAGCCCGTCTGCTGGCCGCATTGGCACTGACCAAGACCAACGACCCCAAGGAAATCCAGCGCATTTTCTGGGAATATTGATAGCCAGCGTGCCCGGCTGCGGCGGGGCACTTGCTTCAATACCGCATCTACCAAGGACAGCTACGGCTGTCCTTTTTACTGTCCGCTGTATGGCTTGCCAGCGGCGGCCAGGGCCGCTGCCAATGTCACAATGGCTGCCTTCACAGGAGCAAAACAGATGGCGCATGCGTGGACCCAAATCAGCTACGAAGGCTTTCCCGCCTGGTGTGCCCAGTGGGCCGATGGATCGTCGGCCGTGGTGGCGGAGCAGGGCGCGCAGCTGTTGTCCTGGAAGACGGCTGATGGCCGCGAGCACCTGTACCTGAGCCCCGCCAGCCTGCGCGATGGCCAGGCCGCCATTCGCGGCGGCGTGCCGGTGTGCTTTCCACAGTTCAATGTGCGCGGGCCTTTGCCCAAGCATGGCTTTGCGCGCAACCTGCGCTGGCAGATGCTGCAGGCCGATGGAGACGGTATCGTGATGCAGCTGACGGACAGCGCGGCCACCCGGGCCTTTTGGCCGCATGCCTTTGATGCCCGGTTGCGCATCACGGTGCATGCCCGCCAGCTCACCATTGGCCTGGATGTACAGAACACCGACGAGGTACCTTGGTCGATGACCTGCGCGCTGCACAGCTACCTGCAGGTCGACGATGTGGCGCAAACGGCGCTTTCCGGTCTGCAGGGCCTGGCCTGCTGGGATGCGCTGGCCGATACCCGCTTTGTGCAGCCGCCGGGCGATGTCGGCTTTGCCGCGACCACTGAGCAGGGCTTTGACCGGGTGTTCTCCACGCCTGGCGCAGCGGGCACGGTGCTGCAGCTTGAGCAGCCCGATCTGCCCGGCGGCCGCAGGCTGGAGATTGCCCACAGCAGCACGGCCAGCGAGGTGGTGGTCTGGAACCCGGGCGTACGACTGAGCCACAGCCTGGCCGATATGCCCGATGACGGCTGGCGCCAGATGCTCTGTGTGGAGGCCGCGAGCATCGACACGCCGGTGCTGCTGGCGCCGGGCCAGCCGTGGTCGATCAGCCAGACCCTGACCTTGGCCTGAGACCTGGACCGCGAGAGGGAAACACAGGCCCTGTAGCGGAATTGTGGGCGGCCACTACCGCAGGCCAGGGGAAAACCCGATAATGGCGGCCTTGTCATTGTCGGCATGGCGCTTGCGGCCATGCTTTTTTGTTTATGCCGGGTTCTGGGTCTCCCTCTTCTTGCGCGCCAGTCAATGAACTGCGCCGTGATCTCAAGGCACGCCATTTGTCGATGATTGCCATTGGTGGCTCCATCGGTACGGGGCTGTTTGTGGCATCGGGTGCCACCATTGCGCAGGCGGGGCCCGGCGGGGCGCTGCTGGCCTATGGCGTCATCGGCCTGATGGTCTACTTCCTGATGACCAGCCTGGGCGAGCTGGCGGCCTTCATGCCGGTGTCGGGCTCGTTTGCCACCTATGGCGCGCGCTACGTGGACGAGGGCTTTGGCTTCGCGCTGGGCTGGAACTACTGGTACAACTGGGCGATCACGATTGCGGTGGACCTGGTGGCCTCGCAGCTGGTGATGGCCTACTGGTTCCCCGATGTGCCGGGCTACTGGTGGAGCGCGCTGTTCCTGATGCTGATGGTGGCCCTCAATGCCATCTCGGTGCGAGGTTTTGGCGAGGCCGAGTACTGGTTCGCGGCGATCAAGGTGACGACGGTGCTGGTGTTCATCGCGCTGGGTGTGGCGATGATTTTTGGCATTCTCAAAGGCGGCCCGGCCGACGGCGTCTGGGGCGCCATCGCCAACTGGCAGGTGGCCGATGCGCCGTTTGCCGGTGGCTTTGCGGCCCTGATCGGTGTGGCGATGATCGTAGGCTTTTCCTTCCAGGGCACCGAGCTGATCGGCATTGCTGCGGCCGAGTCCGAGAACCCTGCCAAGAACATTCCGCGCGCAGTGCGCCAGGTGTTCTGGCGCATTCTGCTTTTCTATGTGCTGGCGATTGCGGTGATCGGCTCGCTGGTCGCCTATACCGACCCGCACCTGCTGCGCAACGATGTGGGCGATATCAGCGTGAGCCCCTTCACCCTGGTGTTTGAGAAAGCAGGCCTGCTGTCGGCGGCCGTCATCATGAATGCGGTGGTGCTGACCTCGGTGCTGTCGGCCGGTAACTCGGGCATGTATGCCTCCACCCGCATGCTCTACACCCTCGCCTGCCAGGGCATGGCCCCGCGCATTTTTGGCCGCCTCTCGCGCCACGGTGTGCCGGTGATGGCCTTGCTGGCGACCACGGTGATGGCCGGCCTGTGCTTTTTCAGCTTTCTGTTCAGCCCGCAGACGGTCTACCTGTGGCTGCTCAACCTGTCGGGCATGACCGGCTTCATCGCCTGGCTGGGCATTGCCATCAGCCACTACCGCTTCCGCAAGGGCTTTCTGGCGCAGGGCCATCAGGTGTCGCAGCTGCCCTATGTCTCGCCGTGGTTCCCGTTCGGCCCCATCTTTGCGTTTGTGCTGTGCCTGGTCATCACCTTGGGGCAGAACTACGAGGCCTTCCTGAAGGACCAGATCGACTGGGGCGGCGTGGTCGCCACCTATATCGGCCTGCCGGTGTTCCTGCTGATCTGGTGGGGCTACCGTTTGGCCAAAGGCAGCCGCACCGTGGCCTATGCCGACATGCGCTTTGATGGCCAGGTGGCGGGCGGCAAATAAGTGGGGAGGGTTGCAGTGGCGGCCCCCAAGGCAGCAAAAAAGCGAGTGCTAGGACTCGCTTTTTTTTGGGCTGACCAGCGGGCGCCTTATTCGCTGCGCGGGACCGGCTGGCGGCCGATGGACACATAGCCCAGGCCATAACCGGCTACCAGCGCCGGGTCATAGAGGTTGCGGCCATCAAAAATCATGCGGTCGCGCAGGCGCTGGGCCAGTTGGCCAAAATCGGGCGCGCGGAAGATCTGCCACTCGGTGACGATGGCCAGGCAGTCGGCGCCCTGCAAGGTGGCCTCGGGGTCGGCGGCCAGCACCAGGTCGCTGCGCTCGCCGTAGATGCGCTGGGCTTCCTGCATCGCTACGGGGTCATAAGCTTGCACACGGGCGCCTGCGGCCCACAGCGATTCCAGCAGCGTGCGGCTGGGCGCCTCGCGCATGTCATCGGTGTTGGGCTTGAAGGCCAGGCCCCACAGCGCAATCGTCTTGCCCTGCAGCTGGCCACCATAGAAGGCGCTGATGCGCTCGAACAGCACATGGCGCTGGGCGGCATTGCGGGCCTCCACGGCGTTGAGCAGCAAGGGGTCGAAGCCGATTTCCTCGGCGGTGCGCACCAGGGCCTTCACATCCTTGGGAAAGCAGCTGCCGCCATAGCCCACACCGGGGTAGATGAAGTGGTAGCCAATGCGCGGATCGCTGCCAATGCCGCGGCGCACCGCTTCCACATTGGCGCCGAGGCGCTCGGCCAGGTTGGCGATCTCGTTCATGAAGCTGATCTTGGTGGCCAGCATCGCATTGGCGGCGTACTTGGTCAGCTCGGCGCTGCGCACATCCATCACCACGATCTTGTCGTGGTTGCGGTTGAAGGGCGCATACAGCTCGCGCAGCCGCGCCTCTGACGTGGGGTTGCTGGTGCCGATGATGATGCGGTCGGGCCGCTGGCAGTCGGCCACGGCCGCGCCTTCCTTGAGGAATTCCGGGTTGGAGACCACATCGAAGCCGTAGCTGGCGCCGCGTGCTGCGAGGCCTTCGGCGATCACAGCGCGCACCTTGTCGGCCGTGCCTACCGGTACGGTGGATTTGTTGATGACGATGCGCGGGCCATTCATGTGCTGGGCAATGGTGCGGGCCACGGCCAGCACGTACTGCAGGTCGGCGCTGCCGTCCTCATCGGGGGGCGTGCCCACGGCCAGGAAGATCACCTCGCTGTGGCTGACGCCCAGCGCCGCATCGGTGGTAAAGCGCAGCCGGCCATTGGCATGGTTGCTGGTGACGAGCTTGTCCAGGCCCGGCTCATGGATAGGGATCTGGCCGGCCTGCAGTGCGGCGACCTTGGCCGCATCCACATCGACACAGAGCACCTGGTGGCCGACATCGGCCAGCACGGCACCTTGAACAAGACCGACATAGCCGGTTCCAAAAACAGTGACTTTCATACGCGGTAGAACGAGCGGTACCAGTCGACAAAGCGCTGGATTCCGTCTGTGACAGTGAAAGAAGGGGCGAACTGCACCCAGGCCTGCAAGGCCCGGGTGTCGGCCGAGGTGCTGTGCATGTCGCCCGGCTGGATGGGCAGCATGCGCTTGTTGGCCTGCATGCCCAGCGCGGACTCCAGCGCGGCGATGTAGTCCATCAGCACGGTGGGCTGGCTGTTGCCGATGTTGAAGATGCGGTAGGGCGCGGTGCTGGTGCCCGGGTTGGGCTGCAGAGGATCATAGCTGGCATCGGGCGTGGCGGGCTTGTCCAGCACACGCAGAATGCCTTCGACGATGTCGTCGATGAAGGTGAAATCGCGCACCAGCTGGCCATTGCCATAGACGTCGATGGTCTCGCCCGCCAGGATGGCCTTGGTGAACTTGAACAAGGCCATGTCCGGCCGGCCCCAGGGCCCGTAAACCGTGAAAAAGCGCAGCCCGGTGGTGGGCATCTGGTAGAGGTGCGAGTAGGTGTGCGCCATCAGCTCGTTGGCCTTCTTGGTGGCCGCGTAGTAGCTGATCGGGTGGTCAACGGCATCACTCTCGGCATAAGGCATCTTGGCATTGCCGCCGTAGACGCTGGAGCTGCTGGCATAGACCAGGTGCGCGACCTGGTGCTTGCGGCAGCCCTGCAGCACATGGCCAAAGCCCAGCAGGTTCGAATCCGTGTAGTCGTCGGGCTGGTCGATGGAGTAGCGCACCCCTGCCTGGGCGGCCAGGTGCAGCACGCGCTGGGGCTTGATCTCGTCAAACAGCGCGGCCATGCCGGCGCGGTCGGCCAGATCGAGCTGGATGAAGCGGAAGTGGGGATGGCTTTGCAGCTGCGCGAGCCGGGCCTGCTTGAGCGCGACGTCGTAGTAGCTGTTGAGGTTGTCGATGCCGACAACAGGCAGGCCCCGCTCCAACAGGCGCAAGGCGCAGTGCATGCCGATAAAACCGGCAGCGCCGGTGACGAGAACAGGTTTCATGGTGTGATGGGTGCGGGCAGCCACACAAACTGGTAGTGCATGGGCGGCGTGCTGGCACGCATATGGGAAAACGGAAGGGTCAGATCTTGGATGGTGGCGCCGGGCGCCGTGGCCAGCACCGGCTCCCACCAGGCGGGCGTGGCCTTGTCCATGCGGGCAATGTACAGCAGACCGGCGCCAGTTTGCACGGCCTTGGCACGGGCCTGGGCCAGGCAGTCGGCCATGCGGCCAAACTCGGCCGTGCAGGCCGTCGCATAGGCCTGGGGATTGTGCGAGCGCAGCATCGCAGCGACCATGTTGTCCGAGCCGACGATGACGCCTTGGCCGTCATAGCCCGCAGCCGCCAGCGACGCGCTCAGCTGCGCGACGGGGTGGTTGAGCTCGTCGGGATCCTTGCGCAGGTTGGACTGCCAGGGGCGCACCGTCGCCAGGGTCAGGAAGACCAGCGCGAACACCAGCACCGTGGTGGTGTAGCCCCGGCCCACACGATCGGCCAGCAGGCGCGGGCGCCAGACATACAGCGCCAACGGCGCCACGGCCGTCAGCGGCAGCACCCAGCGCTGCTTGAAGCTGCTGACATCGCCCACCAGCACCATGCCCACCAAAATGGCAAACACCAGCGCCAGGTAGCGCCACAGCAGCGGCCAGGCCCAGATGCGCCATTCCAGCAGGGCTGCATCTGCGGCGGGGGATGGTGCTGCATCGGCTTTCCACAAACGGCTGCGGTAGCTGGCCAGGCTGACCAGCAGCCACAGCCCCAGGGTGGAGAACACGGCATTGGCCAGCGCGCCCAGGCCCTTGAGGTGGGACACCTGGGTGGAGATATCCATCTTGTGGATGGTTTCGGTCGTGGCCTCACGCCAGTGGTGCAGCAGCCAGTAGCCGTGCGGCGCAAAGATCAGCAGGCCAATCAACGGCGCCAGCCACCAGCCCCGGCCCAGCAGCGCCCGGCGCACCTGGGGCACGCTGAAGGCGGCCACGGCAAACACGGCGATCAGCATCGCAAAGCTGTACTTGGCCAGCATGCCCACGCCGCAGAAGATGCCCAGGCCGACAAAGTTGATCAGCGCCGGCGCGCGCACCTGGCGCAAGGCCATCCACCAGGCGCCAAAGGTCATCGCGGTGACGAGGATGGTGTGGGTCTGGTCGCGCACGCTGTCCCAGCCAAACGGCAGCATCAGCAGCAGGCCGCCAGCGACCCAGAAGGCGCCCTTGGCCGGCAGCAGCGCGCGGCCGGTTTGCCAGGCCAGCACATAGGTGAGCACGATCAGGCTGTGCTTGACCAGCGACAGCGACAGCACCGTGGGGCCCAGCAGCTGGCCCACCAGCCATTGCAGCCAGCTGTAGGCGGGCGGCTGGGCGCCGTATCCCAGCAGGAACTGCTGGGACCAGAGGATTTGTTCGGATTCGTCCCATTTCATGCCGTCCGAGATGGCCACGCGCGAGATGACATGCGCACAGGCCAGCACCAGCACCCAGGCCAAGGGGTGGCGGTAGAGCTGGGACTGCCAATCTTTGGCGGGGGAGGGGGACGCAGAGGTCATGGCAGAAACACGAAATGCAGGTGCATACAGGGCCCGCAGCCCCAAGGCGCGGCACCAGCCTGTCGCATCAGCAGCAGAGGAAAAAGCGGATCAGGTAGTATAGGCGACCGCTGTTTTACCAATGCCAGAAGAGTCGCCCACCCCGGTTGGGCTGCGCCGTACACCGTTTCCGGTACCGGCCCAGCCGCCTGTTTGAGCGGCTTTTTGCAATGTGCCCTTTATGTCCCCTGCTGTTTCCATCGTCGTCCCTATCTACAACGAGTTCGACAATCTGATCGCCCTGGTCGACCGGATTGACGCGGCCATGCGCTCGCAGCCGCTGAGCTATGAGCTGATTGCCGTCGACGATGGCTCCAAGGACGACAGCGCCAAGCGCCTGCTGGAGCTGGCTGCCACGCGGCCCTGGCTGCGCCCGGTGATCCTCGCGCGCAACTATGGCCAGTCCAGCGCGCTGCAAGCCGGTTTTGACCGGGTGCAGGGCCGCTATGTGGTGACCCTGGACGCCGACCTGCAAAACGAGCCCGACGACATTCCTCTGCTGCTCAACCGCCTGGAGACCGACCCGAGCGTCGATATGGTCTCCGGCTGGCGCAAGGACCGCCAGGATGCGGCCATCTCGCGCAAGCTGCCGTCCAAGATTGCCAACCGCCTGATCTCCAACGCCACCGGCGTGCAGCTGCACGACTACGGCTGCGCGCTCAAGGCCTACCGGCGCCACATCATCGACCGCGTGCACCTCTACGGGGAGCTGCACCGCTTCATCCCTTCGCTGGCGCGCGATGCCGGTGCCCGCATCACCGAAGTGCCGGTGCGCCACCACGCCCGCACGGCGGGTGTCTCCAAGTACGGCATTGACCGCACCTTCCGCGTGATTCTGGATTTGATCCTGATGGTCTTCCTGATGCGCTACCGCCAGCGCCCGCTGCACGCCTTTGGCGGACTGGGCCTGTGGCTGGCTACGCCGGGCTTTCTGATCCTGGCCTACCTGTTCATCGTCAAGCTGATGGGCGAGAGCATTGGCGGGCGGCCCTTGCTGATCATTGGCGTGATGCTGGTGCTGATGGGCATGACCTTTGTCGCCGCCGGCCTGATCGGTGAGCTGCTGACCCGCATCTACTACGAGTCCGGCGGTGGCCGCCAGTACTATGCGGACGACTATGTGATCGACGAGACCGGCGGCACCCCCCGCATGGTGCGCCTGGATGCCCACGCAGCGCGCGAGCAGACTGTGCAGCCCGCTGCCGCTTCGAGTCTTTAAGCGCCGCCTGGTGTGAACCGTACACAAAAAGCCTGCATCAAGGCCTTGTGTGGCGCCGCTTTGCTGGGCGCCGTGGCCTATTTTGCCGACCCTGCCGCCCTCTGGGCCCGCCTGCGTGCCGCTGACGGGCGCTGGCTGCTGGCGGGGCTGGCGGCAGCCATCGCGTCGAACGTGGTGTCTGCCTGGCGCTGGCGCGCGCTGGCGCAGTGGCTGGGCGCACCGATGCGCTGGCCCGATGCGCTGCGCTGGTATTTCCAGGCGATTGGGCTGAATGCCTTGCTGCCCGGCGCGGTGGTGGGCGGCGATGTCTACCGCGCCGTGGTGCTGCAGCGCAGTGGGCAGGGCAAGGCCGCTGCCTCGCTGTCGGTGCTGCTCGACCGCTTCAGCGGCCTATGGATGCTCTGCGCCATTGGCGCCATCGGTGCGGCGCTGTCCGCCAGCGCCTTGGCGCCTGTGCTGCATATCTCTCCGCTGGCGCTGCAGGTCTTGATGGTCCTCGGCGTCATCGTCTGGATTGCGCTGCCTTGGCTGCTGCTGTGGTGGCTGGGCCAGCGCCAGGCGGCCAGCCTGCCGGGTTGGTTGCAGCCCTTGCTGCAGGCCGCTGCACGGCCAGACTTCAACCGCCAGATGCTCGTGCAGGCGGGCTCTTCTGCGCTGGTGCAGCTGCTGTCTGCCGCTGCTCTGGCGCTGGGCGGGCTGGCGCTGGGCATCCATCTGGACCTGGCCGCCTGGGCCTTTGCGATGGCCCCCATTTTTCTGATGGCGGCCTTGCCCGTCAGCGTGGGCGGCTGGGGCACGCGTGAAGCGGCCAGTGCGGCGGCGTTGGCGCCCTTTGGCGTGCCAGCGGCCTTGGCCGTGGGCGTGGGGCTGATCTACGGCGTGTATGCGCTGGTGCAGGGAGCCTTGGGCGCGATCGCGTTTGGCCTGCCCAGCCGGCGCGAGCGCGAAGCGGATGCGGCATCCTGAATCTGGCCCCACCTGAGGGTTGAGCCCAAGAAAAAAGCAAGTCCGCAGACTTGCTTTTTTTGTGACCAAGGCCTGCGCACAGGCCCTTGGACTGTCTTTAGACGGCCGTGATCGACACCGCCTTGGAGTTCAGGTATGCCTCCATGGCTTCCGGGCCGCCTTCGCTGCCGTAGCCCGAATCCTTCACGCCGCCGAAGGGGAACTCGGCCGTTGGCGTGGCCGCCTGGTTGATCCAGACCATGCCCGCTTCGATCTGGTTCGACAGCAACTGCACGTTCTTGTACGCACGGGTGTAGGCATAGGCCGCCAGGCCGAAAGGCAGGCGGTTGGCTTCGGTGATCGCGTCTTCGAGCTTCGTAAAGCTGCGGATCGCGGCAATCGGGCCAAAGGGCTCGTCGTTGAACACCGAGGCGTTCATCGGCACATCCGCCAGGATGGTGGGGGCGAAGAAGTTGCCTTCGCTGCCCACACGTGCGCCACCGGTGGCGACCTTGGCACCCTTGGCGGCGGCGTCTTCGACGACCTGGGCCATCGCAGTCAGGCGGCGGGCATTGGCCAGGGGGCCCAGGGTGGTGCCGTCGCTCAGGCCATCACCCAGCTTCAGGCTTTCGGCGTGCTTGACGAAGGCGCTGACAAAGGCGTCCTTCACATCGGCGTGCACCAGGAACCGGGTGGGCGAGATGCAGACCTGACCGGCATTGCGGAACTTGGCCGCAGCGGTGGCCTTGACGGCCAGTTCCACATCGGCGTCTTCTGCGACGATCACCGGTGCGTGGCCGCCCAGCTCCATCGTCACGCGCTTCATGTGCGAGCCAGCCAGTGCGGCCAGCTGCTTGCCCACGGCGGTGGAGCCGGTGAAGGTCACCTTGCGGATGATCGGGTGGGGGATCAGGTACTCGGAGATTTCGGCGGGCGAGCCGAACAGCAGGCCCAGCACGCCCTTGGGCAGGCCGGCATCGACAAAGCACTGCAGCAGCGCGGCAGGGGATGCGGGGGTTTCTTCCGGCGCCTTCAGCAGGAAGGAGCAACCGGTGCCCAGCGCGGCGCCGAGCTTGCGCACCACCTGGTTGACAGGGAAGTTCCAGGGTGTGAACGCAGCGATGGGGCCGACCGGCTCCTTGATCACCAGCTGCTGCACATTGGGCACGCGGGCGGGCACGATGCGGCCATAGACGCGCAGGCCTTCATCGGCAAACCATTCGATGATGCCGGCGCCAGCGAGCACTTCGCCCTTGGCTTCGGCAAAAGGCTTGCCTTGCTCCTGGGTCAGCAGGCGGCCAATTTGCTCGGCACGCTCACGCAGCAGCGCGGCAGCACGGCGCATGGTGTTGGCGCGCTCGATGGCAGGGGTTGCACGCCAGACCAGGAAACCCGCCTGAGCGGCTTCCAATGCACGGTCCATGTCTTTCTTGGTGGCATGAGCGACCTTGCCGATGGGCTTGCCGGTAGCAGGGTTCAGCACATCGATGGTCTTGCCATCGGAGGCATCTTGCCATTCGTTGTTGATCAGCAGTCGGGTATCCGGATATGCAGTGGTCATTGCCATTTTTCCTTGCGTGTCTTGGAGGTATCCAGTGGTCGGGCCGTCGCCGGCAGCCCGGAGGATGGCTGCAGGCGATCAACTTCAAATCCTAACCGCTAGTGTCAATGCGCGTAGTCACCCACGGCAATTTCGACATGCGGGAGCGGGCATGTACCGGATTTCTCCACAATGGGGCCGCAGGCCCGTGGTAAAACATGGGGTTTGCTGCGCGGGCAGCGTTGTTGTACCGCGCCCTGTGCACGCCAGGTTGGCCTGGGCCGCACCACCACGAGACTTTTGGAAGCTTCAGACCATGTCATTGATCCGTACCAGTTCTGCCGTTGTCACCGTTCTTGCCGCACTGCTGGCGGGCTGCGCCACCAACCAGTCGGCTCCCACCCCTGATGCTGCCGCTGCTGCGGCCACCGCCCCTGCGGCCAATGCAGCCCCTGTGGTGGCCGGCTGTGCCGACAACGCTTGCGACACCGCGCCCCAGCTGCTGACGGGTGCCTCTCCCCGTTTCCCTTACCCGGCTGGTGCCCAGCCCCAACCGGCCAGCGTGCGCGTGCAGTTCGTCGTCAACACCGATGGCGCCGTCAGCGATGTGAAGACCCTGACTACCACCTCCCGCGATATGGCGACCGAGGTGGAGCGCGCAGTGCGCCAGTGGAAGTACCGCCCTGCGATGAAGAACAACCAGCCGATGAAGGTCATCCTGCAGCAGCAGTTCGACTTCAAGCCCTGATGCAGACATAGCGCTTCCACGCGTTCCGCATGACAAAACGCCCGTTGCACCTCAGGTGCCGCGGGCGTTTTTGCCGTGCAGGGGCGGCTGGTTCGCCGCCCCAGCGCTTACTTCAGCGCGCAGATGCGTTCGGCCAGCTCGATAAAGCCAGCGCCGCGCTCGCCGCGCGTCACATAGCGCGGCAGGTGCTGCAGCTGGGGCACAAAGCGCTCGATATTGGCCACGCCAAAGCTGTTGCCGAAATGCTGGAACATCAGCTGGTCATTGGTGGAGTCGCCGATATAGCACCACTGCCCGATTTCCGCGTCCAGATCGCGACCGAACAAGGTCTTGACGATCCAGCGCGCGCCTTCGAGCTTGTTGTGCCCGCCAAACCAGCCATTGATATGGATGGAGCTGACGGTGGCATTCATGCCGGCCTCCTGCATCAGCGCCACACAGCGGTCGATATCGGCCTGCGGCATCTGCGTGAACTCGCTGTGGTCCACGGCAATATCGCATTCGCGCCCGGCCGAATCGGTGGCGCGCTGCGCACCCGGCACCGTCTGCTCGATCTGCGCGAGCACCGCCTGCATCTTCGCAAAGTTGGCGACGCGCGTGGCCTCGTCCTGCTGGTAGAGCTTGTCCAGCCCGCCGCTGGCATTGCGGCGCAGCGCCACGGCACCGTTCTCGGCCACGATGGCATCCACCGGCCAGGCAGCGGCAAAGGGCTCGCTCCAGCCCACCGGCCGGCCGGTGATGGGGATCACGGCCAGGCCCTTGGCCTTGAGGGCAGCGATGGCCTGCACCACGTTGTCAGGGACGCTGCCCTCTGTGGTCAGGGTGTCGTCGATATCGGTCAGCAGGCCGAGGATGGGCAGAGAGGGCGGATTCCAGGTGTCAAGAGCTAGCATTGCGGAGGCGAGAGAGACTAATCAAAGATGTGGGGGGCTATTTTTTCGGCCAGATACAGCGATCCGGCCTTGGTCAGGTGCCCCCAGTCGACCGCGGTCATGCCCGCAATGGTGCCATCAACGGAGGTCAGGCACCCGGCGGGCGTGCAGAACACGTCCAGCGCGGACAGGTAAGTGGTTTTGGTTTTCTGCAAATGGCGGCTGAAATAGGCGTCCCATTGCGCTTCATTGGCAGACAGTCCCTGCTGCATGTAACGCGGAAAGGCATCCTGGTCGTTGATGAAGTCCATCAAGCTCTTCTGCAGCGAGACCGACCAGTGGGGGACGGGGCCGATGACGACAATGTGGCTGTGAGGACTGACGGCCTGCAAGCGGGCAATGGTTGCTTGCAAAGCGGCCAGCTCCTTGTGTGGCTCATCGCTGCTGTTTTTGCCATTCATCATCCAGTTGATGACGATCTTCTGGGGTTGCAAGGCCGCAATGGCCTGCAGCTTGGCTTCGTTGATATTCCGAAGTGGTGCCCCTCCATCGATCTGCCCCTCCTGAAAAAAAGGTGGAGCATTGCCATCTGTCAATTGGATGATGCCGTAGTCCGTGTATTTGCTGTCGCGCTCGTGCCGCAAGCCTTCATACAGCGTCGCCGCGTAGGAATCGCCGAACAACACCATATTCTTGCTGCGTGTTTTCAGGCAGCCGTTGCGCTCGCGGTCTGCCATCGACACCGAATGGCAGACCTGATGGCGGATGTTCTTCTGAAACTCAAAGTGGTCGTAGAGGTTTTCGATGCGGGCCAACTGCTGCAAGGCCTCATTGGCACGGTGGCTGAGGAACCAGGTTTGCGGAACCAGCGCGGTGGCGAGCACTATCACTGCTGCAGCGCCGTACCAGGCAAAGCGCTGGTGAGAGGTCCGCTTAGCGCTTCTGGCGGGGTTTTCGATGAATCGCCAGGACAGGTAAGCCAATACCAAGGTCGCCACGATCAGGGCGAAGGCATAGTGCTCAAAGGAGGGCTTGCCAAAGCGGTAGATCCAGAAAGCAAACAGGGGCTGGTGCCACAAATAGGCGCTGTAGCTGATCTGACCGAGCCAGACCATCGGCGGCAACTGCAGCAAGCGGGTAGCCACGCCGCCAGGGCTTTGTGCGACCAGCACCAAGGCCGTGCCCAGCGTCGGGATCAAGGTATAGGCGCCGGGATGGGGCAAGTGTGCACTCAGCCCCAACAGCGCAACCAGGATCAATGCCAGACCCAGCACCGACATGGCGACCCGCGTTTTGGCCGCCAGCGTGTACTGCGCAACCCAGAGTGCCCCCAGTGCTCCGATCAACAGTTCCCAGGCCCGTGCAGGCAGCAAATAGAACGCGGCATTGGGGTAGGCAGATACGGTGGCGACCGCCCAGATGAAGCTCGCTGAAGCACACAGTGCGATCGCTGCCCAACGCCAGCGTGAGTTGCGCAGCGCAAACGCCAGCAGAGGAAAGAGGATGTAGTACTGCTCTTCCACCCCCAGGCTCCAGGTGTGGAGCAGGGGCTTGAGCTCGCTGGCGGGTTCGAAATAGCTGCTGTGCAGCCAGAAATAGATGTTGGACGCAAAGCCCAAGGTGGCAAACAAGCTGTTGCGGAAATCGGCAAACGCGAGCGGCGTCAGCAGCAGGCGTGCGAAGCCGTAGCTCAGCAGCAAGACAAAAAACAGTGCTGGAAGAATGCGCCGCGCCCGTCTCTCGTAGAAACGCAACAGGCTGTAGCGGCCTTCGGCAATTTCGCTGAACAGAATGCGGCCAATCAAAAAGCCGCTGATGACAAAAAAGATGTCGACACCGAAAAATCCTCCTGGCAGTTGCCGGGATAAACCAGCATGGAAGAGGATGACGGAGCCTACGGCGATGGCGCGTAAGCCATCAATATCTTTTCTGTACTGCATGCCAACTTATTGCCAACGGGTTTTGAGCCGCAGTGCTGGCTGTTCCACCAAACGCCAGGACAGCCAGCCGGCCACCAAAGTCAGCATTACCACGATGGCCAGGCTGCTGGTGAAACCCAGATCGGGCGCCAGCAAGCGTACCGTCTGCTGGATAGGAAACGCATACAGATAAGTACCATAGGAGACATCGCCAAACCTGCCTGCCTGAGACAACACAGGCCAGGAGGCGGTACCCACAGCCAGCAGTACTGCTGGCAGAAACAGCAAGATCGCAGAGTAGGAAAATCCGCACGCATAGGCAGTCAGCGCACAAACACAGGCAATAGCCGCAAACAGCGCACGGCGCTGCAAAAACTGCTGGTGGAAGCAGGCAATCAACGAGCCAAACGCAAAGTACGCCGGAAACTCCCACCAGTGGGTCATCACTCCCGTCAAATCCACAGTCTTATGGGTAAGAAACCACAGCAGATATGCAGCGCAGATGGCTGCCCACAGCCAACGAAAGCGCAGCAGCCCGCATGCTCCCGCTGCTGCCAGTACGGCATAGCAGCTCACCTCGATGGGGATGGTCCATAAAGAGCCATTGACCGTATCCGGGAAGGTATTGCCTGCAAATACCCCCGGCAGACCGAAGCGCGTCTGCAGCAACAAATTGTGCAGATAGTCCCAGGTCATAGGGTGTCGGAAGTAATCGGGAAGCGGCAAGGTTGTAACGCTGGAGCCCAATACCAAGGTGGCCAGCAATACCACCGTCAGCAACGCAGGCCAGATGCGCAGCGCACGTTTCGCACAAAAGGCCCATAGGCGTGGTTGGTAGAACCAGCTGAGAGTGACCAGATATCCGCTGATTACAAAGAAAGCCATCACAGCCACACCACCGACCATTGCCACATTCATCCAGGCTGGGGGCGTTGTGCCGGTGATCGGGTACTGGTGGCTGTACAGCACGGCCAAAGCGGCGGCCAAGCGCAAGGCGTCGAAATTATTGACGGGGTGCAGGCGCGACGGCGCGATGCTGTTCATAAACTAACTTGTGATGATCCACACACAGAAACTACGTCGAAAATTGCTGTTGACTGAGATGTGGTGGGAGTGCTGGCCATGGAATTCTTCTTCACACGATGAGAGGCCACCTCCGCAGGAAGTAGCGTTTTCAATTTTAACGGTCCATTGACTCACACTGGGGCACAGAGGGCGGATTCACTATCAAATTTCGCTCTCCCGTCTTTTTATCAACGGCGATCATCGATAAGCAATCAGGCATCTTCCCACGATTTCCAGAAAGAGTCAGGCGAAAGCCATTTAGCGCTGATATTTCATTGTCTGTGTTGAGCGGTAAATCAGTACGAACCATGGTGATCCACTCGATTGGCTGAGGTAACGGTGGTTGGATCTTGATTTCTAAGGCGCGCTCGGCCATTTCACCTTGCCATCCGCCCCAACCATTTAAAACAATGGCGTCCTCATAGCTTTTCTCGAGACTAAAAAATCCCTGCCTTTGTAAGTCAGGAGAATAGCTGCTAACCACCAAGGCTTGTTTCATTTTCAGAAAATGGTTGATCGGAACCTCTAACGAGTCTGCTTGCCGTAGAGAGGGATGCAGTGCTGGGTAGGGGTTGATGTGGGAGTACCGATTAAAAATGTAATTAAACTCGCCTTCAGGGAGTTCTGGGAAGTGTTTTTTCCAGAAATCAAGATGTGGTACGGGGGTGACGTGGCTCAAAGATCGAAAACCCAAGCCATTGGCCGTTGATCCTGGTAAATCCATGGCGATCAATAGATTGTTGTTGGATTTTTCCTGTTTGCGTAGATAATCAACGACTAAATTATCTTGAAGATTGAATATCGGCCACGCTGACTGCAAGGGGTTGAATCTACCGAAGAACAATGCTCCGAATATAAGTGATGCCATCAAAATCGATGTGTGTGCCAGATGTGGCTTTTTTCTCGCTACCAGATAAGCGATTGCAATCATGGGTAAGAAAGTCAGGTCTTCCCAGCGCTTTGGCGCAATCGGATACTTCAATAAAAGCCAGCCCGCAGCGGCTGTGATAAGTATTGCTAAAAGACGCTGCCAAGAGAAAACCACACCTGTAACATTAGCTGTATAAAACGCCAAAATTGTGAGTGTAACACCGCTTGCAAATTGCATTCTCACCGATTGGACGTTGTTCCATAGCAAAATCATTCCGATATTTGCGGGGATGGGGAGTAGCATCCATGCGCATTGCATAGCGAATGCAATAGACAGGCCGATAAATACTTTGCGGTGTATTGGGTCATTCCAGAGAATATTGAAATTCCTGTAGTTTAGAACCAGTAGAATGGAAATGTAGTAATACATTCCCACTGATCCGATTTCGGACATGTTGATGCCTATCAGATCCTTGTAACTCCAAGAGAAGTTGATGGCCGGAAAAAACCACGAGAGCCAAAACCTCGAAGGAACGCCTCCTCCGTCTAGATGCCGCCCTCCTGGATACAGTGTTGCACTCGTTGCTTTCAGGTAGTCATAATGGTATAGCGCAGCAGTCGCAGCCGCGAGCATTGCGAATATCAGTAAAAAGGCTAGATTGGGGAGTTTAAATAGCTTGGGCAGCCGCAGGACTAAAATAGCGAAGCCAACAAATGCCAAAGATATTTGGACCGGTGGATAAAGATTTGTTAACAGCCAGGCAACTGCGGCATAATAGAAAAGGAGTAGCTGCCAGATTGGTTTTATTCGTAAGAAGAATGGAATGATAACCCAAGGAAACATTGCCACTAGTGGGCCTTTTTCATTCCACCAAAATTGGCTGAAGCCTGTGAAGTACAGGCTAAATGACAGTAGGATCGCTATATTGTTACTGGCGCCGAATTTTTTGAAGAGAAAGGCATATCCAGCTATAAAGAGTGAAAATATGGCAAACCAATGGAAAGAATAGGCGTAGGCCGGGTTTGCCCATCCATAGAGCCACATGGTTGGCTTGAAGATGAAACCCCAATCGGCTATAGGTAAGCCATAATTGATCCGTAAGTCTTCTTCATATAACGAAGTTTTGTTAAATCTTTTGAAGTCGTTATTGACGGTAGCCTGGGTCATTGGAGTGACGACCGCCCATTCATCACTGCGGACTGGTCTTGCTTCTCCAAAATCAGGCTTGATATCTACGTATCCAAGATGATACTTTAGAAAATATGCATAGGATGATGGTGACCAAGTATTGCTTATATACACCGTGCCTGCGATCAGAAATATAAGTATAAACAAATTTCTAAGCCGGGTAGATTTCATTAAAACTTCCAATATTTTGTTTGAGATTCATTGGGGTGTAATCTCAAGGAGTAATTCCCTCTTCTAAACTATGAAGTGGTCTACACCTTGGGTATAGGCAATGTCCGCGGTATATTTTTACTGCAGCGGGAATGGTAAAACCGCCAACCGCCTAACGCTGTCTAGTTTCAGTGAGACTGGCGGTATAGCAGCCGGGTCATGCTGAGGTAGTTCACCGTCATCGCGACGAGGGTACCGGCTGCTACATACAGCATCAGCCACAGCGGGCCTTGGGGAAAGATCCAGGCCAGCAACGAGTAAACCGCCAAGTTGACTGCGCCTCCGCCCAGCATCAGACCCAGATAGCGCAGGTACTCGGTCAGTAGGCCCCCGGAGGCGCTGCGACCTGCAAAGGAAATATTGCGATTGATCAGCCAAGTGGTGGTAGCGGCCAGCCAGAATGATACGGCTCTTGCGGCATACACCCCCAGCGTATTCCGCAGCAAGGTCAGCACCGCGACATCAACAACAAAAGCGAGCGAACCGGCGATCAGAAACCAGAGCACCGAGCGCTTGATCTTGAAACCCATCACTTGCTCGGTGTATTGGCCACGGATGCCAGATAAGCAAACTGCTTGATCTCGCGCCGTGTCAAGGTAATGGCTTGCAGGATCAGGCCAGTAACAAAAAACACGCCTCCGCAGACCATCATGGCGGTCACCAAACCCAAGGTTGGAAAGCGTCGCACCATGCCGGTATGGCTGTACTCCATCACGATGGGTACGGCCAGTGCAATGGCGATCAGTGCCAGTGCCGCGCCCAGCCAGCCGAAGAACTGCAGGGGCTTCTCGCTGACTACCAGGCGGCCAATGGTCTTGAGGATGCGCCAGCCGTCGCGGTAGGTGGACAACTTGCTGGCGGAGCCCTCAGGCCGGGCGCCGTAAGGCGTATCGACCTCGGTACAAGGCATGCGCAGCTCCAGCGCATGCACATTCAGCTCGGTCTCGATCTCGAAGCCCTGCGAGTGTGCAGGGAAGGATTTGACATAGCGCCGCGAGAACACCCGGTAGCCCGAGAGCATGTCACGGAAACTGCCGCCAAAAATCTGCTGTACTGTACCCGTCAACAGCTTGTTGCCCCAGCGGTGGCCGGGGCGGTAGGTGATACCTGTGTCGCCGGGTGCGGCTTCAGCCTCTACGCGCGCGCCCACCACCATGTCTAGCTGCTGGTCAATCAACATATCGATGAGCTTGCGTGCCGAAGGCGCGTGGTAGGTCGCGTCGCCATCGGCCATCACATAGATATCGGCATCCACATCGGCAAACATGCGGCGCACCACATTGCCTTTGCCCTTCAGATTGACATTGCGCAGATGCGCGCCTACTTCAACGGCGATCTCGGCGGTGCGGTCCGTCGAGAGGTTGTTGAAGATATAGATCTCTGCCTCGGGCAATGCCTGCCGAAAGCCTTCCACCACTGGGCGCACGGTCAGTTCTTCGTTGTGGCAGGGGAGGATGACGGCGATGCGCTGGTTGCGGTAGAGGTTGGATGGATTCACGGTCATGTCAGAGTTATTCTTCATCATTCAAGCGGCTGCCGCATTGTGCCTGACGCTCGGAGATAGCCAATGCAGCACTCCCCAGCATGTGACAGGGATCATAGCCAGCGACAGTGGGACCAACGGAGAGAGGTAGAGCATGTTATTGCTGGGTATTGACGTTGCCTCCAAGAATCCTAGTAACAAAACCCGCGTGATAATTCCTCCGGCAATCGCCGAGGTTACCCACCACTCTGGTGGAGGAAGCGTTCGTCTGCGCAGGGACTGAATCACGGTAAGCATGGATCCGGTGAGCCAGACTAAGAACGCCAATGGCAGGGCAGTCGTAGCCAACTTGGATATAGCGCTGGTTAGCCACTGCGCTAGACGCATACGAAGCGCATCACGTGGCGATTTCAGTGTGTGTTCGCCCCAAGGACCTAGTGTGTCTGCTCTCAAGGCCAGTGGGCCGTTGGTGACAGAGTCAAACAACGCTAAATATTTGATATCGCCTTCGCTTGGGCGCTGATACGCAGCACTTTTGCCAAGGGAAGAAAGCGTTTGAAACACTGCCCAGGATGCATGCAAGGTATCAACCGCATAGCCTTCATGCCATGGTGGAAGAAGGGTCTTGCGCATTGGCAGGCAGTCGCTAGGGCGCAGTCTGCAGCCCTCTTCAATTTCGGCCGAAAGTCGCCTGAAAAATGCTTTTGCATCGCGCGGGCTGTTGTAATGGCCGGCCTGAGCCACTGCGTCACGAAATGCCCACATGAACCAGCCGGAAAGAATCTCAGGACAGGGCGAGGTCTGGGTTTGGTTGCAACCGGCCTGTCGCCAGCCTTCCCCGCCAGCGCCTTCAAAATAGGGTTTGAGTTCACGCGCTGCAGCACTCATTTCATAAGCACGTTCACGTGCGTCTTTAGGAAAAAGCACGTATCGCTCCCAGTTGTCATGACGAATGCGTGTCAATGCACCATAGCCTGCTTGGTAATCACTGGAACGGAAATCGTTGTTGCGAAAGGTTCCATAAACCGCATAATTCACAGAATTGATCGTGAACACAACGCAGGATGCCACGAGCAAGGGAAGTGCCAAAAATGCCAGAGTCGCACGCCACTGTGCACGCCAAGGGGTCTGGCGCATCAGCCAATACAACATCAATAGCAGCATGGAGGGAACGAGCCACACTCCTTCTTCTCGGGTGATCCAGAACCAGCCTGCTGTCAGGCCTAGAGCCACCAGGGTCAGCCATTGCATTCGCAATTGACCAGCGACCGGTACGCGCAGGGGAAGCACCCAGCAGCGGATCCCCAATGTCAGCAGTAGCAACGCCTGCGATATGTACAGCCCTTCGCGTACCACACGGCCTCCGACATCCGCAAACCAAGCAGTAGGTATGAAGGCTAACAGTAAAAAACAGGCTAGCGCAGCTGTGTG
The DNA here is from genome assembly GCF_964277875.1 of uncultured Comamonas sp. NCBI lineage: Bacteria > Pseudomonadati > Pseudomonadota > Betaproteobacteria > Burkholderiales > Comamonadaceae > Comamonas > uncultured Comamonas sp. The sequence goes on from NZ_CAXYJV010000042.1 coordinate 35,936, forward strand.
AGAGCGATAAAGCTGGGAAATTGTGAGGGAGAAGTAAGCGGCGACCGCGAGATAAAGCGCATGCTCACTGAATTTAAGAGGCAAGCCAGTTGCATGATTGACAAGCATGAACAACGAGTAGCCAATTCCTTTTGATAGCGTCAGGTTGTTATAAGCACCCAGCCAGTTTCCAAGGCCAATTTCTGCGGCTTGCCTAACAAAAAGAAGATCATCAAATGAGGCACCTGCTAGTGCGTGAATGGGGAAAGCCATCCGAATCCACAAAGACAGCAAGCTGATAACTGCCATGCACAACCAAACACGGTGATTATTATTGATCCGATTTTTCATAAAGACACGATTTAACCTTGAGGATCTTTAGATGTGCTGTTTTTTACGTTTTCACAAACTCGATGAGTCAATTCTTGCCAAATTGAGAGCACGCTTATGATTGACGTTAGGCAACATGGACAAGGACAAGAATTCCGGTCTCAAACGATACAGCCTAACCTCACCATCAACCAGCACTAATTCAAAATATTGCAAAAATTCAGGCTGTTGTGCCACAGTCGGCGCCCGGCCAGTGTGGATCACCAGAGCGGTAAAGCCTTTGGTTCCCAGTTTGTAGTGCAGCCGCTGCGCAGCCAGGTTTTGGTAGTCGCGGTAGCGCCATGGGCCGAAGATATCTCCCCATGTGGCACGCGGCGCATAGTACAGGCTGTCTTCCAGGCCCATCTGGTACAGCTTGGTCTCTGGGTGTTCTTGCAGGTATCGCCAAATTTGGTGACCAGCAACTTGCTGCTGCAGCACGGCATCGCGTGCGGTATCCGTGGGTGCGATCAGCGGCCAGGATTTGGCGATACTGCGTGCACCGATGAACCCCAGTGCCAGCACCAGTAAAGCCACCAACACGGCTGCCAGGCGTTGGCCTGGCTTGGCAGGCAGTTGATGCAAGAGTTGCACGCAAACAGCTGCCGACAGCCAGCTAATGAGTGGATAGGCCGGCAGCAGGTAGCGCGGATAGCGGGAACTCAGCAGCCAGACCAAGGCCATATAGGCGGCCACCAGCCAGGCCGCGCGCAGCGCTGGAATGCGTCGCAGAGACGGCAGCAGGGGGGCGGCCAACGCGGGCCACAGTGCCCAATGCGGCCAGCCGGCATGGTTGCGCAGGTCCTGCAGCTGCCAGAGGTAGTCGTCCAGATTCCAGTCCGTGAAGCCCAGCAGGCGCCCGCCCAGCGGGTTGACGGGATCTCCCGTGAGCAGGGCATTGCGGGCGTACCAGTAAATGCATGGCAGCGCAAAGGCCAGGGCGGCACCGATCCAAGTGGGCCATTCGCTGCGGATGCGCCAGCCCGGGCCTTGCAAGCGGTGGCGCCACAGCAGCGCAGCACCCAACAGCGGCAGCAGCCCCAGCACCTGGTACTTGCTGCCAGCGGCTACGCCCAGCAGAAATGCCGCCAGCCACACTGCTCGTCGGCCTGCGGGCCGGGTGCTGACCAGCATGGCGGTGAAAGCGGCGGTCAGAAACAGGGCCACGGCCATGTCTACATAAGCGGCGCTGTAGTGGCTGCGGCTGGTGACCAGCCAGATCACGGTGGCCAGAGCAGCTGCAGTGCCAGCAGGCGCAGGCAGGTATTGCATGGCCAGCCGGTAGAGCAACCAGGCTGTTACCCAGCCGGTGCTCGCATGGATCAGTTGCGGCAGCACATCGTTGCCTAGCACCAGGGCCGCCGCAAAAAGCAGGTCAAAGTTGTAGGGGAACCAGGGGTAGCGCAGCCATTCGTGCACGCCCAGATGTCCGGTCAACGCCCACTCCCGCGCATGGGGCAGGTGGTACATCAGCGCATCCCAGGCGAGGGGCGGGCGCAGCGGGGCGAACAAGGTCGGCAACGTGGCCAGCAGCAAGAGCAGCAGCGGCCATCCCAGCGCAAACCGGGGCCAGGTCAGCTGACGGATTTGCAGCCCAGCAGCCACCAGCCCGCAGCCGATGACAAGCAGCACCGATGTGCTGTTGAGCAAGCCGGCAATGGCGATCACTTGCAATGCGCAAATAACCAAGCCCATGCCCAGCGCGATGCGCAAAGGCTGCCGTGTGGGCAGATCGGAACAGGGCCAGAGCGTAGTGCCCAGGCCCCAGCAGGCTATGGTGAATAGCACCAGCTGTGTATATTGAAAGAGTACAAAGCTGAGCATGTTCATCGCGTAATTTGAGAAAGCCTCATGCTATCGATGTCGTTATGCACCCTTTTCAGGTGTTGGAAAATTGAAGTGTGGTCTCGCAGAAAGCCGGCTAATTAAGGAGAGCTGTTATTCACCTGTAGTCAAAAAAGTCTCCCTCCCTCTAGAGAGACATGTTTTTTAGCAGATGGATCTTAATCTAGGGCTGATTCAGTCGTTGCAAATAAGACGCATGGTGAAATCCATTTTATGGGCAAAGTGAACATGTAAGATTGAATTTAATTCTCAGCGGTATGTAGATTGAATAAATCGTTTTGTGAGCCGGCTTTCTGGATGGGAGTTAGTTGCTGAATAAATCTTTAAATTTAGGAATCATATTTTCCGGTGGGTCTCCAAAAGGCTGACGCATTGTATCCGACCAGTTGTAAACAATAATTCCCGCTGGTGGTGGAGTTCCTTCTCCGCCATTGATGGAGGCAAGAGCGGTTATAGGGTCCGCTTCGGTAACAGTCCATGGCTTTTGCTTTCTTTCGAAATCTATTCGCACGAAATCGAAAGGCAATACTCCAGCGCAAAAGCACGAGGCACCAAAATTTGTATTTGAGATTGAAGCTGCATTGTATGGTCTTCTAATTAATGAGTTTATTGCATCCTGATCTGGGTATGGGATGAGATTTGCCGCAACATGGGTGAATAACATGGATTTTGGGAAATTTCTATTTTCATATTCGTTGGCCACAAATGATATGAAGTCTCTTGATATATCACCTAGGATACTATGGAAATTTTCTTGCAATGGCGGATTGCTTGGGCTGTACTTTAAACCATTTAATGGATTTATGCGATTCGATAAAGCTGCATAACCAATATATGTTGGGCTGATGGGTAAAAAAGATGGTCCTACTTCAGTTTCCCATCCAAAATCAATACCCATAAACAAGCTCTTGGCTAACGGATCGTTAAATATATTGGATTGTATAAAATCAGTAATAAAGCTGATGTCTGACTTTATTTTGTTTCGAACGACAGTACTTTCAAAATTGGGTTTTAATCCCACTGGTAAGTAGCCATTGTTTTCGGTGCGCCCCCAGCCATTGCTGTAAACAGTCAGTGGGGTTCCCCAGTCGGTATATTCGGCCCAGTCAAGCACATCAGCCTGAAATGGATTACCATCTATGGGAAGTACCCATTCGTGGTTTGCATGAATATAGAAATAAAAATTATTAACTTTTGCGCTTTTTACTAAGGCTTTAAGCTCCAGCAACGCTTGCGCTTCTCTCGCAGTAGGATTGTTTTGCATCAGATCTAATGTATATTGCAGGCCAATTCTATATTTTCCGTTTGGACATTCTGGATCGCAAAATGAATTTTTAATGTCTTCGGCCATAGCCAATTGTCCATTGGGCAGGATATTGGCATCTCTCCAGCCGTCAATGGGATTTCCTGCTGCGAATGCGATAATTTGTGGGCGATGCCATTGCGTGCCGCAGTGGGTAACTTCGCCTGAGGAAGAGTGGGCATAAACATGCGTATTAAAAGTTCCATATTCAGGGTTTCCTGGTTTGTGACTTGCCAAGTCAATGTCGGCGTACCAAGTTCCCGAGCCGGCATCAATTCCCTCGTACCAAGTTAAGTCATCCTGCCCGTTCATCTCTCCCCATGTGGGGAATTGAACCCTTTGAGCATTTACAACGTCTCGCGCATATATCCTCAATACGCCTTCATGCGCGACGGTTGTTCGTGCACTGGGCTCGATCGCCCCACAGCTTGGCTGGTTGGAAACCCTCGTCCATGTTGCTCCTCCGCAAACACTTTCCCCCTCAGAGGCATTTTTAACATAAACATGGGTATCGAATCTGCCGTATTCTGGATTGTTGGGTTTGTGGCGTGACATGTCAATGTCTGCATACCAAGTGCCGTTGCCTTGGTTTATGCCCTCATACCAAACCAGGTCATCTTGTCCGTCAACTTCTCCCCATGTGGGGAATCTGGTGCTCGATGTTTCGGCTGAAATACCATGTGCATAGATTCTAAATGTACCTGACGTTTTAGATGTTTGTGAATCCTCCGGAACGACATTGCAGGTTTGAGATAAAGCGGATAGAGGAACTAAAAGAAATAAATAAATGATAACATTTTTGAAATATTTTGACATTTTGTTGAATTCTTTCAAGGTTGGTTGATTTGAAGGGATGGAGAGTATGCCGCATGCTCGTGATTAATGAATTTCTGAAAGTGATTTGATTGAGGTGATTTAATAAAATATATTGAGTTTGCATATGGAGAATGATGGGATTTCTATTGTCAACTTTGATTTTTGAATTTGGATGCGGGAAAGTGCTTGATTGACTAAGCCGCTTTTGAATGCATATTTAATTTATGACATTGTCATGAGTAAATTTTATAATTGCAGGGTATTTCTATATGAGAGATCATGAATTTGAATATAGATTTTATGTCATTGCATAAAATGGCTCCAGTAAATGAGCGTTGATGGGTTTCTGCGAAAATCTGTTTTATTTTTAATGTGGTCGAGGGTGTTCGTGTTTTATTGAAAGGAAAAGGAGTGAGGACATGCCAAGTGAGAATGGCATCAATAAAAGCGGTCATCTAGGGATCCTCTGCAAAACCCTCGCCATGCGGGATGGACGCGGATCGGGATGAGCCGCAAGGCGTCTTTTGCAGTCAATAGCCGT
>NZ_CAXYJV010000043.1:0-98482 GCF_964277875.1 uncultured Comamonas sp.
TGCCTGGCGACAACGTGTCGATCACCGTCAAGCTGATCAACCCCATCGCTATGGAAGAAGGTCTGCGTTTCGCTATCCGCGAAGGCGGCCGTACCGTGGGCGCTGGCGTGGTTGCCAAGATCATTGCGTAAGTATTGATTTCGTAGGGGTATAGCTCAATTGGCAGAGCGTCGGTCTCCAAAACCGAAGGTTGTAGGTTCGATTCCTACTGCCCCTGCCACTGAATAAGTGGTCAACCAAGCCCGCCTGATTACAAGGCGGGCTTCGGCGTCTTGAGTGATGCCTATTTTCCATCTCTGAATTGTCGACATGGCTGCTACACAAGTTGAAACTGTTAGTTCTGGTGCGGACAAGCTCAAGCTGTTCGCTGTAGCTGCATTGGTCATCGCCGGTATCGCCGGCTTTTACCTGTTGGCCAAACAAGGTGCGGTTGCCCAGTGGGCCGTACTGATTGTGGCCCTGATTGCGGCGGTCACCGTTTTTCTGGTGTCTGAACCAGGTAAGCAATTTGTTGGTTTTGCCAAGGACTCCTGGCGTGAAGTCAAGAAGGTTGTCTGGCCTTCGCGTAAAGAGACGCTGCAGATGACCGCTTACGTGTTTGCGTTTGTGGTCATCATGTCTTTGTTCTTGTGGATGACTGATAAAACGCTGGAATGGGTCTTGTACGACCTGGTTCTGGGCTGGAGGAAGTAATGTCGAACACGGACGAAACAACCAACACAGGCGCTGAGGCGCCTATGAGTGCTGCTAATCCCGATCTGCGCTGGTACATCGTGCATGCCTACTCGGGCATGGAGAAGGCCGTTGAGCGCAACATCCTGGAGCGCATTCACCGCTCGGACATGCAAAGCAAGTTCGGCCGCATTCTGGTGCCTACCGAGGAAGTGGTGGAAGTGCGCAATGGTCAGAAAAAGACCACCGAGCGCCGCCTGTTCCCGGGCTATGTGTTTGTCGAGATGGTCATGGATGACGACACCTGGCACTTGGTCAAGCACACCAGCAAGGTGACGGGCTTTGTCGGCGGCGCCAAGAACCGTCCGGCGCCGATCTCCGAAGCAGAAGTTCAGAAGATCGTTCTGCAGATGGAAGAGGGCTCGGACAAGCCACGCCACAAGATCGAATTCACCGTCGGCGAATTCATCCGCGTCAAGGAAGGTCCGTTCACGGACTTCAACGGATCGGTCGAAGAAGTAAACTACGAAAAGAGTCGACTTCGCGTTTCTGTTATGATCTTTGGCCGTTCAACTCCGGTTGAGCTGGAATTTGCGCAGGTTGAAAAAACCTGATTGATTTTCATGCACTTACGGACTCGGTGCCTAAACAGAGTCTTAACCCCGGGGAGCCCGCGCTATGCAGTGCGGGCGTTTTTACCCGTAAGGAGCTATAAATGGCAAAGAAAATTGTCGGCTTCATCAAGCTGCAAGTGCCAGCTGGTAAAGCCAATCCATCGCCACCCATTGGTCCAGCGCTGGGTCAACGTGGTCTTAACATCATGGAATTCTGCAAGGCGTTCAACGCCCAGACCCAAGGTGTTGAGCCAGGTCTGCCACTGCCTGTGGTGATCACCGCTTTCGCGGACAAGAGCTTCACGTTCGTCATCAAGACCCCACCCGCAACGGTGCTGATCAAGAAGGCGATCAAGCTGGACAAGGGTTCTTCGAGCCCTCTGGCCACCAAGGTCGGCAAGATCACCCGCGCTCAGCTGGAAGAGATCGCCAAGACCAAGCTGAAGGACATGAACGCTGCTGACGTTGACGCCGCTGTGCGCACGCTGGCTGGTTCCGCCCGTTCGATGGGCGTTACGGTGGAGGGCCTCTAAGATGGCAAAGTTGACCAAGAAGCAAAAAGCCCTGCAAGGCAAGGTGGACACCACCAAGCTGTACGCATTCGCTGATGCAGTGGCGCTCGTGAAGGACGCCGCTACGGCCAAGTTTGATGAATCCATCGACGTGGCTATCCAGCTGGGCGTGGACGCCAAGAAGTCGGACCAAGTGGTTCGTGGCGCTGTCGTGCTGCCTAACGGCACCGGCAAGACCACCCGCGTGGCCGTGTTCGCACAAGGCGCCAAGGCTGAAGAAGCCAAGGCCGCTGGTGCCGATATCGTGGGTATGGACGAGCTGGCCGCGATGGTCAAGGCTGGTGACATGCCTTTCGACATCGTGATCGCTGCGCCTGACGCCATGCGTATCGTTGGTACCCTGGGTCAAATCCTGGGCCCACGCGGTCTGATGCCTAACCCCAAGGTGGGCACCGTGACTCCCGATGTCGCTACGGCTGTGAAGAACGCCAAGGCAGGTCAGGTGCAGTTCCGCGTTGACAAGGCTGGTATCGTTCACTCGACCATCGGCCGCCGTTCGTTCGAGAACGACAAGCTCCAGGGCAACCTGGCTGCGCTGATCGACGCTCTGAACAAGGCAAAGCCAGCTACCAGCAAGGGTCTGTACCTGCGCAAGGTGGCGGTGTCGTCGACGATGGGTATCGGCGTGCGCGTCGATGCACAGTCCATCGCAGCGTAATTGCTAAAAAAAATCGTCAGACCGGTGCTTGCACCGGTCTGGTGTGGTGGGCTGGCAAGGGGTTTTGAGAAAAACGCCATGCCAGGCCATCCAAGACCGTTGGTGTGATTGGATCACTTAAATCTTTTTGCCAACGCAGATGGCGATCCCGCTGCAGATGGATGAATTTCCAAAACAGTTGGTCGCTGCAACAAGAGCGCGCATGAGGGGCTCGCCCCGATTTGCGCATTTGAAGGAGTAGACCTTGAGTCTGAATCGCAGTGAGAAAGAAGCGGTCATCAATGAAGTGACCAGCCTCGCCGCTAAAGCTCAAACGCTTGTGTTCGCGGAATACCGCGGCATCACGGTCGCTGACATGACGAAGCTGCGTGTGGAAGCACGCAAGCAAGGCGTGACGCTGAGTGTTCTGAAGAACACCCTGGCTCGTCGCGCTGTTGCTGGTAGCAGCTTTGAAGTGGTGGCTGACCAGATGACCGGCCCGCTGATCTACGGTTTCTCTGAAGATGCAATCGCCGCCGCCAAGGTGGTGGCCGATTTCGCGAAGACCAACGACAAGTTGGTGATTCGCGGTGGTGCATTCGAAGGAAAGGCGTTGGACGCTAACAGCGTTAAGCAACTGGCAAGCGTGCCTTCCAAGGAAGTGCTGCTGGCCCAATTGTGTGGCTTGCTCATGTCGCCAATCTCGCGTACGGCCGTTGTGCTGGGCGCACTGGCGGCCAAAAAGGGCGAAGGCGCAGAAGTCGCCGAAGCCGCTGCAGCTTAAGCGCGGCAAAACCAACCGATATATTTAGGAAATCAAAATGGCATTCGATAAAGACGCATTCTTGACCTCCCTGGACAGCATGACTGTTCTGGAACTGAACGACCTGGTCAAGGCAATTGAAGAAAAGTTTGGCGTGAGCGCTGCTGCTATGGCCGCTCCTGCTGCTGGTGGTGGCGGTGGCGCTGCTGCTGCTGAAGAAAAGACCGAGTTCAACCTGGTGCTGCTGGAAGCCGGCGCTAACAAGGTTGGCGTGATCAAGGCCGTGCGTGAAATCACCGGTCTGGGTCTGAAGGAAGCCAAGGACATGGTCGACGGCGCTCCTAAGGTTCTGAAGGAAGCTATGCCTAAGGCTGACGCTGACGCAGCTGCCAAGAAGCTGACCGAAGCTGGTGCAAAGGCTGAACTCAAGTAATTGAGGGCTTTTTCAAGGCTGGAGTACCCGAAAAGGTGCTCCAGCCTTTGGCGCTTCTGGAATCTCGTTCGCTAGAGCACACCAAAAACTGGCCGTAGATGGCTGATTTTTAGTGTTTTCTAACATCCGACACTAGAAAACCCCTTGGTTCGGGTGGTGTGCAATGCACCACCGTCTGCCATGGTTGGTAGTGGCCAACCCACCAAGCTGCAACCCCGTCACAGGGGTGTCGTCGAAGACCCAGGACTCATGTCTTTGCCCGGAGATCTCATGGCCTATTCTTACACCGAACGCAAGCGAATCCGCAAAAGTTTCGGCAGCCGCGATAGCGTGCTCGAAGTGCCTTACCTGCTGCAAATGCAAAAAGATGCTTACACCGCATTTTTGCAAGCAGACTCGGCCCCCAAAAAGCGTACTGATGAAGGCTTGCAAGCTGCCTTCAACTCGGCTTTCCCCATCGTCTCGCACAACGGTTTTGTGGAGATGAAGTTTGTCGAGTACAACCTCGCCAGGCCCGCTTTCGACGTGCGTGAATGCCAGACCCGTGGTCTGACCTTCTCGTCCGCTGTGCGCGCCAAGGTGCAGTTGATCATCTATGACCGTGAATCCTCCACGCCCCAGTCCAAGGTGGTCAAGGAAGTGAAGGAGCAGGAAGTCTACATGGGCGAAGTGCCCCTGATGACGGACAAAGGTTCATTCATTGTCAATGGCACCGAGCGTGTGATCGTTTCGCAGCTGCACCGCTCGCCAGGTGTGTTCTTTGAACACGACAAGGGCAAGACGCACAGCTCGGGCAAGCTGCTGTTCTCGGCACGCATCATCCCTTACCGCGGCTCCTGGCTGGACTTCGAGTTCGACCCCAAGGACCTGCTGTTCTTCCGTGTGGACCGCCGCCGCAAGATGCCGGTGTCGATTCTGCTCAAGGCCATCGGCATGACGCCCGAGTCCATCCTGGCGACGTTCTACGAGAACGACAACTTCCGCCTGATGGACAGCGGCGCGCAAATGGAATTTGTGGCTGACCGCCTCAAGGGTGAAGTCGCGCGCTTTGACATCACCGACAAGTCGGGCAAGGTGGTCGTGGCCAAGGACAAGCGCATCACCGCGCGCCACACCCGCGAGATGGAGCAATCGGGCACCAAGTTCATCAGCGTGCCTGAAGACTTCCTGCTCGGCCGCGTCGCTGCCAAGAACATCGTTGACCCTGACACCGGTGAAATCATCGCCAAGGCCAACGAAGAGATGACCGAAGCGCTGCTCAAAAAGCTGCGCTCCGCCGGCATCCAGGATCTGGCTTGCATCTACACCAACGAACTGAGCCACGGCGCCTACATCTCGCAGACCCTGCGCACCGATGAAACCGCTGACGAGTTCGCGGCACGCGTTGCCATCTACCGCATGATGCGCCCTGGTGAGCCTCCCACCGAGGACGCCGTGCAGGCGCTGTTCCAGCGTTTGTTCTACAACGAAGACACCTACGATCTGTCGCGTGTCGGCCGTATGAAGTTCAACGCCAAGATCGGCCGCGACACCCCGACCGGTCCCATGGTGCTGTCCAACGAAGACATCCTCGAAGTCGTGAAGATCCTGGTGGATCTGCGCAACGGCAAGGGTGAAGTCGATGACATCGACCACCTGGGCAACCGCCGCGTGCGTTGCGTGGGCGAGCTGGCCGAAAACCAGTACCGCACCGGTCTGGCACGTATCGAAAAGGCTGTGAAGGAGCGTCTGGGCCAGGCTGAGCAAGAGCCCCTGATGCCGCACGACCTGATCAACAGCAAGCCGATCTCGGCCGCCCTGAAGGAATTCTTCGGCGCCTCGCAGCTGTCGCAGTTCATGGACCAGACCAACCCGCTGGCTGAAATCACGCACAAGCGCCGTGTTTCCGCTCTGGGCCCAGGTGGTCTGACCCGCGAACGCGCAGGCTTCGAAGTGCGTGACGTGCACGTGACCCACTACGGCCGCGTCTGCCCGATCGAAACGCCTGAAGGTCCGAACATCGGTCTGATCAACTCGCTGGCTCTGTACGCGCGTCTGAACGAGTACGGTTTCATCGAAACCCCTTACCGTCGCGTGATCGACGGCAAGGTGACCGACCAGATGGACTACCTGTCGGCCATCGAAGAAGGCAAGTACGTGATCGCGCAGGCCAATGCCGAGCTCGACGCCGAAGGCCGCCTGACCGGTGACCTGGTCTCTGCCCGTGAAAACGGTGAATCGACCCTGCTGTCCGCCGAGCGCGTGCAGTACATGGACGTGTCGCCCGCACAGATCGTGTCGGTGGCTGCGTCGCTGATTCCGTTCCTGGAACACGATGACGCGAACCGCGCATTGATGGGTGCCAACATGTCGCGCCAGGCCGTGCCTGTGCTGCGCCCTGAAAAGCCCATGGTCGGTACCGGTATCGAGCGCGTTGCTGCGGTCGACTCGGGCACCGTCGTGACGGCCACCCGTGGCGGTATCGTCGACTACGTGGACGCGACCCGTATCGTGATCCGTGTGAACGACGAAGAAGCCGTGGCCGGTGAAGTGGGTGTGGACATCTACAACCTCATCAAGTACCAGCGTTCCAACCAGAACACCAACATCCACCAGCGTCCTGTGGTTCGCCGCGGCGACAAGCTGGCCAAGGGTGATGTGATTGCGGACGGCGCATCGACCGACCTGGGCGAAATCGCCATTGGTCAGAACATGCTGATCGCCTTCATGACCTGGAACGGCTACAACTTCGAAGACTCGATCCTGATCTCCGAACGCGTGGTCGCGGAAGACCGCTACACCTCGATCCACATCGAGGAACTGGTGGTGATGGCCCGCGACACCAAGCTCGGTGCCGAGGAAATCACGCGCGACATCCCGAACCTGTCCGAGCAGCAACTCAACCGTCTGGACGAGTCCGGCATCATCTACGTGGGTGCAGAAGTGCAACCTGGCGATGTGCTGGTGGGCAAGGTCACGCCAAAGGGCGAGACCACGCTGACCCCGGAAGAGAAGCTGCTGCGTGCCATCTTCGGCGAGAAGGCGTCCGACGTGAAGGACACCTCGCTGCGCGTGGACCAGGGCTCGCAAGGTACCGTGATCGATGTGCAGGTCTTCACCCGTGAAGGCATCCAGCGCGACAAGCGCGCCCAGCAGATCATCGACGACGAACTCAAGCGTTTCCGTCTGGACCTGAACGACCAGCTGCGTATTGTGGAAGCCGATGCGTTTGACCGTATCGCCAAGCTGCTCAACGGCCGCGTGGCCAATGGCGGCCCGCAAAAGCTGGCCAAGGGCACCAAGATCGACAAGGCCTATCTGGACGGCGTGGAGAAGTTCCACTGGTTCGATATCCGCCCAGCCGAAGACGACGTCGCAGCCCAGCTGGAGTCCATCAAGAACTCCATCGAGCAGCAACGCCACAACTTCGACCTGGCTTTCGAAGAAAAGCGCAAGAAGCTCACGCAAGGCGACGAGCTGCCTGCTGGCGTGCTCAAGATGGTCAAGGTCTACCTGGCCGTCAAGCGCCGTCTGCAGCCTGGCGACAAGATGGCCGGCCGTCACGGTAACAAGGGTGTGGTCTCCAAGATTGTGCCGGTGGAAGACATGCCTTTCATGGCCGATGGCACCACCGCCGACATCGTGCTGAACCCGCTGGGCGTGCCTTCGCGCATGAACATCGGTCAGGTGCTGGAAGTCCACCTGGGCTGGGCCGGCAAGGGCCTGGGCCAGCGTATCGGTGACATGCTGCAGGCCGAAGCCCGTGCCGCTGAAGTGCGCTCCTTCCTGGAAGAGGTGTACAACAGCCGCGGCCGCAAGGAAGACCTCAAGCAACTGTCCGATGAGCAGATCATGTTCATGGCGGAGAACCTGAAGAACGGCGTGCCTTTCGCAACGCCCGTGTTCGACGGTGCTTCCGAGCAGGAAATCAAGGACATGCTCAAGCTGGCGTACCCGGATGACATCCAGGCACGCAAGGGTCTGACCGAGCCACGCACCCAGGCTTACCTGTATGACGGCCGCACCGGTGAGCGCTTCGAGCGCCCCACCACCATCGGCTACATGCACTACCTGAAGCTGCACCACTTGGTCGACGACAAGATGCACGCCCGCTCCACCGGTCCTTACTCGCTGGTGACGCAACAACCTCTGGGCGGTAAGGCCCAGTTCGGTGGTCAGCGTTTCGGTGAAATGGAAGTGTGGGCGCTGGAAGCGTATGGCGCCGCCTATGTGCTGCAGGAAATGCTGACCGTGAAGTCCGATGACGTGGTGGGCCGTACCAAGGTGTACGAATCCATCGTCAAGGGCGAACACGCCATCGAAGCCGGCATGCCGGAGTCGTTCAATGTGCTGGTCAAGGAAATCCGTTCCCTGGGCCTGGACATCGAACTGGAACGTTCTTAATTGAAGGGGGAAAGAGTCTATGAAATCGCTACTCGACCTGTTCAAACAATTTACGCCTGATGAGCATTTCGATGCCATCAAAATCGGCCTGGCTTCGCCCGAAAAGATCCGCTCGTGGTCTTTCGGCGAAGTGAAGAAGCCCGAGACCATCAACTACCGTACCTTCAAGCCCGAGCGCGATGGTCTGTTCTGCGCCAAGATCTTTGGCCCGATCAAGGACTACGAATGCCTGTGCGGCAAGTACAAGCGCTTGAAGCACCGCGGTGTGATCTGCGAGAAGTGCGGCGTTGAAGTCACGCAGACCAAGGTGCGCCGCGAGCGCATGGGTCACATCGACCTGGCCGCGCCTTGCGCCCATATCTGGTTCCTCAAGTCCCTGCCTTCGCGCCTGGGCCTGGTGCTGGACATGACCTTGCGCGACATCGAACGCGTGCTGTACTTCGAAGCCTATGTGGTGACCGACCCCGGCATGACCCCGCTGAAGAAGTTCAGCATCATGTCGGAAGACGAGTACGACAAGAACGTCGAAGAGTACGGTGATGAATTCGTGGCCAAGATGGGCGCCGAAGGCATCAAGGACCTGCTCGAAGGCATCGAGATCGATGCGGAAATCGAGCGCCTGCGCAACGACCTGACCGGCTCCGAAGTCAAGGTCAAGAAGAACGCCAAGCGCCTGAAGCTGCTCGAAGCGTTCAAGAAGTCCGGCATCAAGCCCGGTTGGATGGTGATGGAAGTGCTGCCTGTGCTGCCTCCCGATCTGCGTCCACTGGTGCCGCTGGACGGCGGCCGCTTTGCGACCTCCGACCTGAACGACCTGTACCGCCGCGTCATCAACCGTAACTCGCGTCTGCGCCGCCTGCTGGAGCTGAAGGCTCCAGAGATCATTGCCCGCAATGAAAAGCGCATGCTGCAAGAAGCGGTCGACTCGCTGCTGGACAACGGCCGCCGTGGCAAGGCCATGACCGGCGCGAACAAGCGTGCCCTCAAGTCGCTGGCCGACATGATCAAGGGCAAGAGCGGTCGTTTCCGCCAGAACTTGCTGGGCAAGCGCGTCGACTACTCCGGTCGTTCCGTGATTACCGTGGGCCCAACGCTCAAGCTGCACCAGTGCGGTCTGCCCAAGCTGATGGCGCTGGAGCTGTTCAAGCCTTTCATCTTCGCGCAGCTCGAAGCGCGTGGCATCGCCACGACCATCAAGGCCGCCAAGAAGGAAGTGGAAACCGGCACCCCCGTGGTGTGGGACATCCTGGAAGAGGTGATCCGCGAGCATCCGATCATGCTCAACCGCGCACCTACGCTGCACCGTCTGGGTATCCAGGCGTTCGAGCCTATCCTGATCGAAGGCAAGGCCCTGCAACTGCACCCGCTGGTTTGCGCGGCATTCAACGCTGACTTCGACGGTGACCAGATGGCTGTTCACGTGCCGCTGTCGGTGGAAGCACAGATGGAAGCCCGCACCCTGATGCTGGCCTCCAACAACGTGCTGTTCCCCGCTTCGGGCGAACCCTCGATCGTTCCTTCTCAGGACGTGGTGCTGGGCCTGTACCAGGCCACCCGCGAGAAGATCAACGGCAAGGGCGAAGGCATGGTGTTCTCCGACATCGGCGAAGTGCAACGCGCACTGGATGCCGAGCAAGTCGAGCGCGCCACCAAGATCAGCGTGCGTCTGACCGAGTGGAACAAGAACAAGGCCTCCGGTGAGTTCGAGCCGACGACCAAGCTGGTGGAAACCACCGTTGGCCGTGCCCTGCTGTCCGAGATTCTGCCCAAGGGTATGCCTTTCTCTTCGATCAACAAGACGTTGAAGAAGAAGGAAATCTCCAAGCTGATCAACATCTCGTTCCGCAAGTGCGGTCTGAAGGAAACCGTGGTGTTCGCCGACAAGCTGCTGCAAAACGGCTTCCGTCTGGCAACGCGCTCCGGTATCTCGATCGCCATCGGCGACATGCTGGTGCCACCGCAAAAGGCCGAGATCATCGCCCGCTCCGAAGCGGAAGTGAAGGAAATCGAGCAGCAGTACGTCTCCGGTCTGGTCACCGCTGGCGAGCGCTACAACAAGGTGGTGGACATCTGGGGCAAGGCCGGTGACGAAGTCTCCAAGGTCATGATGGCCCAGCTGGCCAAGGAAAAGGTCATTGACCGCCATGGCAAGGAAGTCGATCAGGAATCGTTCAACGCGATTTACATGATGGCCGACTCCGGCGCCCGTGGCTCGGCCGCACAGATCCGCCAGCTGGCGGGTATGCGTGGTCTGATGGCCAAGCCTGACGGCTCGATCATCGAGACCCCCATCACGGCGAACTTCCGTGAAGGTCTGAACGTGTTGCAGTACTTCATCTCCACCCACGGTGCCCGTAAGGGTCTGGCGGATACGGCGTTGAAGACGGCCAACTCCGGCTACCTGACGCGCCGTCTGGTGGACGTGACGCAGGATCTGGTCATCACCGAGCTCGACTGCGGCACGCACAACGGCACGTTGATGCGCGCTGTGGTCGAAGGCGGTGAAGTGATCGAGTCGCTGCGCGACCGTATCCTGGGCCGTACCGCTGCGGACGAAGTGCTGCACCCTGAGACCCGCGCCCTGTTGGCCAAGGCTGGCGATCTGTTCGACGAAGACCTGATCGAAGAGCTGGAAGCTGCTGGTGTGGACGAAGTGAAGGTGCGCACGGCACTGACCTGCGAAACCCGCTTCGGTCTGTGCGCCACCTGCTACGGCCGCGACCTGGGCCGTGGCGGCCTGATCAACCTCGGCGAAGCCGTCGGTGTGATCGCTGCCCAGTCCATCGGTGAGCCTGGCACGCAGCTGACCATGCGTACGTTCCACATCGGTGGTGCGGCGTCGCGTGCGGCAGTGGCCTCCAGCGTGGAAGCCAAGTCCAACGGTATCGTGGGCTTCAATCCACAGATGCGCTATGTGACCAACAACAAGGGCGAACTGGTCGTGATTTCCCGCTCCGGCGAAATCGTGATCCAGGACGAGTACGGCCGCGAGCGTGAGCGTCACAAGATGCCTTACGGTGCAACGCTGTCGATCAAGCCTGATCAGCAGATCAAGGCAGGTACCGTGTTGGCCAACTGGGATCCGCTGACCCGCCCGATCATTACCGAATACGCCGGTCAGGTGAAGTTTGAGAATGTCGAAGAAGGTCTGACGGTGGCCAAGCAGGTCGACGAAGTGACCGGTCTGTCCACCCTGGTGGTGATCGATCCGAAGCACCGTGGCTCTGCCAAGGTGGTGCGTCCGCAGGTCAAGCTGGCAGATGCCAACGGCCAGGAAGTCAAGATTCCTGGTACCGACCACGCGGTGACGATCGGCTTCCAGGTCGGCGCTCTGCTGCAGGTGCGCGATGGCCAGGAAGTGGGCCCCGGCGAAGTGCTGGCCCGTATCCCGATGGAAGGCCAGAAGACCCGCGACATTACCGGTGGTCTGCCACGTGTGGCCGAACTGTTCGAAGCCCGTACGCCGAAGGACAAGGGCGCGCTGGCCGAGATGACCGGTACCGTGTCCTACGGTAAGGAAACCAAGGGCAAGGTGCGCCTGCAGATCACCGATCTGGAAGGCAAGGTCTGGGAAGAGCTGGTTCCCAAGGAACGCAACATCCTGGTGCACGAAGGCCAGGTGGTCAACAAGGGCGAGCTGATCGTCGACGGCCCAGCCGATCCGCAGGACATCCTGCGCCTGCTGGGTATCGAAGAGCTCTCGCGCTACATCGTGGACGAAGTGCAGGACGTGTACCGCTTGCAGGGCGTGAAGATCAACGACAAGCACATCGAGGTGATCGTTCGCCAGATGCTGCGCCGCGTGGTCATCGAAGCCCCGGGTGATACCTCCTACATCCAGGGTGAGCAGGTCGAGCGCTCCGAAGTGCTCAACACCAACGAAGCTGCACTGCGCGATGGCAAGATCCCTGCGGTCTACTCCAACGTGTTGCTGGGTATCACCAAGGCTTCGCTGTCGACCGACTCCTTCATCTCGGCCGCTTCCTTCCAGGAAACGACCCGCGTGCTGACCGAGGCTGCCATCATGGGCAAGCGCGACGAGCTGCGTGGCCTGAAGGAAAACGTCATCGTGGGTCGTCTGATCCCCGCTGGTACCGGTCTGGCTTACCACCAGGCGCGCAAGGCCAAGGACGAAATGGACGAGGCCGAGCGCCGCGCGATTGCCGATGCGGAAGCGGCCGAGCTGGCCGGTGTGTCCGAAGAAGCCGCTGCGGACACCGCTGCAGACCCTGCTGCTGACTAAGCCGCCGCTGCCTGACTGGTGCAAGCCAGTCAGGTCCGGCGTGGACCGTCAGCACCTGCCTTGACCAGGTTCTTTGCAAGACCCGTAATTTCGCGCCGCGGAATTACGGGTTTTTTATTGCCTCACTTCCGGCTCGCCCCGATGATGGCCCTGTGCCAAGCCCCCAACCGCCCGCGCATCCGGCGCCGGGCCGGGCGTTTAGCACAGTGTCTTTACCAGGCCCGCTCTGCCCGCGCAGAGGCTGCCTGGGGCATATCGATTAGTATTCCTTTTGTACCGCAGCGGCACCCAGGCCTTTGTACTCCCCCGGCATGAACCCATCTTCCCGTCCACGACAACCCTCCCGGGCCGCCACGGCAGCCACCCCCAACCCAGGCCCCAGCCTGTCCGCCCAGCTGGTGGCGGTGGCGCGCGCCTTGCAGGAAGTGCGCCAGGGCCAATCGGCCCGTGCCGTGCTGGGCGGCGTAGAGCCCGCGCTGCGCGCCGGCGTGCAGGCCCTGTTGATGGATGTGCTGCGCGTGCTGGGCACCGCAGAAGCCGTGCGTGCCGAGCTGGCCCCGCGCAAGCCCGCCAGCGCGGTCGATGCCCTGCTGTGCACGGCGCTGGCACTGTTGTTGCCCGAGGTGCCGCGCTACGACGCGTTCACCGTCGTGAACCAGGCGGTGGATGCCGCCAAGAAGCGCTCGGCCACCAAGTCGCAATCGGCGTTCATCAACGGCTGCCTGCGCAGCTTCCTGCGTGAGCGCGATGATCTGCTGCGTGCCGTGGCACAGGAGCCGGTGGCGCAATTCAACCACCCGCAGTGGTGGCTCAAGCGTCTGCAGCAGGACTATCCGCAGGACTGGCAGGCCATCGTGGCCGCCAACAATGCACAGGCCCCGATGGCCTTGCGCGTGAACCTGCAGCGCTGCAGCCGCGCCGGCTACCTGGCGCTGCTCGACGACGCGGGCATCGAGGCCGTTGTCGGCGTCGGTGAGGCCGGCCTGGTGCTGGCGCGTGGGGTGCCGGTCGATCAGCTGCCGCAGTTTGCGCAAGGCTGGGTGTCGGTGCAGGACAGCGCCGCCCAGATGGCCGCGCCGCTGCTGCTCGATGGCTTGCAGCCGCACGATGGCCGCGCACTGCATGTGCTCGATGCCTGCGCCGCACCCGGCGGCAAGACAGCGCATCTGCTGGAGTGCGCCACGGCCCAGCGGCCCATCGACATGGTGGCGCTGGAGATCGACGCCAAGCGCGCCGAACGCATTGGTGACACCTTGGCGCGGCTGGCGTTGCAGGCCGATGTGGTGGTGGCCAGCGGCAGCGACGTGCCCAGCTGGCTGCCGGCGGTGCAGGCGCGCCACGGAATGCAGCAATTTGATGCAATTTTGTTGGACGCGCCGTGCTCGGCCTCCGGCATCGTCCGCCGCCAGCCCGATGTGCGCTGGCTGCGCCGCTCCACCGACATTGCGCAGCTCGCGGAGATCCAGCGCACGTTGCTGGAGGCGCTGTGGCCGCTGGTCGTTCCTGGCGGCCGGCTGCTGTACTGCACCTGTTCGGTCTTCCATGAGGAGGGCGAGGACCAGGTGGCGCAGTTCCTCGGCCGCCATGCGGATGCCCAACGGCTGCCGGCGCCAGGGCATTTGTTGCCACAGTTGCGCGAGCCCGGTCACAATAGCCTGGGCAGCTTGGCGCGCGACCACGACGGTTTCTACTACGCGCTGCTGCACAAGCCGCCTCGTTGAGCCCGTCCGTATGCGATTGATCCACCACTTTCTTCTTGCGCTGGTGCTGTGCTTTGCTGCAGCGGTGCCGGCCATCGCGTCGGACCATGAGAAAAAGGTCGAGCTGCAGCTGGTGCGCAATGCCGAGGGCGCCTTTGCCACCGTGGCGCTGCAGTTTGCGCTGCCCGACCAGATCGACGATGCATTGAACAAGGGCGTAGCGCTGTACTTTGTGCAGGAGGCCGAGATCATCTCCGAGCGCTGGTACTGGCGCGACAAGACCGTCAAGAAAACCGCCCGCTACCTGCGCGTGAGCTACCAGCCGCTGACGCGGCGCTGGCGCCTGCATGTCTCCAGCATGCCGCTGACCGATGCCGCTGCGGTGACATCGCTGGGCCAGAGTTTTGACAGCCTCGACGAGGTGATGCTGGTGGTCAAGCGCGTGCGCAACTGGAAGATCGCCAGCGCCGACGAACTCTCCAGCGACGTGGACTACCTCGTCAAGTTCAATTTCAGGCTCGACAGCAGCCAGTTGCCGCGCATCTTCCAGTTCGCGCCGTTCAGCAATGACGGCCTGAACCTGCAGATCAAAAGCCAGCTGCCGCTGCCGGAGGCAAGCGCGCCGTGAAAATCGAAAAGACATCGTCGATGCGCGTGGCCTACACGCCCAGCCGCGCGCGCTGGTCGGTGATCGTGGGCCTGTCGGCCATGATCGGCATTGGCCTGGTGCTGCTCTTCTTGCTGTCTTTCGCCACCAACAATCGGGTGCTGTACGAGCGCTACTACGGCGTGCTGCTGGGGGTCAACATCGGGGTCGCCTGCGTGCTCAGCATGGTGGTGCTCTGGGGCGTGGCCATCCTGGTGCGGCGCCTGATGGCGCGCCGCTTTGGCAGCAAGCTGCTGCTCAAGCTGGCGGCCACCTTTGCGCTGGTCGGCGTGCTGCCCGGCGTCGTGATCTATTTCGTCTCCTACCAGTTCGTCTCGCGCTCCATCGAGAGCTGGTTCGATGTGAAGGTCGAAGGCGCGCTCGACGCCGGGGTCAACCTGGCACGCATCACGCTCGATACCACCTCCACCGCGATGGCCGAGCGCACCCGCACGGCGAGCAGCCAGCTGTCCCAGATATCGGATGCCGCTTCCGGCCTGGTGCTCGAACGCATCAAGGACCAGCTGGGCGCCGACGACGTGGTGCTGTGGTCAGCCAACTCCCAGGCGATTGCCAGCACCGGCCAGTCGCGCTTTGTGCTGAACCCCGAAAAGCCCTCGGCCGCATTGCTGCGTACCGCCACCCAGCAGCAGCGCGCATTTCAGATCGATGGTCTCGAAGAGGTGGCCGACATCAATGGCGCGATCACCGGCGACCCCTCCAAGGTGCGCGTCAAGACGCTGGTGCAGGTGGCCAATGGCGACGTGGGGGTGATCCCCGACGGCCGGTTTCTGCAGGCCACGATGCCGCTGCCCGCGGCCCTGGTCGTCAACGCGCTGAAAGTGCAGGAAGCCAACCGCGAATACCAGGAGCGCGCGCTGGCACGGGATGGCCTGCGCCGCATGTACATCGGCACCTTGACCCTGAGCCTGTTCCTGGCCGTGTTCGGCGCCGTGGTGCTGGCAGCCTTGCTCGGCAACCAGCTGGTGCGCCCGCTTTTGGTGCTGGCCGAGGGCGTGCGCGAGGTGGCATCGGGCAATCTGCGGCCCAAACCGGTGCTGCCCAGCAAGGACGAGCTGAGCGGCCTGACCCGCTCCTTTGCCGAGATGACGCAGCAGCTGCTCGATGCCCGCCGCGCGGTGGAGCGCGGCATGCGCCAGACCGACGAGGCGCGCCAGAGCCTGCAGACCATTCTGGACAACCTGACGGCCGGCGTCATCGTGCTCGATGCCCAGGGCGTGATCCACTCCAGCAACCCCGGCGCCACGCGCATCCTGCGGGCCCCGCTGGCTGCCTTCGAGGGCCGTCCGCTGCGGGATCTGCCCGGCCTGCAGGCGTTTGCGCAGGCGGTGGACCAGCAGTTTGCCCGCCTGCACGATGTGACCGACGAGCACTACCTGGACCACTGGCAGCAGCCCTATGAACTGCATGGCGACAGCCAGCTGCCCAACCAGAACAGCATCAACCTGGTGGCGCGCGGCGCGACCTTGCCCGACAACCGCCGCCTGCTGGTGTTCGACGACATCTCCGAAATCGTCTCGGCGCAGCGCGCCCAGGCCTGGGGCGAGGTCGCCCGCCGTCTGGCCCACGAGATCAAGAACCCGCTGACACCGATCCAGCTGTCTGCCGAGCGGCTGGAGATCAAGCTGGCCCACAAGCTCGAAGGCCAGGACCAGGCGATTTTGAAAAAGTCTGTGACCACCATCGTCGACCAGGTCGATGCGATGAAGCGGCTGGTCAACGAGTTCCGCGACTACGCGCGCCTGCCCGCCGCCGAGCTGCAGGCCGTGGACCTCAATGCGCTGGTGATGGACGTGCTGCATCTGTATGGCGCGGAAAATGCTGTGATCCCTGTGGAGGCAGAGCTGGACAGCGCGGCTCCACGTATCATGGGCGATGCACAGCAGTTGCGGCAGGTCATCCACAACTTGCTGCAAAATGCGCAGGATGCAACGCAGCAGGCCTGGGTGGGCAACGAGACATCGGCACCGGCGGTGCGGATCTCCACGCGGTTCAGCAGCAGCAGCAAGCGGGTGCGTTTGACAATTGCTGACTGCGGTTGCGGTTTTCCAGAACATATATTACAAAAGGCGTTTGAGCCCTACGTGACGACCAAGCCCCGGGGCACGGGCTTGGGCCTGGCCGTCGTCAAGAAAATTGCGGACGAGCATGGCGCTCGCGTAGAAATCTCTAATCGAGTCGAGGGGGAAAAAATCTTAGGTGCCCAAGTGTCGTTATCATTCGCTATCGAAAAAGAAGTGATGATTTAAAATAACTCTCACACCTGTTGCACTGGATTTTCAAAAAATATGGCAAATATTCTGGTTGTCGATGACGAATTGGGAATTCGGGACCTCCTGTCGGAGATCCTGAACGATGAGGGCCACAGCGTGGACGTTGCGGAGAACGCCACGCAGGCGCGTTTGGCCCGCAACGAAAGCGGCTACGACCTGGTGCTGCTCGACATCTGGATGCCCGACACCGATGGCGTGTCGCTGCTCAAGGAGTGGTCGATGACCGGCCTGCTGACCATGCCCGTGATCATGATGAGTGGCCACGCCACCATTGATACGGCGGTGGAAGCAACGCGCATTGGCGCGTTCTCTTTTTTGGAAAAGCCCATCACGATGCAGAAGCTGCTCAAGGCCGTCGAGCAGGGCCTGCAGCGCAATGTGCCGGCACCCGCCGCCGCGCCACCGGCTGCCGCTGCGCCGGGCAAGCTGGCGCCGTCTTTCACGCCGACCGGCTACAGCGCCCCGGTGGTTGCCAGCGTGGCCAACGCCGCCTCGGCCGATGCTGCGCCCAACGCCCACCAGGGCTTTGACCTGGACCGGCCGCTGCGCGAAGCCCGCGACGGTTTCGAGAAGGCCTATTTCGAATTCCACCTGGCGCGCGAAGGCGGCTCGATGACCCGCGTGGCAGAGAAGACCGGCCTGGAGCGCACCCACCTGTACCGCAAGCTGCGCCAGCTGGGCGTGGACCTGACGCGCAATAAAAAGCACTGATTTCAGTTTTTTGAAAACGGGCGCTTTTTTTCGGGCTATAATTTCACTCGTGGGCCCGGTAGCTCAGTTGGTAGAGCAGCGGATTGAAAATCCGCGTGTCCGTGGTTCGATTCCGCGCCAGGCCACCAAAACAACAAGCCTCTGCATCAGATATGGTGCAGAGGCTTTCTTGTATGTGCAAGGCATCGGATGCGCAGCAATTGCCCCCAAGTTGCCGGCCAGGCTCTCCGCTCAGGCTATAATGCTAGCTTGTGTTGGCCCGGTAGCTCAGTTGGTAGAGCAGCGGATTGAAAATCCGCGTGTCCGTGGTTCGATTCCGCGCCAGGCCACCAAACGCATTCTGAAGCCCATCCTCTGCGATGGGCTTTTTTGCGTCTAGGGGCTGCGTCTTTGGGCCCGTGGTGCGGATCCGTCTGCCGCGGACAGCAGCGCCTGCTTGAGCCCCGCCGGGAACAGTGACGGGCCGCCTGGCATATCCAGCGCAGCCACGTCCCACCAGCGTGCCGTGCAGACGCTGCCGCTGTTTTCGCGAAAGCGGATGTTATCCAGATGTGCGAAGCGTGCTGCATCAAACACCACCTCGGCGATGAACAGCACCTCATGGCCAACGGCCCCGTGGTGGCGGTAGATGTTCTCCATCACGAGGGGCGGGCCTGGAACTTCCACCTCGACCTCCAGCTCCTCGATGAACTCGCGTTTGAGCGCATCCTGCCAGCGCTCGCCAAACTCCACGCTGCCGCCCAGAGGGCGCACCCCTGTCAGACGGCCTTCGTCATCGGCGACCTCGGCGGCCAGCAGTTTGCCATTGCGCCAGTGCAGGCCAAGGGCCTTGACTTTGATGTGCTGGGGTGGTCGCCAGGAGGTCATGGCCATACTTATCTCTACATTCGGGTTGCTTGCGTTAGATGCTTGCGCTGAAGCTGGCGCTCGCTCGTCATCTGTCCGACTGGACTTCAACGATTCAGGCGATCTCTGCCAGCCAATGTGCCAGCGCCTTGGCACGCTTGTTTTTGCTCATCGTTCCCAGAGACAACAAGAGCAGGGCAGCGTCGTCATCCTCGCAGTACAGATAGGCAAGCGGCACCTGCAATGCTTCGGCAATCAGCCGTGCCGTTTTGACGGGAGGCTCATGCGTACCCAGCTCATAGCGGCTGATGCGCGCACGGCTTGCAGATTCATCAATGCCTATCAGTACGCCGACTTTTTCTTGCGACCAGCCCAAGTCTTCCCGCCGGGCTCGCATGCGGCGGCCCAGGATGGTTGAAGTGGGAGAGAGGGCAGAAGGCATGTCACGAGTCTCGTGACTTTGTGGTAAGCTGTCGTCACGAAAGACGTGACATGGGGCGGCTTCAAAAGGATCCTTTCAGGAGCAATCTCAAAGGTGAGTATTGGAAGAAATGAAACTGCAGCAACCGGGGCATGGCGCCGTAGCTCTGCACTGCAGGGATGCGATGTGCCTCTCTCCACAAGGGTTGAGACCGGGCCTTCGGTCAATCCCCAGGCAAACGCAAGCGCTCACAAAGCTGCTGGACGATACCGGTGACAAAGGCACGGTCCGACGGTTTCAACTCGGACAGCCATGCGCTGATGCGCATGGCCTGGTCATCGGGGGCGGTGGAGCTGTGGGCCAGCAGGTCGCCAATGCTGACCCGCAGTACCGACGCGAGGTTCTCCAGCGTATGCAGTGACGGGGCGGATGCACCGCGCTCAAAGCGGCTGATGGTCTCCGGCTCCACATGCAGCCGTTCTGCCAATTGCGCCTGGGTCCACCGGCGCGACTTGCGCAGCTCGGCAATGCGTTGCCCCAAGAGTTGGGCCAAAGGCTGCTCGGCCAGCTTCTTGTTGATCATATCTGTCTAGTTAAAATCCAACAGATATGGTTGTGTGTGGAGCGGAAAGGGGCCAGAATTCAATTTGTGGAATCCAATGTAATTTCACTATATTCGGGGCCGAGGCCGACATGCGCGCTGCGATCGGGATCCGCGGGCGCAAGGCCACGGTTGCACATCGTCAACCCCACCGTACCGGAGGACTCAACACCATGCCGCATGCCCCGCAACATCGCCACAGCAGCCTGGCCCCTGAAATGCAGGGGCGTAAGGAGCTGGCGCGCCCACGCAGCGTTGCAGCGGCCATGCCGACTGCGGCCGTGCCCTCTGCTGCGCGCCGCCGGTTGGGCCGCAACCAGCTCGGCATTTGCCTGCTGTTTTTTGCCGAAGGTCTGCTGGGCCTGTGGGTGGTGGGATGGCCGGCGCTGAGCCTGTGCATTTTGGGAACGCTGTACCTGGCCAGCACCGCCAGGCGCAAGGAAACAGCGCAGCGCAGAGCCGCTGGCACCAGCCCCTGACGCCTGCCGGAACGCGCAAGCGGCACGGGCGCGCCGGGCGGGCAGGGCCTGCTGACATGCGACCGACTGTATAAGACATGTCAACAAATCTCATCTGACCCCTCTGTGTAATATTTTGCAAGGCCAAGGCGATACGATGGTTACAGATGACTACATCCCCCTCCATCCTGCCCGTCCAGGCGGACCGGCCCCTGCAAGATCTGCTGCCACCCGATCTGTGGAAGCTGCTGGCCAGACACGACATCACGACGGTGGACCAGGTCGTGGCGCTGTACCCCGCTAAATTGCTGAAGATCCACTACCTGGGGCCGGTGCGTTTCCGGCAGATCGAAGAGCTGCTCTTCCCCGGCCGGCGCTACGAGCCCCCGGTGCCTCCCCCGATCGAGACCGAGGACTTGGAAGGCACGTCGCTCGAAGGGCTGGTCTCCCGCCGCGTGCTGATCACACTGCGGCGCAATGGCATCAAGACCGTGCAGCAACTGGTGGCCGCCTATCCACGGCGGCTGGTGGACATCACCGGCTTTGGCATCAAGGCGCTGCGGGAAGTGGAGACCGTCTTCTTTGATGGCCAGCGGTTTGAGCCAATGAAATCCCGAAAGACAATCCAAAACACCATTAAGCGAGGATGATTATGATCTCATCCATATGGCAAATGGTTCTGCGCCTCCCCCTTCGACTCCGTTAGACGGAAAGTTGCCTGCCTCGGTCATCCGGATCCTGGCGCGCAACGGGATAGAGAGCGTAGAGGCCGTGCGCAAGGCCTACCCGCAGCAGCTGCTGACGCTCAAAGGTATCGGCTTGCTGAGGTTGCGCAAAATTGAAAAGGCGTTCTTCCCGGGCCACGCCTACATGCCGTCGCATACCCTGGCGGTGCTTCCTTTTGTGTCGGGTTCCTGTCTCAATGGATCGCTGCCGGTGGCCATCGTGCGCGCACTGGCACGCGGCGGCATCACCACCCCGGAGCAGCTGCGAGCGGCCTATCCCGTGGATCTGCTGAAGATCCGCTCGCTGGGCGAAGGCTCGCTGCGCGAGATCGAGCGGGTCTTCTTTCCCGGCCAGCATTACGAGCCGCCCGGCAACACCAAGATCCGTTAGGGGCGGCCCGCAGCAGCGGCAGGCCGGAGGGGATGGACGTCAGACATCAGAGCGTCTGCAATGCGGCGCAGCGCATCGCTGTCTGGCTGGTCACGCGTCGGTGGCCTGGCCCGGCGGCCGCTGCCGAGCAGTCCGCGCGCGGGCGCCCGGCGCCGTGGATGTACACAGCGGGCCCTCCGTTATCAGAGGAGTGGAAGGCCGTTTGGCAACACCTTGGCCACTTGGGCATCCCTGGGCACCTGAAGACCTGCCGTTACCGCGCAAAGTGCAAACCTTGGCTCAAAACCAAAGGCCCGGGCCTGGCGCCATGCCAAACCCGGGCCCCGGCTGGAGTGGTGGTTCGTGGTCAGCCGCGGTGGCTGTGACCGGTTCAGCGCTGCTGCTTGCGGCGCATCGCCAGCATGCCCAGCAGCGCCAGGGTGGCGGCCATCAGCAGCAGCTTGACGGTATCGAGCGTAGGCACCGCTGCCGGTGTTGCAGGGGCCGTGCGCACCAGTGTGTTGACAAAGGAGGCCGTGTTGCCGGTGGCCGCGGTCACCAGGCTCACCGGCGCAGGCAGGGTCGTGCTCCACGCATAATCCGCAGGGGCCGGCGGCATCGCTGCATTCTCACTGACGGTGCAGCTGGCGCCCTGGGGTACGTTGGTGATCGCGATCGCGCCGGCATTGCTGCCGCTCAAGCTGACGGTCGTGTTGAAGCTGCCATCGGCGCCGCAGTTGGCGGTGAAGCTGAAGCTGCCGCTCACCCCTGCAGCCGGGCCACCGGCCACGGTCTTGCTGATCGTGATGTCGGTGTTGGCGCGCGCGAGGGTGTTGACCAGTTGCGCGGTGTTGGTGGCCGGGGGCGCTGCCATCGTGACCGTCGTGCTCGGCGCCGGGTCTTCGACCCAGAGGTGGTTGGCAGGGGCGGCAGGGCGGGTGCCTTCGGCCACCACGCAGCTGCCGCTGGAGATCACTGGTGTGACCGAGACGCTGCCCGTTGTTGCGGTGTTCAGCGTGATGCTGGCGTTGATCGCCGGTGCGGCCACACCATCGGTGCCGGTGCAGACCACCGAGACCGGGAAGCTGGTGCCGGTCAGATCGACGGGCGTGACGTTGGCAGGCCAGACCACCTGCTTGGCAATCGCGAGTTGCGCGGCATGGCAGGCGAGGGTGGCAGTGGCGGGCGTATTGACCTGGCCGGTCGGCGATACGAAGTCGGTGCCTGGGGTGATGGTGTTGGTGACCGAGGGCGTGTCGATGCAAGCCTGGCGGCCGGCCACGGTGTTGGGCCAGACGACCGGCACGGTGATGGTGCAGCCGCCCGACGGAATCGTGAAGGCGCTGTTGCTGACCACGTTCGAGCCGGGTGACGCACTGAGGCTGTTGGCGGTGCAGGTGCTGCCCACGGTGCCGGTGCCCACCACCAGCGGTGCGGGCAGGTTGTCGGTCAGGTTGACGTTGCTGATGTCGGTGGGCGTGCCGTTGGACAGCGTGATCGTGAGCGCTGCCGTGTTGTCGCTGCCACCCAGATGGAGATCGGTCTTGTCAAAGCTCTTGCTGATCTTGGGCAGGCCGCAGGCGCCATTCTCCGAGGTGGCGGCATTCAGAAACGCAGGAGCCACCTTGGTTTTGTTGGCGTTCCAGGGGTCGCCGATGAAAGGAGAGATGTCCACCACGGCAAAAACACAGGCGCCCTTGCCGGCGTTCGATTGGGCAGTGGGAATCAGCAGGCCGTATACGTTGTTGGTGGGCGTGGCGCCTGGCGCCGGGAAACTGGCTGGAGGGGTGCCGGAGGCCAGGTACAGCGCATTGCTTGCAGGCACCTTGTTGATATAGGTGATATAGCCGCCCGCGAAAGGGTTCAGCGCACTGAAGGAGGTCGCAAAGGGAGAGTTGGTGTTCAGCGGAAAGGAGGCAATCGCATTCAGCTGGCTGCCCAGCTCGAATGCAGAGCCCGTGCCCCCATTGAGCGCAGCCACCAGTCTGCCGCCGTTGCCGCCGTTCTCCGCCTCACAGCAGCCATCGATAAAGAAAACGATGGAATTGGCCCAGCGGTTGGCGACGGCGCTTTGCAGTACTGCCCAGTTGGTGGGGTCGATCGGCTTGTAGGTAGCCGCGACAATCACGATGTCATAGGGCGAGCCCGATGCTGCGGTGAAGGTGGCCTGCGAGATGGCGTTGGGATTGCCCAGCTCCGACAACCTGGTGAGATCGCTGGGATTGGCCAGCGCGCTGGCAAATTCGTTTTGCAGATTCTCGTAGGCGCCGACGGCGTCAGGTTTTTCTGGATTGGGGTCAGTGACATTGGTGGTCAGCAGCAGCACCTTTTGCGCAAAGGCATGCTGTGCGCCGAGACACAGGAGGAAGGCGGCGATCAGCAGCCGGAAAAACATCAATGGATGGGTCATTTCTCTTCCCGTTGGGTCTGGTTGGTCCACGAGGCGCGCAAGCGAGTCTCCGTCCCCGAAGGTAACCAGTATCGTTTATTTGTATCAATATGCATCATAACCAGGGCGTAAAAATCCCCCTACGAGCAACTGCTGCAGGCCGGATGGGCGCACAGAGCTGCTGTTATGAATTGAGACTTCGAATAAAAATGTACCGTCGATTGATGAATTGATATGTCTGTTTTTTGGGCAGAACGGCGTCGCCCAGGCAAACAATTGTCATCCACGGGTGCAGCAGGGTGCTGCAGGGTGCAGCGCCCGGTGTGGCGCTCTGGTGCTATTAAATACAGAGCGTCAGCGGCACAGAATGGCGCAGAGCAGGCATGGTGCCTGGTGCATGCGCCTCTGCCCCTGCGCAGCGGCCAGCGGGTGGCCGCGCTGCGTCAAAACTCCAGGTTGTCGATCAAGCGCGTGCTGCCCAGGCGCGCGGCGCCGAGCACCACGAGCGCAGCGCTGGCCGCCTCGCTGGCGTCAGGTGCCAACAGGTTGTGGCGCTGGCGCACGGTCAGGTAGTCGGGCTCCCAGCCCTGGGCACGCAGCGACTGCATGGCCTCCGCTTCCAGCGCAGGCAGGTTGTGCGGCGCGTTGCGGGCGGCGCGGGCCAGTGCCTGCAGCGCCCGGGACAGGGCCATGGCCTGCTGGCGCTCGGCCGCGCTCAGGTAGCCATTGCGCGAACTCAGCGCCAGGCCATCGCCGGCGCGGGCGGTAGGGCAGCCGATGATCTCGATGGGCAGCGCAAACTGCGCCACCATGCGGCGGATGACCATCAGCTGCTGGTAGTCCTTCCAGCCAAAGATGGCCGCGCCCCCGCCGGTGGTGGCAAACACGCCACTGAACAGCTTCATCACGACGGTGCAGACCCCTGTGAAAAAACCGGGCCGGAACGCGCCTTCCAGAATGTCGGCGAGTGCCGGGTCGGGCTGCACCTTGAACAGCTGCGGCTCGGGGTACAGGTCCTTCTCGCGCGGTGCGAACAGGATGTCGCAGCCGGCCTCCTGCAGCTGGGCGCAGTCGCTCTCCCAGGTGCGCGGATAGCTGTCGAAGTCTTCGGTGGGCAGGAACTGCAGGCGGTTGACGAAGATGCTCGCCACCGTCACCGCGCCGTGGCGTTTGGCCTCGTGCACCAGAGAGATATGGCCCGCATGCAGATTGCCCATCGTGGGCACGAAGGCGGGCCGGCCGCGCCCGGCCAGCGCTTGTCGAAGTTCTGCGATGCTGTGGGTGACTTGCATGGGAGGCAGGGGCGAGCGGGCGCCAGCGGTAGTGCAGGGAGCGCAGAGCATAGCAGCAGTGCAAAAGTCTGTGTATGGGCCTATCAGTACAAGCTATGGTTTGCCCGTAGTCGCCGCATGCGCTTGCCCTATAATTTTCCCGTCGCGGCGCACAAGCATGGTTCACAGGTTCTTGCAGCGCACGCCTGGGTCAGCCGGCTCCGTGTCAGGCCAGTCGCATTTGGGCCTCTGTTCCCGCAAGGGGGCAGAGGCTTTTCCCTTTTTTTACCGGCACCTTGTCTGCATTCTGCGCAGTCTGCATGCCTTGTTTTTTCGTCCGATTCCCCCGTCGGACCTGGTCTTTATGTCATCTGCACCCGCCATCCTGGGCATTGATTTCGGCACCTCCAACTCCGCCATGGCGTTCAAGCCCGACCTGGCTGCGCCCGGACCGTCCACGCTCTTGCAGGCCGAGGGCGCCTCGCAAGCGATGCCGACGGCCGTGTTCTTCAACACCGAGGACCACAGCACCCACTATGGGCGCGACGCGGTATCGCGCTATCTGGAAGGCACCGAAGGCCGGCTGATGCGCTCGCTCAAAAGCCTGCTGGGCAGCGCGCTGATGCAGGAGAAGACGGTGGTGCATGGCAAGCTGGTCGCGTACCAGGACATCGTGGCGCTTTTTGTGCAGCAGCTGGCCGCCACCGCCGAGCGCCAGATTGGCCGTCTGCCCAGCACCGTGGTCATGGGCCGGCCCGTGCATTTTGTCGACGAGGACGCCGGGCGCGACCAGGCCGCGCAAACCGCGCTGCAGCTGGCCGCGCAGGCAGCGGGCTTCCAGGATGTGCGCTTTCAGCTCGAACCGATTGCGGCAGCGCTGGACTATGAGCAGCGCATCGCCCATGAAGCGCTGGTGCTGGTGGTCGACATTGGCGGAGGTACCTCGGACTTCACCGTGGTGCGCCTGGGCCCGCAGCGCCGCAACAAGCCCGAGCGCAGCAGCGACATCCTCGCCACCACCGGCGTGCACATTGGCGGCACCGACTTTGACCGGCGCCTGAGCCTGATGGCGGCCATGCCGCTCTTGGGTCTGCAGCATGTGGGGCCCAGCGGGCGCGAGGTGCCCAGTGCGGTGTTCCATGACCTCTCCACCTGGCACCTGATCCAGTGGCTGTACAGCCCGCAGCGCCAGCGCGAGGTGCAGGCATTGCGCAGCAGCTACAGCGACACCGCGCTGCACGACCGGCTGGTGCGCTTGCTGCAAGAGCACTGGGGCCACCGCCTGGCCAATGCGGTCGAGGAGACCAAGATCGGCCTGTCGAACCAGCAGAGCGTGCAGAAGCTGGACGTCGATTGGCTGGAGCCGGGCCTGAGCCCCGAGGTCTGGCCCGCCGATCTGCAGCAGTGCCTGCAGGCTTTGCTGGCCCAGGTCGCGCAATGCGCGCTCGACTGTGTGCAGGCGGCGGGCTTGCAGCAGGGCCAGATCGATGCGATCTACCTGACGGGTGGTTCGTCGGCCTTGCAGCCGCTGCGCGCCGCGCTGGCCCAGGTTTTTCCGGACACCCCGCAGGTCGAGGGCGATCTGTTCGGTGGTGTGGCGGCGGGCCTGGTGCACGGCCAGGCGCTGTGATTTCCCCTAAGCGCTAGACGCTCCAACGGCGGTCAGCCGCCGGCTTGCTCGGCATCGCGCTTCCAGGCCAGCGCCGTGTCATACAGCGCATTGCGCGGCGCGCCGGTGATGTCGGCGGCCAGCTTGACGGCGGTCTTGGTCGGCAGCTCGGCCAGCAGCAGCGCCAGCACGCGGTGCGCATCGGCCAGGCCATCGGTCTGCACCGCCTGCGGGTGCAGCAGCAGCGCAAACTCGCCCTTGCTGCGGTGCGGGTCGGCCGCCAGCCAGGCGGGCACATCGGCTGCGGGCATCGTGGCAATGTCCTCAAACTGCTTGGTCAGCTCGCGGCCCAAGGTCACGGGCCGGTCCTGCAGCACGGCCAGCGCATGGGCCAGGTCGGCAATGCGGTGGGGCGCTTCCAGCAGCACCAGGGTGCGCGGGTCTTGTGCGAGCTGGGCCACGGCCTGCTGGCGCTCTTGCGCCTTGGTCGGCAGAAAACCGATGAACGCAAAGCCGCTGCTGGCACTTTCGCCGGCGACCGCGCCCGCAGCGCTGACCAGCGCCGTGACGCTGCTGGCGCCGGGCAGCGGGCTGACGCGCAGGCCCGCGCGCGCCACGGCGGCGGCCAGGCGTGCGCCCGGGTCGCTGACGCCGGGTGTGCCAGCGTCGCTGACATAGGCGATGCGCTGGCCTTGCTGCAGGCGGCTGATGACCTGCTCGGCCGCCTCGGCCTCGTTGTGTTGGTGTACCGCAATCAGCTGGCCGCCCGACTTGCCAACCCCGTAGGCGCGTAGCATGCTGTGGGTGTGGCGGGTGTCCTCGCAAGCCACGGCGTCGGCGAGCTCCAGCACATGCAGCGCGCGCAGGGTGATGTCGGCCAGGTTGCCGATGGGGGTGGCCACCACGTACAAGGTGGAGGCAGGGTAGTGCTGGGTGCCGGCTGCAGCCTGGGCTGCTTGCAAAGCGGAGGTGAAAGATGCAGACACCGTGGAAGATCCTTGAAAAATGGCGCAGCCCTCGCGCGCCTGCCGCATTGCCGCAGCCCGCCAGCGAAGGGGCGGACAACAGCAAGCTGCGGGGCCAGCGGGCAGAAGATGCCGCGCTCCATTATCTCCAACAACAAGGCCTGCGCCCGCTGGCGCGCAATTACCGCACGCCCGGGCGCGGCGGCGGCGAGATCGATCTGGTGATGCAGGAGCGCGATGGCACCGTCGTGTTTGTCGAGGTGCGCCAGCGCCAGCACGGCGGCTTTGGCGGTGCGGGCGGCAGCATCGGCGGCACCAAGCAGCGGCGCATCATCCTGGCCAGCCTGCGCCAGCAGCCGGCCTGCCGTTTTGATGCGGTGCTGGTCGAGCAGGAGATCGTCTGGCTGCGGGCCGCCTTTGATGTGCCCGATGGGGGCTGAGGACGCTCTGCAAAACGCCTTGCCGTGGTCTCAACGGGGCTTGGGCGATCCGCGGCCATCCCGGTGGGCAAGGGTCTTGCAAGGGTTTTGCAAAGGGTCCTGAAGCGCGCAGTTGCCGGGCTTTGCATACGCTTGGGGCTGAGAAAAGTCATCATCCCGGCCCCAGGGGGAAACCTGCCAAGGTTATCATCGGGCCTCCATGCTTGAGCAACACATCCAACAGCACTTTATCGATAGCGCCGATCTCCATTACCAGGTGTCACAGGAGATGAGCGAAAGCGTCGCCAGCGCGGTCTACGCGCTGCTCGCCTGTGTGACCAGCGGCAACAAGGTGATGTGCTGCGGCAATGGCCTGTCCTGGGCGCAGGCGGCGCAGTTCGCCGCGATGTGCGTCAGCGGCATGGAGCGCGAGCGCCCCGAGCTGGCCGCGATGGTGCTCGACAACGGCGCGCTGGCGCAGGCCCAGCTGGGCAGCAGCCTGACGGCCGAAGGCCACACGCAGACCCTGGCGCGCCAGGTGCGAACTTTGGGCCAGCCCGGCGATCTACTGCTGGTCATCAGCGCTGATGGCCATGACCGGGCGTTGCTCGGCGCGGTGGAAGCGGCGCATGAGCGCGACATGTCCGCCGTGGTGCTGACCGGCCGCACCGGCGGGTTGCTGGCCAATGCCTTGAGCGAAACCGATGTGCTGATGCGCGTGCCCCATGACCGCAGCACCCGCGTGCGCGAGGTGCACCAGCTGGTGCTGCACTGCCTGATTGACGGAATCGATACCCAATTGTTAGGAGAAGAGGAATGATGCCTGTGTCTTGGAAGCGATTGACGCTGAGTCTGGTGGCGGCTGGAACGGTCGCTGCGACCGTCTCGGGTTGCATTCCGCTGGTGATCGGCGGCGCCGCCGTCGGTGGCACGGTGATGGCGATCGACCGCCGCACCGCCGGGATCCAGGTGGAGGACGAGAGCATTGAGTTGCGCGTGGCCAGCGCCATCCGCGAGCGTGCCGGCAATGACGGGCATATCAACGTCACCAGCTACAACCGCCAGGTGCTGCTGACCGGGGAAGCGCCGAACGAAGCCTTCAAGCAAAAGGCCGAGGAAGCGGCCAAGGCCACCCAGAACGTGAAGACCGTGGTCAATGATGTGGCGGTGATGTTCAACTCCAGCCTGTCGCAGCGTTCGACCGATACGCTGATCACCGGCAAGGTGCGGGCGAGCATCATCGATGCCAAGGACCTCAGCTCCAGCGCCATCAAGGTGCTGACCGAGCGCAATGTGGTCTACCTGATGGGCCGCGTGACCGAGCGCGAATCCAAGCGCGCTGCAGAAATCGCCCGGGGCGTGGCCAATGTGCAAAAGGTCGTGCGCGTTTTCGAGATCATCAGTGAAGACGAGCTCAAGTCCCTGAGCAACAACCGCAGCACCGGCAATGCCGCACCGGTGGTCAACGACAGCAGTGCATCGGCCATCGGCACCCCGGCAGCGACCGTCGTGCCCGCGCCTGCCGCCGCACCAGTAGCGCCTGCGGCCGCACCGGTGTCGACCGGTGTGACCACCTCGCCGGTCAACACGACGCCGGTGCAGCCGCTCAACGATGGGTTCACGACCAAGCCCTGAGCCTGCTCGGCACACAACAAAAAGGCCGCATCAGCGGCCTTTTTTGCATTCTGGGGGGCGGTCAGGCCTTCTTGCCCAGGCGGGTGATCAGGCTCGACGTATCCCAGCGGTTGCCACCCGATTGCTGCACATCGGCGTAGAACTGGTCCACCAGCGCGGTCAGCGGCAGGCGCGAGCCATTGCGCTTGGCCTCGTCCAGCACCAGGCCCAGGTCCTTGCGCATCCAGTCCACTGCAAAACCGAAATCGAACTTGCCCTCGACCATGGTCTTGCCCCGGTTTTCCATCTGCCAGCTTTGCGCCGCACCCTTGCTGACCACGTCCAGCACCTGGGGCATGTCCAGGCCGGCATTCATGCCGAAGGCAATCGCCTCGGACAGGCCCTGCACGACACCGGCAATGCAGATCTGGTTGACCATCTTGGCCAGCTGGCCCGCGCCGCTGCTGCCCAGCAGGGTGAAGGCGCGCGAGAACGCCATCGCCACCGGCTTGACGCTGTTGAACACGGCCTCATCGCCACCGCACATGACGGTGAGCTGGCCATTGACCGCACCGGCCTGGCCGCCGGAAACCGGCGCATCGATGAAGTGCAGGCCCTGGGCCCGGGCGGCGGCATACAGCTCGCGGGCCACATTGGCCGAGGCGGTGGTGTGGTCCACAAAGATGGCGCCAGGCTTCATGCCGGCCAGCGCGCCATCGGCGCCCAGCACGACCGAGCGCAGGTCATCGTCATTGCCGACGCAGCAGAACACGATGTCGGCGCCGGCTGCAGCCTCGCGCGGTGTGGCGGCATGGCGGGGGGCCTTGGAGCTGGCGAATTCCTCGCACCAGCCTTGCGCCTTTTGCGCGGTGCGGTTGTAGACGGTGACCGCATGGCCTGCCTGGGCCAGGTGGCCCGCCATGGGGTAGCCCATGACGCCCAGGCCCAAAAAGGCGACGTTCAGGGAAGGGGTGCTGTCATAGCTGCGTGCTTGAATACTCGATGCCATTGCGGTGACTCCAAAAAGAGCGGCACCCAAGGCGGGCCTGGGTGCCGTGTCGCTGAAAACCCAAAACGCTGACAGCTTAAACGATTGTCAGGTGCTCCGTGCCCTCGGCCAGATCACTGCGCTTGGCGCGCTGGCTGCCCAGCTTGATCTGCAGGCGCAGGTCGTTGACCGAGTCGGCGTTGCGCAGCGCATCTTCGTAGGTGATCATGTTGGCCTCGTACAGGTCGAACAGCGCCTGGTCGAAGGTTTGCATGCCCAGGTTGCGGCTTTTCTTCATGATCTCCTTGATCTCGTTGACCTCGCCCTTGAAGATCAGGTCCGAGATCAAGGGTGAGTTCAGCATCACCTCGACCGCCGCGACCCGGCCCTTGCTGTCCTGCTTGCTGAGCAGGCGCTGGGACACCAGGCCGCGCAGGTTCAGCGACAGATCCATCAGCAGCTGCGCGCGGCGCTCTTCGGGGAAGAAGTTGATGATCCGGTCCAGCGCCTGGTTGGCGCTGTTGGCGTGCAGGGTGGCCAGGCACAGGTGACCGGTTTCGGCAAACGCCACCGCGTGTTCCATGGTTTCGCGGTCGCGGATTTCGCCCATCAGGATGACGTCGGGGGCCTGGCGCAACGTGTTTTTCAGCGCCGCTTCCCAGTTGTCGGTGTCCAGACCCACTTCGCGCTGGGTCACGATGCAGTTCTTGTGCGGGTGGACGAATTCGACCGGGTCTTCCACGGTGATGATGTGGCCGTAGGAGTTTTCGTTGCGCCAGTCGACCATGGCCGCCAACGTGGTGGACTTGCCCGAACCGGTCGCGCCGACCATGATGCACAGGCCGCGCTTGGTCATCGCCAGGTCCTTGAGCACCTGGGGCACGCCCAGGCCGTCGATCGTCGGCAAGGTCAGTGGAATGGTCCGCAGCACCAGACCGACATGGCCCTGCTGCATGAAGGCGTTGACCCGAAAACGCCCGATGCCGGCGGGCGAGATCGCGAAATTGCATTCCTTGGTCTTTTCGAACTCGGCCACCTGCTTGTCGCTCATGATCGAGCGGGCCAGGGTCAGCGAGTGGGTGGGCGACAGCGGCTGGCTGGAGACCTTGGTGACCTTGCCATCGATCTTGATCGCCGGCGGAAAATCAGCGGTGATGAACAAATCGCTGCCATTGCGCTGCACCATCAGCTTCAACAGGTCGTTGATGAACTTACTGGCCTGATCCCGTTCCATGACAATCCTCTCTGGCTCCGTTATTGTTGCTTATGCAACAGAAACGCCGTGAGGATGGGCGCCCTGAGAGGCTCAGGGCTCGATCCGGGCGCTGGTCTGCCGCAGCCGCGTGGAGAGTTTGCGCGCAAACAAGGCCAGCAAATAGGCGGCCGTGGACGCGTCCAACTCCATCATGGCGTCCAGTGTATCGGCCTTCAGCACAGCCAGCGCACAGTCGGTGGTGGTGATGCACGAAGAAAAACGCGGACTGCTGTCAAACAGAGACATTTCCCCCAGCACCTCGCCAGGGTGGGTATCGGCCAGGTGCACGGTCTGGCCGCTGGCCAGCTGGCGCTCGACACGGACCTGGCCACTCAGCACGATCAGCATGTAGTCGCCCAGCTCGCCTTGCTGGATCAGGGTTTGCAGCGCGGGCACCTGGTAGAACTCCAGGTACTGCACCATCTGGTCCATGAACGGGGATTGCAGCAGGGACAGCGCGGCATCCTGCGCCCAGACCATGCGCAGCGCGGTGGCGGGGTCGGCCGGTGCCAGAAGCTGGGCATGGATGGCCTTGCGTCGCTGGCTCCAGAGCACATAAGGCGCCTGCGACGTGCTGGCCTGCTGGAAGCCATGGAGGAAGAAGCCCGTATCAGCCTCGGCGGGCTCGTCTGCCGGGGATGCGGAATGCAAGCGGTTCATGGCCCATGGTCTCCTTTGATCCCGCAAAGCATAAAGGGCACCTGCGGTACTGGCAATGACCGCTGGTGCCCTTCGTGCAACCGTTTGTCAGTTATTCAATGAATAAGCTCTTCCGGCGTGTTTCGCGATGCTTAACCCGGGAAGTTCTCCGGCGTCTTGGCCTTGCTGCGCGCCTCGGCCGGGCTGATCACATTGCGGCGCACCAGGTCAGTCAGGTTCTGGTCCAGCGTCTGCATGCCCATGCTGTTGCTGGTCTGGATGGTCGAATACATTTGCGCCACCTTGGCCTCGCGGATCAGGTTGCGGATGGCCGGCGTGCCCAGCATGATCTCGTGCGCGGCCACACGGCCCTGGCCGTCCTTGGTCTTGCACAGGGTCTGCGAGATCACCGCCTGCAGCGATTCGGACAGCATCGCCCGGACCATTTCCTTTTCTTCGGCGGGGAAGACGTCGATGATCCGGTCGATGGTCTTGGCGGCGCTGGAGGTGTGCAAGGTGCCGAACACCAGGTGGCCGGTTTCTGCCGCGGTCATCGCCAGGCGGATGGTTTCCAGGTCGCGCATTTCGCCGACCAGAATCGCGTCCGGGTCTTCCCGCAGTGCGGAGCGCAGTGCGGCGCTGAACGACAGCGTCTGCGGCCCCACCTCGCGCTGGTTGATCAGGCATTTCTTGGATTCATGGACGAATTCGATCGGGTCTTCCACCGTCAGGATGTGGCCGTATTCGTTTTCGTTGAGGTAGTTGACCATCGCCGCCAGGGTGGTGGATTTGCCCGAGCCGGTCGGCCCGGTCACCAGCACCAGACCACGCGGCTTGAGCGACAGGTCGGCAAAGATCTTGGGCGCGTTGAGCTGCTCGAGGGTCAGGATCTTGCTCGGAATGGTCCGGAACACGGCGCCCGAGCCGCGGTTCTGGTTGAAGGCGTTGACCCGGAAACGCGCCAGGCCCTCGATCTCAAACGAGAAGTCGACTTCGAGGAATTCTTCATACTGCTTGCGCTGGGCGTCGCTCATGATGTCGTAGACCATCGCATGGACCTGCTTGTGGTCCAGCGGATCGACATTGATGCGGCGCACATCGCCGTGGACCCGGATCATCGGCGGCAGGCCTGCAGACAGGTGCAAGTCAGACGCTTTGTTTTTGACACTGAATGCCAGCAATTGGGTGATATCCACTGCAGTTCCCTCGTTGTTTTGGTACGCTTTGAGTGCAAGGCCTCGTGGTCAACACGTTCCAAGGCAGTGCATATTTTTACATTATGAGCACGATTTCCGAAAAAATTCAGCAGGTTCGCCTGCAAATCGACAACGCCTGCCAGGCCTGCGGCCGCCCCGGCAACAGCGTGCAGCTGCTGGCCGTCTCCAAGACCTTTGGTGTCGATGCCATTGCCCAGGCGGCCGAGGCCGGCCAGCGCGCCTTTGGCGAAAACTACATCCAGGAAGCGGTGGAGAAAATCCGCTACTTTGCCGAGCACGATGCCTGGAAGGACCAGGGCCTGGTGTGGCACTGCATCGGCCCGATCCAGAGCAACAAGACGCGGCTGGTGGCCGAGCACTTTGACTGGGTGCACACGGTGGACCGGCTCAAGACCGCCGAGCGCCTGTCCGCCCAGCGGCCCGCGCAGCTGGCGCCGTTGCAGGTCTGCATCCAGGTCAATGTCGATGGCGGCATCACCAAGTCCGGCGTGGCGCCGGGCGAGGTGGCGGCGCTGGTGCAGCAGGTGGCCCAATTGCCCCAGCTGCAGCTGCGGGGCGTGATGAGCATCCCCGATGTCGTGCCCGACTTTGCCGCGCAGCTGGCCGTGCACCAGCGGGTCAAGGCGGTGTTCGACAGCATCGCCGCACTGGGCCTGCCGCAGCTGGCGCAGTGGGACACCATCTCGCTGGGCATGACGGCCGATCTGCAGGCCGCCGTGCAGGCCGGATCGACGATGGTGCGCGTGGGCAGCGGCATCTTTGGCCAGCGCGACTACGGCAGCGCCCATTGAACGGCGCCATCTGTCTACCCCCGCCGGCCCGGCGGCAGCGCATGGTGCTGCGTGCTAAGCTGGCCCCCGATTGTTCTGTGTACCCCCTCAAATAGACAGGAGACCCCCATGCCAGGATTGCTACCCGACGTTGACCCCGATGGCCTGTTGGAGTTTTCGGTGGTCTACACCGACCGCGCGCTCAACCACATGTCGCACCGCTTCATTGGTGTGATGGGTGAGGTGCTGCGCATCCTCAAGACCACCTACCATGCGCACACGGCGGTGATCGTGCCGGGCAGTGGCACCTTTGGCATGGAGGCGGTGGCGCGCCAGTTCGCCAACCGCGCCAAGGTGCTGATCGTGCGCAATGGCTGGTTCAGCTACCGCTGGACCCAGATTTTCGAAGAAGGCGGCCTGGGCGGCAGTGCCGTGATCTGCAAGGCCCGCCCCCAGGGCAGCGGCCCGCAGGATGCCTGGGCACCTTGCCCGGCCGAAGAAGTGGCCGCTGCGATCCGCAACGAAAAGCCCCAGGTGGTGTTTGCCCCGCACGTCGAGACCGCCAGCGGCATTGTGCTGCCCGACGACTACATCCAGACCATCAGCGCCGCCGCGCACGAGGTCGGCGCACTGATGGTGCTCGACTGCGTGGCCAGCGGCGCCATCTGGGTGGACATGCAAAAGACCGGTGTCGATGTGCTGATCACCGCGCCGCAAAAGGGCTGGAGCGGCCCGCCTTGCTGCGCGATGGTGATGCTCTCCGAGCGTGCGCGCAAGGCGATCGAAGATACGAAGAGCAGCAGCTTCTCCTGCGATCTGAAGAAGTGGATGCAGATTGCCGAAGGCTACGAAAAAGGCCAGCATGCCTACCATGCGACCATGCCCACCGATTCGCTGGTGCAACTGAGCAAGGTGATGCAGGAGGCCGAGGCCTATGGGCTGGACAAACTGCGCCAGGAGCAGACCCAGCTGGGCCAAGAGGTGCGCGCACTGCTGAAGGCACGGGGCTTTCCCAGCGTGGCGGCCCCAGGTTTTGAGGCGCCCGGCGTGGTCGTCAGCTTCACCACCGACCCGGAGATACAGAACAGCAAGAAATTTGCCAGCGTGGGCCTGCAGACCGCTGCCGGCGTGCCGCTGATGTGCGATGAAGGGCCGGAGTTCAAGACCTTCCGCATCGGCCTGTTTGGCCTCGACAAATGGCATAACGTCGAGCGCACCGTGGGCCATCTGCGCCAGGCGCTCGATGGTTTGGGTATCAAGGGTTAACTTGTGTTTTTAACGCGTTCTGCGCCTGCCATCCAGGTGCAGAATGCTGGTTTTGTTTGAAGAACATTCGATTGGATTTCGCCATGAAAGCATTGACTGCCAGCGCCCTGTTCGCTGCCATCGCCCTGACCGCCGGCTTGGCCCAGGCACAGAGCAAGCCTGTGACGACCAAGAGCGGCCTGGTGTTTGAAAGCATCAAGGACGGCACCGGCGCCAGCCCCAAGGCAACCGACACCGTCAAGGTGCACTACAAGGGCACCTTCCCTGACAGCGGCAAGGAGTTCGACAGCTCCTACAAGCGCGGTGAGCCGATCGAGTTCCCGCTGCAAGGTGTCATCCCCTGCTGGACCGAAGGCGTGCAGCTGATGAAGGTCGGCGGCAAGGCCAAGCTGACCTGCCCTGCCTCGATTGCCTATGGCGCCCGTGGCGCTGGCGGCGTGATCCCGCCCAATGCCACACTGAACTTTGAAGTGGAACTGCTGGGCATCAAGGGCCAGTAAACCCCGGTTCCCCAATAACCGGTTCCCAGCTCCATAGCCTTCGCGTCTTGCTGGCGCGGAGGCTTTTTGTTGTTCGGGTGGCCAGTTCATCCAAGGCTTGAGCGCTCCACCCCCAGGCGCTTGGCCAGCCGCTGCAGGTTGGCGCGGTCCAGCTGCAGCTCGCGCGCGGCTGCGGCCCAGTTGCCGTGGTGGCGGGCCAGGCTGGCGCTGAGCAGCTGGCGCTCGTAGCGCTCCACCTGGGCGCGCAGGCCCAAGGTCTCGGCGCTGGCGGCTGGCCCTTCGGCCACGTCGGCAACTGGCAGGGGCACGATGCGGCCCGTTGCCTGCTGGCCGGGCGGCAGCGGTGCGGCGGCGGCGCCATCCCACAGGTCTTCCTCGCCAATGCTCAGCATGCGTGGCCTGGCGCTGTCCTTGCGCTGGCCCAGCGTGCGGCTCAGCGCCTTGAGCACGGCGCGGCTGATGCAGTGCTCCAGTTCACGCACGTTGCCGGGCCAGGGGTAGCGCAGCAGGGCGGCCTGGGCGGCGGCATCCAAGCGCAGGCCGCCGAGCTGCAGGCGGGCGCGGTTCTCTTCGAGAAAGCAGCCGGCCAGCACCAGGGTGTCGCTGTCCCGCGCACGCAGCGGCGGCACCACGACGGGGTAGACGCAAAGGCGGTGGTAGAAATCGGCGCGCATGCGGCCGGCCTGCACCTCGGCGGCCAGGTCGCGGTTGGTCGCAGCGATCACGCGCACATCGACCTGGTGCTCGCGGTCTGAGCCCAGGCGCTGCAGCTGGCCGCTTTGCAGCACGCGCAGCAGCTTGGCCTGCACCGACAGCGACAGCTCGCCCACCTCGTCGAGGAACAGGGTTCCGTGCTGCGCCTGTTCAAACTTGCCGCGCCGCTCGCTCAATGCGCCGGTGAAGGCGCCGCGCACATGGCCGAACAGCTCGCTCTCGACCAGGTTGTCCGGCAACGCGGCGCAGTTGATGCTGACCAGCGGTTGCGCCGCACGCGGCGATTGCGCATGCACGGCCTGGGCGACCAGCTCCTTGCCGGTGCCGGTCTCGCCGGTGATCAGCACGCACAGATCGCTGGCGGCGACCAGTGCAATGCTGCTTTGCAGCTGGCGGATGACGGGGCTGGTGCCCAGGATCTGGCGGCTGCGGTCCGCGCCCGGGCTGCGCGGCGCCGGCGCGCTGGCGCTGCGCGCGGCCTGGGACAGCTGCTGCACCCGCTCGGCCGTGGCCACGGTGGCGGCGGCCAGATTGCTGAAGGCCTGCAGCAGTTCGAGCGCATTGTCATCGGCAAAGCGGTCGGGCTCCAGCGCATCCAGGGTCAACAGGCCCCAGGCCAGGCCGCCGGTCTGCAGCACGCAGCCCATGCAGTCATGCACATGCAGCTCGCCCGGCGTGGTGATCAGGCCGTCATAGGGATCGGGCAGGGGGCTGTCGGGTGCAAAGCGCATCGCCTGGCCGGCGGCCAGCAGCTGGGCCAGGCGCGGGTGCTCGGCCACCTTGAAGCGCCGGCCCAGGGTATCGGGCACCAGGCCATCGATGGCCACCGGCTCCAGCCATTCGCCGTTGAGGCGCAGCAGCGCCACCGCATCGGCGGGCAGCAGGGTGCGCAACGCGGCAAGCAGGCGGCGCAGGCGCTCGCGCTCGGGCAGTTCCTGGGCCAGATCGGCGACCAGCGGAATCACCGCGTGGAGGATTTTGGAGGATGTCAAAACGACTCGGGGTGTCAAAAACACAGCATTTATCAGTGGTCAGTATGACTGCATGCATTGTGCAAGGTATTGATATTCCACAAACCTGGTGTTGGCACGATGCATGCACTACCAAGAACAACCACATGCAAGGAGAGTTAGATGCTGAGCGATAGCCAAAAACAGATCATCCAGGCCACCGTCCCCCTGCTGGAGACCGGCGGTGAGGCGCTGACCACGCATTTCTACCAGATGATGCTGAGCGAGTACCCCGAGGTGCGCCCGCTGTTCAACCAGGCCCACCAGCAAAGCGGCGCCCAGCCCCGCGCGCTGGCCCACA
Organism: uncultured Comamonas sp.; assembly: GCF_964277875.1. NCBI lineage: Bacteria > Pseudomonadati > Pseudomonadota > Betaproteobacteria > Burkholderiales > Comamonadaceae > Comamonas > uncultured Comamonas sp. The sequence continues at coordinate 38,017 of NZ_CAXYJV010000043.1, forward strand.
GCGTGCTGATGTATGCCAAACACATCGACAGGCTGGAGAACCTGGGCGACCTGCCCGCGCAGATCATCAACAAGCATGTGGCGCTGCAGGTGCAGCCGGACCAGTACCAGATCGTGGGCAGCTGCCTGCTGCGCGCGATACGCGAGGTACTGGGCGCCGAGATTGCCACCGATGCGGTGATCGATGCCTGGGCCGCTGCCTACACCCAGCTGGCCGACATCCTGATCGCTGCCGAGGCCAAGGCCTATGACGACATCGCCCATGCCGAAGGCGGCTGGCGCGGTGCCCGTACCTTCAAGCTGGTGCAGAAGGTGGCCGAGAGCGCCGAGATCAGCTCCTTCTATCTGGAGCCGGTGGACGGCAAGGCCGTGATTGCCCACCAGCCGGGCCAGTACATCGGCCTGCGCGCCATCGTGGGTGGCACCGAGCAGCGCCGCAACTACTCGCTGTCCGCGCCCAGCAATGGCCGCAGCTACCGCATCAGCGTCAAGCGCGAGCCCGGCGGCAAGGTCTCCAACTACCTGCATGATCTGCCAGTGGGCGACACCCTGGAGCTGTTTGCACCGGCCGGCCATTTCACGTTGCAGGCTGGCGAGCGCCCGCTGGTGCTGATCAGCGGCGGCGTGGGCATCACCCCCACGTTGCCGATGCTCGAAGCCGCGCTGCAGACCGACCGCCCGATCACCTTTATCCACTGCGCCCGGGGCCGTGCCGTGCATGCGTTCCGCCCGCAGATCGATGCGCTGGCGCAGGCGCACAGCCAGCTGCAGCCGCGCTATGTGTACGAGGAGGTGGCCGAGGGCGAGGCGGTCGCTGCCCAGGGTCGTCTGACCGAGGACCTGCTGGGCCAGTGGTTGCCGGCCTCGCGCGATGCCGATGTGTACTTTCTGGGCCCCAAGCCCTTTATGCGTTCGGTCAAGGCCTCGCTGCGCAAGCTGGGCGTGCCCGATGCCCAGGTGCGCTATGAGTTCTTTGGCCCGGCCGAGGCGCTGGCCTGATCGCGGGCCGCTTCAGCGCAGCGCGGTGAGGGCAATCAGGCCAGGACTCAGTCCTTGTAATAGGCCTCGACCTTGCCCTTGAGCTTGATCAGCAAAGGCTTGCCCTTGCGGTCCACGGTTTTGCCGGCGGGCACCTTGACCCAGCCTTCGCTCACGCAGTATTCCTCGACATCCACGCGCTCGGTGCCGTTGAAGCGGATGCCGATGTCGTGGTTGAAGACCTCGCGCACAAAATGCGGGCTCTTGGGGTCGATGGACAGGTGGTCGGGCAGTTCGGGGCGGGCAGTGGTATCGGTCATGGTCAGGTGCAGAAAAGAACGCGGCGCTGTGCCGCACAGGCCGCCATTGTCCACACTTTTGCGGGCACCGCGTCCGGGAATGGGAAACCGCGCCGTTGGCTGACTTGGCAAGCCCAGGTTCTTGCCGCTACAGTGGTCGCCATGCCCTTGCTACTGACCGATGCGCAGCAGCGTCTGCTGCGCCGCGCCAAGCTCACCCCCTTGCTGCTGCTGCTGGCCGTGGCCTGCATGTTTGTGCTGGCCAGCTGGTGCCTGGGCCAGCCGTTTGCGCAATCGCACCACTGGCAGCTGGCGCTGCGCTGCCTGCGGGCGATGACCGAGGCCGGCATGGTCGGCGCGCTGGCCGACTGGTTTGCGGTGGCGGCGCTGTTCAAGCACATCCCGATTCCGTGGATCTCGCGGCACACGGCCATCATCCCGCGCAACAAGGACCGCATCGGCGAGAACCTGGCCGTCTTTGTGCGCGAGCGATTTCTCGATGGCGACTCGCTGGTGCAGCTGGTGCGCACGCACCAGCCGGCGGACAAGCTGGCGCAGTGGCTCAAGGCGCCGGCCAACGCCGAGCTGCTGGGCCACCAGGTGGCGCGCCTGGCGGCAGCTGCGCTGGCCACCGTGCAGGATGCGCAGGTGGAGCGCTTCATCAAGCTGGCGCTGCGCACCTTGCTGGGCCAGATCGACCTGTCACAGTCGCTGTCCAAGGTGCTGACCGTGCTGACGCACAACGGCCGCCACCAGGTGCTGCTGGCGCAGGCGCTGGACAAACTGGTCGAGCTGCTGCACGAGGCCGAAACCCGCACCTTGATCGCACAGACCATTGCGCACTGGCTCAAGACCGAGCACCCGCTGAAAGAAAAAATGCTGCCCACCGGCTGGCTCAGCGACAAGGGCTCGGCGATGATCGCCAGCAGCCTGGAGCACCTGCTCGATGCGATTGCCGACAACCCCAGCCATGTGCTGCGCGCCAAGTTTGACCAGACCATGCAGGAGTGGGTGGAGCGCCTGGCCCAGGACCCCGCCTGGCATGCCAAGGGCGAGGAAGTGCGCCGCTACCTGCAGCACGACCCTGCCGTGGGCGAGTATGTGCAGGAGCTGTGGCAAAGCCTGCGCGCCAGCCTGCAGGCCGATCTGGCCAACGAGCATTCGGCGATGGCGCACAATGTGCGGGGCATGGGCCTGTGGCTGGGCAAGTCGCTGGCAGCCGACCAGGCGCTGCGCAGTTCGCTCAACACCCGCATGGAGCTGTGGGTGCAGGAGCTGGCGCCGGAGATTTCGCAGTTCTTCGGCACCCATATTGCCGATACCGTCAAGCGCTGGGATGCGCGTGAACTGGGCGAGCTGATCGAATGGAACATTGGCCGCGATCTGCAGTACATCCGCATCAACGGCACCTTGGTGGGGGGGCTGATCGGCTTTGCGCTGTTCTGGCTGGGGTGGCTGGTGAACCACCTGGACGGTGGTTCTGCATAGCCGGCTGAGGCCTATGCACCACAGAGATGTATCCAAAGTGCTTTATCCCTGCTTCACATTAGTCAACACTTCTTTATCAATGGGTATAATAAGAAGCATTCGCATTTGTTGATAGTCCCCGGATTTTTTCGTTGCCCAGCCAAGGTGGCTCCCCGCCATCTCCATGCCGCACAGCACGGCATGCTCGCCAGGACGGCCCAGCAGCACCCCTTTGCTGCCTGCCGCGCCGTGACTGACACCTCCAAACCCCGCGAATAACCGCCGGCCCTGGGCCTGCGCTGTGCCTGATCGCCATGAGCGGCCAGGCGGGCGCAGCCATGCGCCATCCGTTTGATCTGACCTGGAGCCTGTTCCATGACCCCCCGCCCTTTCGCTGCCGCCTGTGCTGCCCGCCCTGTTTCGCTGTTGCACGCCGGTCCATCGCCGCACCGTGCCGTGCCCCATGCGTTGCGCGCTACGGCCCTGGTGGCCGCGCTGCTGGGTGCCGGCCCTGCGCTGGCGCAGAACGAAGCGGAGGCCGACAAGACCTTGTCCACCGTCGTGGTGACGGCCTCGGGCTTTGAGCAGGCGGTAGAAGATGCACCGGCCTCGATCACCGTGATTCCGCGCCAGGAGCTGGAGAAAAAGGCCTACCGCGATGTGACCGATGCGCTGCGCGATGTGCCCGGTGTGGTCATCACCGGCGGCGGCAGCTCCAGCGATATCAGCATCCGGGGCATGGCCTCGAACTACACGATGATTCTGGTGGACGGCAAGCCGCAGAACTCGCGCGAAACCCGGCCCAACAGCGATGGCGCCGGTATCGAACAAGGCTGGCTGCCGCCGCTCAGCGCGATCGAGCGCATCGAGGTGGTGCGGGGTCCGATGTCGTCGCTGTACGGATCGGACGCGATGGGTGGTGTGGTCAACATCATCACGCGCAAGGTGGCCAAGCAGTGGACGGGCACCTTGAGCGCCGAGACCACGCAGCAGGAATCCTCCGCGTCGGGCGATATCTACCAGAGCAACTTCTACCTGGCAGGCCCCATCAAGAGCGATGTGCTGGGCCTGCAGATCTACGGCCAGAAATCGCGCCGGCTGGAGGACAAGTTTGTCGGCGGCTTCAATGAGCAGGACAGCAGCTCGGGCACCGCCAAGCTGACCCTGACCCCCAACAAGGACCACGACCTGGCGCTGGAAGTGGGCCGCACCTTGCAGGACCGCTATGCAACAGCAGGCAAGAGCGCGAGCCGCGGCTCCAGCTTCTCGGACTACTCCCGCAACCACTTTGCGATCTCGCACACCGGGCGCTGGGGCTTTGGCACCTCGACGACCTACCTGCAGCACGAGGAGATCGACAACCCCGGCCGCGAGATGAAGCTGAAGAACACCGAGTTCAACAGCCAGATGGTGATGCCGATCGGTGAGCGCAACCTGACCACCGTGGGCCTGAGCTACAAGCATGAAAAGCTGATGGACAACGGCAACCAAATGAAGGTGGACAACCCCATCAACACGCTCAAGCGCTACCAGTGGGCGCTGTTTGCCGAGAACGAATGGCGGGTGACCGATGCGATTGCGCTGACCACCGGCCTGCGCATGAACCATGACCAGAACTACGGCACCGACTGGACGCCGCGCGTCTACGGCGTCTGGCATGCAACGCCGGAGTGGAGCGTCAAGGGCGGTATCTCGACCGGCTTCAAATCGCCCAGCCTGCGCGCTGCGGTGGCCGATTGGGGCCAGATCACCGGCGGCGGTGGCGACCCGGCCATCATCCGTGGCAATCCCAACCTCAAGCCCGAGAAAAGCACCAGCCAGGAGCTGGGCGTGATCTGGGACAACCGCCGCGATTTCACCGGCAGCCTGACCCTGTTCAACACCGACTTCAAGGACAAGATCACCGAGGTGCGCAGCTGTGAAGACACCGAGGGCGCGGGCCGCGCCATTGTCACCGGCAACTGCACGGTACTGGGCACGCCCTACAAGTTCATCAGCGACCGCACCAATGTGGATGAAGCCAATATGCGCGGTGTGGAAGCAACTGCCACCTGGAAGGCCAGCGAAGCCTTGCGCCTGGCGGCCAACTACACCTTCACCCGCTCGGAGCAGAAAAGCGGCAACTTTGCCGGCCAGCCGCTCAACAAGATGCCCAAGCACATGCTCAACGCCACCCTGGACTGGCAGGGCACGGACAAGCTGGGCGTCTGGAGCCGGGTCAACTTCCGGGGCAAGAGCTCGGACTACCTGAGCCGCACCTCGATGGCCAAGGGCACGCCGTCGTTCACCTTCATGGACCTGGGCCTGAACTATGCCTACAGCAAGGATGTGCGCTTCAGCACCGGCATCTACAACCTGTTCGACAAGCGCGTGGACACCGCTACCTATGACGCGGTGTATGACGGCCGCCGTTACTGGGCCAAGGTGACGGTGGGTTTCTAAGCTTGTAGCTTTTAAACCATAGACCAGCGCTGGTGCCGATGGAGAGTGCCAGCGCTTGCAAACCCGCGCCATCTCTGGCTTTCACACGGAAGCCATGCGGCGCGGCATGGTTGCGTCCGAAATAACTTTACAGTTGCGAAACTTCGCAAACCGTAACAATTCTTCATCAATCTCTATAATGAGAACTATTCGCATATAAACGTCTCGCGTTCCCTCTTGCTGCCCATCGCTGAATGCGGCGGCCATGCCTCCTCGGGACGGTGCCCTGACAAGCGCCGTGACCGCAGACCTGCACAACAAGCGAAGCATCGCTGGCCCGCCGCCAGCACCTGCCGATGGCCACCATCTGCGGGTGCCTGAGGCGGGCTGTTGTCACCTGAACACCGAGTATTTCCATGTCCTCCTCTGCCTCGTTGGCAGCAGGTCGCGCGTCAGCACGGCCTCTGCGTCTTGATTTCCACCGGCTGCCATCGGCACCCCAGCAGCATGCACTGCGCGCCATCGCGGGCGTGGTGGCCGGCATGCTGGTCCATGGCGCAGCAGCAGCGCAAGCGGCCGATGCCGAAGAGCAGGCAGCCAGCGACAAAACGCTGGGCACCGTGGTGGTGACCGCCGCCGGCTTCGAGCAGGAGGTGACCCAGGCACCGGCCTCGATCACCGTGATTCCGCGCGAGAAGCTGGAGCAGGGCGCCTACAGCAACCTGCACGATGCCTTGCGCGATGTGCCGGGCGTCATCATGACGCCGTCGGACAACAACTCCAACGACATCAGCCTGCGCGGCATGGGCGCCAACTACACCTTGATCCTGGTGGACGGCAAGCGCATGAGCACGCGCGAGACGCAGACCAATGGCTCGACGGGGACCGACCAAAGCTGGGTGCCGCCGCTTGAAGCGATCGAGCGCATCGAGGTGGTGCGCGGGCCGATGTCCTCGCTCTACGGATCGGACGCGATGGGCGGTGTGGTCAACATCATCACGCGCAAGGTGGCCAAGCAGTGGCATGGCTCGCTGCGTGCCGATGCCACCTTGCAGGAGCGCTCCGAGTCCGGCAATGCCTACCAGAGCAACTTCTACCTCTCGGGCCCGATCAAGGAAGAGATGCTCGGCATCAGCCTCTACGGCAACTACAGCAAGCGCGATGAAGACCGCATCTACCAGGGCTACAACGACAGCGACACCAAGGCGCTCAACGCCCGCATTGCGCTGACCCCGAACAAGGACCACGACATCATTGCCGAGCTGGGCTCGGCCCGGCAGCACTTCATCTCCACCCCCGGCAAGACCTTGCTAGAGACCGGTGCGCTGTCCGACCGCAGGTTCGAGCGTGAGAACTATTCGCTGCAGCACAAGGGCCGCTGGGGCTGGGCCTCGTCCGATACCTATGTGCAGCATGAGAAGACCCGCAACATCTCGCGCGAGATGACCATCAAGAACACGGTGGCCAACAGCAGCTGGGTGATTCCGGTGGGCGACGCGCACATCGTCAGCACCGGCCTGTACTACAACCAACAGGACCTGACCGACACGACCACCAACACCTTGCCCGGCAGCAACCGCACCACGGCCGACCGCACGCAGTACGCCTGGTTTGCCGAAGACGAATGGCGCCTGCGCGAGGACTTTGCGCTGACCAGCGGCCTGCGTTTTGACCACGACAGCAAGGGCGGATCGCAATGGAGCCCGCGCCTGTATGGCGTGTGGAACCTGAACCCGCGCTGGACCGTCAAGGGCGGTGTCTCCACCGGCTTTCGTGCGCCCTCGCTGCGCCAGACGCTGGGCGACTGGGGCCAGGCCAGCCGGGGCGGCAATATCTATGGCAACCCGGATCTGAAGCCGGAGAAATCGCTGTCCAAGGAAGTGGGCGTGCTCTACAACGATGGTGCCGGCCTGTCGGCGGGGCTGACGGTGTTTGACAACGACTTTCGCGACAAGATCACCCGCATTGCCTGCCCCGAGTGTGGCCCATTGAATTCGTCAGGCAACACGCCCACGACCAATATCAATATCGACAAGGCGGTGACACGCGGCATCGAGGCCACGTTGACCATGCCGCTGGCGCGCAGCCTGGACCTGAACTCCAGCTACACCTTCACCAGGTCCGAGCAGAAGAGCGGCGAGTTTGCCGGCCAGCCGCTGTCGCAGCTGCCGCGCCACATGCTCAACGTCGCTTTGGACTGGAAGCCGTCTGACCGCTGGAACGGCTGGACCAAGCTGTCCTACCGAGGCAAGGAAAGCCAGCCCACCGGCGGCCGCTCGGCCCGTACCTGGGTTGCGGGCAGCTATGCGATGTTCGATGTTGGTGGCTCGTTCCACTACAACAAGAACACCACCTTCTTCGCCGGTATCTACAACCTGTTCGACAAGGACGTGTACTACGAAGACTACGCCACCGTGCAGGATGGGCGCCGTTACTGGGTGGGCATGAACCTGAAGTTCTAACGCCAGCGCGCGGCGCCCCGCATTGCTGCCGGCGCCGCGCCCCTCGCATTGATTCACATCCCTTGGAGATAGACATGACCCAGCCATTGACCCCGGCCTGCTGGCGCGCCAGCGCCGCTGGCGCCCTCGCCACGTCGCTGTTTGCTGCCCCGGCAGCCTTTGCGCAAGCCCCCAGCCCCAAAGCCCCGGCAACCATCACCGTGCAACACGCCAAGGGCAGCACGGTAGTGCCCTTGGCACCCAAGCGCGTGGTGGTGTATGACCTGGCATCGCTGGACACGATGCAGGCGCTGAACCTGCCGGTGACCGCCTTGGCCAAGGCCAACTTCCCCGGCTATATGCAGGCCTATGCCGATGCGCGCTACCTGCCAGCCGGCACCTTGTTCGAGCCCGATTTTGACGCGCTGAGCCAGATCCGGCCGGACCTGATCGTCGTGGCGGGCCGCAGCGCCGGCAAGTACGACATCTTGAGCAAGGTCGCGCCCACGCTGGACCTGAGCGTCAACAACCAGCAGCTGCTGGCCGATATGCAGCGCAATGTGATGGCGCTCGCATCGCTGTGGGGCAAGCAGCCCCAGGGCGAGCGGCTGATGCAGCGCGTGCGCAGCGAGGTGGAGAGCACCCGCGCGCTGGCCCAGCAGCAAGCGCCAGGGCTCCTGGTGCTGGCCATCAGCACGATGATCAATGCCCAGCCTCCCGGCGCACGCTTTGGTCTGCTGCACGATGTGCTGGGCGTCCAGCCGGCCTTGCCGGCCGATGCCAGCAAACCGCGCGGCGTGCCGATGACGATGGAGGACATCCGCCAGCTCAACCCCGCCTGGCTCTATGTGATCGACCGCAATGCCGGCACCGGCAGCACCACCGGGCGCGATGGCAAGCCCGTGGTGGCCAGCACCGAGCTGTTCAACAACGACGCCATCCGCAACAGCGCCGCCGGCCAGCAGGGCCGGGTGGTGTTCCTGGATCCGCAGGTCTGGTACCTGCTGGGGGTGGCCGGCCCGCAGGCCATGCTGCACACGACGGCGCAGTTGAAGGCCGTTTGGAGCCCACGCTGAGGTCTTGACGCGGGAAGACGCTTGCAGGGGGCAGCATGTGATGCCTCCCCTTTCTTGCGGCACGCGGTCAGGCGGCGGTGGCCAGCGCAAACCCTTCGTCCAGCCAACCGGTGATGCCGCCCGCCATGACCTTGACGGGCCGGCCCAGCTGCGCCAGACGCAAGGCGCCCCGGGCCGCCCCATTGCAGTGGGGGCCGGCACAGTAGGTGACGAACAAGGTACCGGCGGGCCAGGCGGCCAGCTTGCTCTCGATGATCTTGCCGTGCGGCAGATGCAGGGCGCCGGGGACATGGCCCCGTGCATACAGTTCGCCACTGCGCACATCCAGCAGCACGAAATCGGGGCTCCCCTGCTGCAGGGCAGCGTGCACATCCCAGCAGTCGGTCTCGAACGTGAAAGAACGGGAGAAATGCGCCACGGCATCGGCACTGGCGGCGGCGGGGATCTGGCGTACATAGCTGCTCATGAAGAACTCCTGGTAGACATGGCAGCGATTTTGCGGACCGGTGCCTCTGTCTACAATTGGCGCAAAAGACATAAATAGAAGGATTTGCGCCAATGTCTGCATCCTTGCGTGGGCCGCTGGTGGTAGCGCCTGTCTACCACGGTCTATGCACCTTTGAGTTTTCCATCGTGGCCGAGGTGTTTGGCCTGGAGCGCCCCGAGCTGGGCGCGGGCTGGTACCGCTTTGCGAGCGTGGCGGTGGAGCCCGGCCCGCTGCGGGCACAAGGCGGTCTGTCCGTCCAGGCCAGTGCCGACCTGGCGCTGATGGAGCAGGCGGACCTGATCGTGGTGCCGGGCTGGAGAGGCATCGACGAGCCGGTGCCCCTGGCCTTGCAGCAAGCGCTGAGGCGTGCCTGGCAGCGGGGCGCCACCGTGGCCTCCATCTGCTCAGGCGCCTTTGTGCTGGCTGCGACCGGCTTGTTGGACGGCCGTCGTGCCGCCACGCACTGGCGCTACGCCCAAGCGCTTGCGCAGCGCTACCCGGCGATTGAAGTCGATGCGCAGGTGCTTTATGTGCAGGAAGAGCGCTTGTTCACCTCGGCGGGCAGCGCAGCGGGCATCGACCTGATGCTGCATCTGGTGCGGCGCGATTTTGGCGTGAAGGCGGCCAACAGTGTGGCGCGGCGCCTGGTGGTGGCCGCGCACCGCAGCGGTGGCCAGGCGCAGTTCATCGAGCAGCCGCTGGTGAAGGATGCATCGGGCAGGCTGGCGCAGTTGCTGGACCAGGTGCGCGCGGATCTGCGGCGGGACTGGACGGTGGCTGCGATGGCCGAGGTCTTGGCCATGAGCCGGCGCACCTTCCTGCGCCGTTTCACGGCCGGCACCGGCATGGCGCCGAGCGCCTGGTTGGCGCAGGCGCGGATCGAGGAAGTGCGGCGCCTGCTGGAGAGCAGCAGCCTGCGCGTGGAGCAGATTGCAGACCAGGCAGGCTACCGCAGCGTGCAGGTGCTGCGTGACCAGTTCAGGCGCAGCATGGGCGTGTCGCCAACCGCTTACCGCGCATCGTTCACGGCGCCCTAGCGCCCGTGCAACTGCACCGCCTGGCTGGCAGCCAGCGCAGCGATATCGTCGCTGCTGTAGCCCAGCTCCTGCAGCACCTCGGCGGTGTGTTCGCCATACTGCGGTGCGCCGCGCCGCGTGACGCCATTGCCGTGCGAGAACTTGATCGGCAGGCCCAGCGCCTGCACCGGCCCTGCCACCGGGTGGTCGACCTCGATCACCATGTCGCGCGCCAGCGTCTGCGGGTCTTCCAGCATGTCCTTGATCTTGCGCACCGGACCGGCAGGCACACCGGCCTGCTCGAACTTCTCGACCCAGTAGTCGGTCGTGTTGCTGCGCATGGCCTCCGAAATGATGGCGATCAGCAGATCGCGGTTGACCATGCGTTCGCGGTTGCTGGCAAAGCGCTCGTCTTCGAGCAGGTGCTCCAGCTGCAGCACGCGGGTCATGCCGACCCAGGTGGCCTGGCTCACCGCGCCGATGTTGATCCAGCCGTCCTGCGTCGGTATCGCCTGGTAGGGCGCGGCCACCGGGTGGGCCGAGCCCATGGGGCCAGCGGACTCGCCGGTGGCAAAGGCCATCGCCACCTGCCAGTAGGTGTGGACCAGCGAAGCCTCGTACAGCGAGGTGTCGACATACTGGCCTTCGCCGGTGCGCAGCCGCTCGATGTAGGCGGCCAGCACGCCGGTCGAGGCGAGGATGCCGGCGGTCACATCACCAATCGGCACGCCGACCTTGACGGGCGGGCGGCCCGGGCCTTCGCCGGTCAGGCTCATGATGCCGGACATGCCTTGCGCAATCAGGTCGTAGCCAGCGCGCTTGGCATAGGGCCCGTTGAGGCCAAAGCCGGTGATCTTGCAGTAGATCAGCGCGGGGTTGCTGGCACGCAGCACGTCGTAGCCCAGCCCGAGTTTTTCCATCGTGCCGGGGCGGAAGTTCTCGATCACCACATCGGCCTTGTCGATGAGGCGGCGCACCACCTGCAGGCCGTCGGGGTGCTTGAGGTCGACGGCGATACCGCGCTTGTTGCGGTTGACGATCATGAAGGTGGCGGACTCGCCCTGGATCTCCGGCGGGATCGCGCGGCGCGTGTCGTCGCCGCCGGGCAGGCGCTCGACCTTGACCACCTCGGCGCCCATGTCGGCCAGCAGCAAGCCGCCGACGGGACCTGCCATGACATTGGTTAACTCAACAACGACGAGGCCCGACAGCGGGCCTGTGCGCGGGGAAGGGGATGGCTGCATGAACGCTCTTACTTTCCTGTGAATACCGGCTTGCGCTTGTCCAAAAAGGCGCGGTAGCCTTCGATGAAGTCCTGCGTGTCAAAGCAGGCGTAGCCCTCTTGCTGGTCGGCATCCGTCAACGGCGTACCGCTTTGCAGCCGGGCGATGAATTTCTTGTGCCAGCGCGCCGACAGCGGCGCCAGGCCGCTGATGCGCGCAACGGTCTGGGCCAGCTCCTCGTCCCAGTCGGCCAGCGGCACCACGCGGGTCACCAGGCCTTTGGCACAGGCCTCCTGCGCATCGAGCAGGCGGCCTTCGAGCAGCAGCTCCAGCGCCACCTGCGGGCCCGCGACATGCACCAGCGCTTCGAGTTCCGGGTAGGCCAGCACACCGCCCAGGCGACCGATGGGGATGCCAAAGCGGGCATCGTCACTGGCCAGGCGCAGATCGCAGCAGGCCGCCAGCTCCAGGCCACCGCCAACGCAGGCGCCACGGATGGCGGCTAAGGTGGGGATGGGGCAGTGGCGCAGCAAGGCCATGGCCCGGTGCGCCTGCTCGGCAAAGGCCATGCCTTTTTCCTTGGACGAGCGCAGCGATTCGAACTCATCGATATCGGCGCCGCTGCCAAAGGCCTGGGTGCCTGCGCCGCGCAGCACGATGCAGCGCAGATCGCTGTCTGCCACCAGTACATCGAGCTGCTCGGCCAGGCTGATCCACATCTGGTGGCTGATCGCGTTGCGTTTGGCCACGTTGTCGATCAACAAGGTGGCGACATGGCCTTCTCGGCTAAGGGTGATCTGTCCACTCATGGGCTGGCTTTGTCAAAGGATGATGGAAAAAGGCGCGCCAGTTTGCGCGCCGCTAGCGTTGAACGGGTGTTAGCCCCTGTCAGAACGCGGGGACGATGGAGCCCTGGAACTCCTTGTCGATGAACTGGCGCACCTCGTCCGAATGGTAAGCCTTGGCCAGGCGTGCCACCCAGGGCTTGTCCTTGTCGTCCTGGCGCACGGCAATCAGGTTGGTGTAGGGCGACTTGGCCGACTCGCGCGCAATGGCGTCCTTGGTGGGGTTGAGCTTGGCGGCAATCGCATAGCTGGTGTTGATGACGGCGGCATCCAGGTCATTGAGCGCATGCACCAGCTGGGCGGCATCCAACTCGCGCAGGCGCAGCTTCTTGGGGTTGTCGACCACATCCAGCGGCGTGGCCTTGATGCCGGCCGACGCGCGCAGCTTGATCAGGCCATGCTCCTGCAGCAGCAGCAGTGCGCGGCCACCATTGGTGGGGTCGTTGGGCAGACCGATCTGCGCGCCCTGCGGCAGATCAGCCAGGGATTTCACTTTCTTGGAGTACAGCGCAATCGGCAGCACCACGGTGTTGGCGGCTGCGACCAGCTTGTAGCCGCGGTCCTTGACCTGCTGGTCCAGATAGGGGTGGTGCTGGTAGGCATTGGCATCCAGATCGCCGGCCACCAGGGCGGCATTGGGCTGGATGAAGTCACTGAACTCGATCACCTGGACCGTGAGGCCTTCTTTGGCGGCTGCCTGTTTGACGGCTTCGGCAATCTGCGCATGCGGGCCAGCCGTCACACCCAGCTTGATGGGCTTGTCCTGCGCAAAGGCAGGCGCGGCAAAGGCGGCAGAAACCGCCAGCAGGGCGGCGAGGGTGAAATGGCGCTTGAGCATGGGAGGCAGTCAGGGACAAGTAGACGGGCCCACATGCTACGTTTGATCGTTCAGATTAAAAAATAATATTATCGAATAACCAAAGACGCCATTCACTATATGGAGCGGCTTAGTCGTCTGTTGGATCCGCAGGTTCTTGGGCCTGGTCGCCGCCCGATGCCAGGTGCTGGCCGATCTGCATCCAGGCCTGGGCGGCTTCGTCATCGCCGGCAAAGTGGTGGCAGCTGGCAGCAGCCATTGCGATGCGGGCATTGCGCGGGTCCAGGTCAAAGGCCAGCTCGTTTTGGGCGGCCGCGTTTTGCCACATCACTGTGGCATTGGGCGAGCCTTCCTTCTGCAGCGCATGGGCCTCGGCCATCCAGGCCTGGGCCAGGCGCATGGCGGCTTCGGGCTGCTCGCGGTCGGCCTGGTGGGCGCGGTAAAAGGCCTGGCCCGCCTGCTGCCACAGCGCGCGGGCGGCAGCAAAATCGGTGGTGGCAATCTTTTGTGCATCGGCAACGAACTGATTGCCGGTTGCGAGGTGGTGGCTGTAGCTGTCTGCGGTCATGGGGCTGCGATGGTAGCAGCGATGGCAAGGGCTTGCAGGCGGCCCAGCACTTGCCACCGCAGGGACGGTTTAGCTGTGCTGGATGCGGGTGCCCAGCAGCTCAAGAAACTGAGCGAGCCACTGCGGGTGGGCGGGCCAGGCCGGGGCGCTGACCAGGTTGCCATCGGTGTAGGCCTGGTCCACCGCAATATCGGCATAGCTGCCGCCGGCCAGCACCACCTCGGCCTTGCAGGCGGGGTAGGCCGAGCAGGTACGGCCTTTGAGCACACTGGCGCCGGCCAGCAGCTGCGCGCCATGGCAGACGGCGGCGACCGGCTTGTTGGCCGTGAAGAAATGGCGCACGGCGGCCAGCACCGCCTCGTTGTTGCGCAGGTACTCGGGGCCACGGCCGCCGGGGATGACCAACGCGTCATAGTCTTCGGCCTTGATGTCAGCAAAGCTCGCGTTCAACGTGAAATTGTGGCCGGGCTTTTCGCTGTAGGTCTGCGCGCCTTCAAAGTCATGGATCGCCGTCTTGATATGGTCACCGGCTTTTTTGTCCGGGCAGACCGCATGCACCTGGTGGCCCACGGCCAGCAAGGTCTGGAAGGGCACCATGGTTTCGTAGTCCTCGCAGTAGTCACCACAGATCATCAGTATTTTCTTGGCCGGCATAAGGTCTCCAAAAAAGGGGTTTCAGGCGGGTCTGCCTGCGCCATTGTGGGCCGAGGAGGCGCAGATGCCAAGGGTGACCCGCGCGGGCAAAAAAAACCCTGCTCCAGGAGCAGGGGGCAAAAGATGGCTTGGAGCCACCGCATGCTGTGGCGTTCGTCGAATGCAGGCCACTTGTTGGGCGCAGCGCAGGCGCCGCGGGCTTCTCCTCACTGGGATCCTCTGCAGAACCCTTGTTGATCAGAACTTGTAGGTGACGTACAGGAACGGAATGATCGGATCCAGGGTCAGGCGGGTCTGCGAGACCGCCACCTTGTTGCCGTTGACCGTGGTCGTCAGCTTGGCGTCGGTCTTCATCGGCACATAGGACACCGAGAAGGTGATACCCCAGTTCTTGTCAATCGCGTAGTTGGCGCCGATGTTGAAGACCGGTGCCCACTGGCTGTCGATCTTGGCGGTGGTCTTGGCAACGCCTGGAGGCGCGCCGATGACGCTGCCCAGCGTGTTCTGCAGGCCGCTGCTGAGGCGCACGCTGCGGAACTGCGAGTAGGTGACACCCAGACCCAGCGAGACGCGGAACTTGTCATCGGCATTGCCGAAGAAGTATTTACCCAGCAGCGAGGGTGCATACAGGCGCGCATTGCCCAGCTCACCAATGGGCTCCAGGGTGCCGGCGCCGTTGAGCTTGAGGCGCGGTGGAATGCCCAGCACGCCTTCGACCGCCCAGTTGTCGGTCAGGAAGTAATGCACGTTCAGGCCCAGGGTGGTGGCGCTCTTGAGGTCAGCGCCCGAGCCCGGGATCTGCCGCTCAAAGGGCTCGACAAAGGTCAGTGGCTTGCTCTTGTCCTGGGGCGAATAATTGAGCGCCCCGGCACCTAGCACCCAGTCGCCTGCCTTTTGGGCGTAAGCGCTGCTTGCGAGCAAGGCGGTGGCCGCCAGCCACATCCATTTCTTGGCTTGTTTCATTGCTTTGTCTCCTTGGGTTGCTGTTTGAACGATCGTCCAATCTGGCTTGTCTCGAAGACAGAGCATAGGAAGCTGGGCAGGCAATGTCGACAGGGTTAGCGCTGAATTTCAGCAAAAAAAGCACACTCGTTCTAATTTGTGCCGACCTGGGGAAAACGCAGATGGGAAAGGGCGGGAGTTTGTTGTAGAAGCACACCTTTCTTACAGATGCGCTTGCGGAAACGGAGCGGGGATCTTCGATGCGGATCGGGTGCGCAACTCGGCCGATCCGGATGCGTCGCCCCCCTGTGCCCAGGCCCTGGAACTTGAGGCAAAGCAGCGTGGGTCAACGATCGGTTTCGTGTTCCACCTGCCGCGCAAAGTCCTGCGCAGAGCCCTCGTAAGGCTGGTTGTTGGCATCGAGCAGGCTCTGGCGAATGGAGGGCGAGCGAAGCGCTTGCGCAGTCCATGCGTGCAGGCGCAGCAGCACCTGGGTGGGGGTACCCGGTGGGGCAAAGAGCCCGAACAGGGAATCCAGATTCGCGGATGGGTAACCCAGCTCCGCGAGGGTCGGCACCTCCGGGAGTACCGGCAGGCGGCGCGGTGCGCCGACCGCCAGGGCCTTGAGGCGCCCGTCGCGCAAGGCGCTGAGCTGGCTCGGTGCGACGTTGGTCGACAGCAGCTCGAAATGGCCACCGAGCGCATCGGTCAATTGCTGCCCGCCACCCTTGTACGGCACATGGGTGATGCGCACGCCCGCAAGCTGACTCACGCGTTGCAAGACGGTGTGCCCGGTCGTGCCTTCGCCTGTCGTCGCCCAGCGCAGCATGCCCGGGTGCTTGCGCGCCGCTTCGACCATGTCGGCGAAAGCCGTTGCGGCCAGCGCGGAGGTGCCCACCAGGAGCAGCGGCGTGCGCATGACACCGGCCACGGGCTGTACCGGCAATGGCGCAGCAGCCGCTGAGGCGGTGGCACGCCGCGCAGCCGCGTGGCGCAGCAGACCCACGGCAGCGGCGGCGGTAAAGACCAGCGTTTGGCCATCGGGCGGACGGCGTTGCAGCAGTTCCAGCGCCAAGGTTCCGCTCGCGCCGGGCCGGTTCTCGACGACGACTGGTGCCTGGAGCGGATCGGCCATGGCTTTGGCCAAGGCGCGCGCTACCAGGTCGCTGACACCGCCGGGTGGATAGGCGACCAGAATCTTGAGACCAGCGCCCGGTCTTGTCCGGGCTGCAGTGGCAGCGGCCCGTGCCGCCGGGGTCACCAGCGATGTGCCCATCAAGCCGCTCAGCAGCACGGCCCTGCGCGACCATCGTGGGGCGTTTGCCGGGGTCAGCGCAGGCCATCCGGACATGCGCTCACCTGGCTTTGGCCGCATGGCGCTTGGCCAGCCTTTTTGCCAACGCGATCACCGTACCCAGCGGGCCATCGCAGTCATGCGCCCGGTACACCAAGGTCAACGGCGCCCAAAGATCGAGGGACGGATCGAGCGAGCGGTACACCACGGCATGGCGATGCGATCCTTTGATCGACGCCGGAACAATGGACAGGCCCACGCCTGCTGCCACCAGGTTCACATTGGTCATCATGCGTTCGACCTCGGCCGCCACTTCCACATGAACCTGGCGTTGTGCACACAGTGCCAGCAGATTGGCATACAGGCCCGGCGCACCGGGCCTGCGCACCAGCACCAGTTTTTCGCCATCGAGCTCATCGAGCATCACGGGCTGGGTGCTGTTGCGTGCCAGCCGGTGGTCCACCGGAATGGCCAGCAGCGCTTCTTCCTGGAGCAGCGGCTCGAACGCCAATCCCTCCGGGTGTGCCACCGGCACGCGCAAGAAGCCGCAATGCAGACGCTGTGCAGCGACGGCTTCGGTGATTTCAGCGGCATTGTTCTCGCTGACGCTCAGCAGGATGTCGGGGTGCGACTTGCGGCAGGTGCGCAGCACTTCCGGGGTGAAGGCATGTGCCGCCGCCGAACTGGTGAAGCCCACACGGAGATGGCCCCGTTCACCGCGCGCATACGCCTCGATGCGCTGCTGCATCGCATGAAAGTCGCCAAGCAGTTGCTCAGCCTCTGCGCGCAACGCATGACCGAGATCGGTGAGATCCACGCCTTTGGGGTGGCGACGAAACAGCGCGCTGCCCAGCTCGTTCTCCAGCGCCAGAATCTGCTGCGACAACGGCGGCTGCTGGATGCCCAGGCGCTCTGCGGCACGCGTGATGTGGCCGCATTCGGCCACCGCAAGAAAATACCGGAGATGACGCAGTTCCATATATTTAAAAAGTATGCAGTTGATATCTTAGAAATCTTTGAAATATTTCGCAAGCCGACGAAGAATAGGGAAGCCCTCGAAACCCAAGCGCTGGTCCACCAGCCAGGCGAGGAGCCGCACACATAAAAAACGCTTGATAGGAGACAAACCATGAAATCACCTCTTCCCAAACTCGGCCTGCCCCTGCTGGCGCTGCTCGCGCTCAGCGGCTGCGGCGACGGCTCCCTGGTGTTGCAAGGGCCTTCCACCTCCAACGAGGCAGCGCCGGTGACGGCCACCTGCCCTGCCGATGTGCCCACCGACGCGAAATGCCTGTCCGGCCGCGACTCCAAGGGCGCGTTCTACATGATTGCAGTGCCGGCAAAGTGGAATGGCATCCTGGTGATGCATGCGCATGGAGGCCCCGATCTGGCCGCGCCCGATCTGGACCGCTCCATGGAAGACCTGACCCGCTGGTCCATCATGGTGAAGTCAGGCTACGCGTGGGCGGGCTCCTCCTACCGCCAGGGCGGGGTGGAAGTGCGCGCTGCCGCCGAAGACACGGAACGTCTGCGCGGCATCTTCCGCAAGCATGTGGCGATCCCCAGCAAGACCATCTTGCATGGCCAATCCTGGGGCGCTGGCGTGGCAGCCAAGGGCGCGGAGATGTTCACGCTAGATACTGTCGGCGAGCGTCCCTACGATGGCGTTTTGCTGACCAGCGGCGTGCTGGGTGGGGGCACACGTTCCTACGATTTCCGGCTCGACCTGCGCGTGGTCTACCAGTACCTGTGTGGCAACCACCCACGCCCCAGCGAACAGCCTTATGCACTCAACCTCGGCCTGCCTGCCAATGTCACGATGAAGCAGGCGGATGTGGCGCTGCGCGTCAACGAATGCTTGGCGCTCAACAAGCCCGCTGCCGAGCGCACACCCGAGCAGAAGGCCAAGATCCAGACCATTGTCAATGTGATCAAGATTCCCGAGAGCGCCATCCAGTCGCACATGAACTGGGCGACCATGCACTTCCAGGATATCTCCGCCAAGCGCACCGGCGGCGAGAGCCCGTTCGGCAATGAAGGCGCGGTCTACTCCGGCTCTGCCGACGATGCAGCCCTGAACGCCGGCGTGCTGCGCTACAAGGCCAATCCCGCCGCGTACCAGAAGTTCGCCACCGACACCGACCCGGTTGGCAAGATCCCTGTGCCGGTGCTGTCCACCAAATGGATCAGCGACCCGACCGCGTTTGTGGAGCTCGATTCTCGTTTCCGCGAGGTGATGCAAGAAGGCGGCAGTGCTGCTCGTCTGGTGCAGACCTTCACGACAAACGGCACCCACAGCTTTATCAGCGATCCCACCTATCCCGCGCTGATGGACGCGCTGCTGCAGTGGGTGAACAACGGCACCAAGCCCACGCCTTCCGGTATCGCCAGTGCCTGCATCGGCATGGAGGCGACCTACGGCAAGGGCTGTAGCTTTGATGCGAGCTACACGTCACCGGCGCTGTCCACACGCGTCGCTCCGCGTCAGCGTCCGCAGTGATCACTGCTGGCGCTGGCCCACGCTGAGGCCGGTGCAAAACTTGCGGTAAAACACGGCGCACTGGGCCGTGTTTCTGCGTTCATCCTCAGCCTGGTGCCGCCCGCACACACACCAGTGCATCCACCTGGTCCAGCAGCAACTGCAGATGCCGCTCGCGCAAGGTGTCGCCGAGAAGGTCCACCTGCAGCAGGCTGCGCCAGGTGGCGGCGTGGTCGATGCGAAAGCCGCTGAGGGCGGAGATCAGGTAGTGCACATCGGTGGCAGTGACGTCAGGCTTGAACAGGCCCTGGGCCACGCCGCGTTCCAGGATGCGCTCCAGGGGGGTCAGGGCTGCGCGGCGCAGCGATTCGTTGTTGGAGACCTGGCCCAGCATTTCGCCGCCCTGGAAGTTCTCCTGCAGCACCAGGCGGGTGAAGGCCTGGTTGTTGGCGTGGTAGTCAAAGCTTTTCTGGGCCAGCGCATGCAGGGCTTCCAGCGGCGCCAGTGCGTCGAGGTTCAGGCTTTCTTCCGAAGCGCGGATGTCGGTGTAGCTTTGCTCGATGACGGCCAGGTACACATCCTTCTTGTTGCCGAAGTAGTAGTACAGCATGCGCTTGGCGCAGCCGGCCTTGGCCGCAATGCGTTCGAGCCGGGCGCCGTCATAGCCATAGTTGGCAAACTCGGTCTTGCCGGCATCGAGCAAGGCCTGGCGCATGCCTGCCGATGCGCCGGTCTCATCTGCCTGGGGGTCTTGAGGGGTTGGCTCTTGCTGGCCTTGTTGCTTGCTCACTGCCGGATCTCCGTGGACACAAGCGGGCAAGCGTAACATGCGCGCTCCCCGCCGAGGCCGGGGTAGAAAAAAGCCATGGCTTGCAGTGCAGGCCATGGCGCTTTTCGGGTCGGGGGCAGGGTGGCCCCTGCGTGCTTAGCGGGCCTTGTCAGGCAAGGCGTAGGCGATCACGTAGTCGCCACGGTCGGGCGACTGGCGCGCGCCGCCAGCGGAGATCAGCACATACTGCTTGCCGGTCTTGGGCGATTGGTAGGTCATCGGGCCGCCCTGGCTGCCCACGGGCAGGCGGCTCTTCCAGATCTCCTGGCCGTTGGCCGTGTTCCAGGCGCGCAGGTAGTAGTCCTGCGTGCCGGCAAAGAACACCAGGCCGCCCTGGGTGGACAGGCTGCCGCCCAAGGTGGGCAGGCCGACGGGCAAAGGCAGGCGCATCTTGATGCCCATCGGGCCGGTGTCCTGCACGGTGCCCACCGGCACTTGCCAGACCACCTGCTGGGTCTGCATGTCGATGGCCGAGAGCGTGCCGAAAGGCGGCTTCTGGCAGGGGATGCCCAGCGGTGACATGAAGCGGTCCTTGATCACCGCATAAGGCGTGCCGCCCAGCGGCACCTGGCCCATGCCGGTGTTCGGCTGCTCGCCGCCATCGGACAGCGTGGCCTTGGGCTTTTGCGGCATCATCTGCACCCACAGGCCCAGGCGCATGTCGTTCACAAAGATCAGGTGGTTGTTTGGATCGGCCGAGATACCGCCCCAGTTCATGCCGCCCAGCGATCCGGGGAAGCTCAGCGATACATCGGTGGACGGTGCCGTGAACAGGCCTTCATAGCGCATCGATTTGAACTTGATGCGGCAGATCAGCTGGTCCAGCGGCGTGGCGCCCCACATGTCGGCTTCGGTCAGGGTCTGCGTGCCAATCTGCGGCATGCCGACGGAGACGCGCTGGGTGGGGGCATATTTCTCGCCGGCAATGCCTGCGGGCTTGACGGGCACATCGTCCACCTGGGTCAGCGGCTGGCCGCTTTGGCGGTCCAGCACAAAGATCTGGCCGGCCTTGGTGCCCACCACCAGTGCGGGCGTGCTGCTGCCATCCTTTTTGGGGAAGTCGATCAGGGTCGGGGCCATCGGAATATCAAAGTCCCAGAGGTCGTTGTGCACGGTCTGGTAGACCCATTTCTCATGGCCGTTGGTGGCGTCCAGCGCCAGGATGGAGGCGCCATACTTCAGATCGGCTGCGGAGCGGGGCACGCCGTACAGATCGACCGAGGGCGAGCCCATGGGCAGGTAGACGGTGTTGGAGCTGGGGTCGTAGGTGGTGCCGGCCCACACATTGGCGGACGAGCGCGTGTAGGTGGCACCAGGGGCCAGCACCTCGTTGGGCGTGTTGGAGCCCGCATCAAAGGCCCAGCGCAGCGCGCCAGTCATCACATCAAAACCACGGATCACGCCGCCGGGCATATCGACCTGGACGTTGTCGGCCACGCGGCCGCCGATCACGATGGTGGTACCGGCCACGGTGGGGGCCGATGTGAGGGTGTAGTAAGCGGGGTTGGCGATGGTGCCCAGGCCTTGCTTCAGATCGACAATGCCCTGGTTGCCAAAGCCGGCGCAGAGCTCGCCGTTGTCGGCATTGATGGCAAACAGGCGCGCATCGATGGTGTTCATCACAATGCGGCGCTGGCACTGGTCGCCAGCGGGCAGCGCAACGGGCTGCACGGGCGACGAGCCCGCCACCTGCGGCACTGGCAGCGGTGCATCGGCATCAAAGTAGGCCAGGCCCCGGCAGCGTTCCCAGACACCGCCGACATGCGAGTTGGTGTCGTGGCGCCACAGCTGCTTGCCGGTATCGGCATCCAGCGCAATCACGTTGTTGCTAGGCGTGCAGACAAAGACCTTGTCACCCACTTGCAGCGGCGTGGTCTGGTCTTCGGCACCGGCGCCGGTGGATTGGGGCACATCGCCGGTGTGGAAGGTCCAGGCCACTTGCAGCTGGTTGACGTTGTCCACATTGATCTGGTCCAGCGCCGCAAAGCGGTCGTTGTTCGTGCCATTGCCGTAGTGGCTCCAGTCCTTTTGCGCGCTGGCGGCATCCACCGGCTTGCGGCTGATCGCGGCCTGGTTCTGCACCTCAGGATGGATCTGGAACATGGAGGCAAAGCTGACCAGGCCCACCAGCAGCAGCACGCCTGCCAAAGCCAACGGGCCCTTGTTGCTGCGCGCACGCGGAGTGCCCGCTTGCAGCAGCGGCAGGCAGGCGCTGACCACGGCTGCGCCAAAGGTCATCGCCAGCAGGCGCGAGACCAGGCTCCAGTAGTCCAGGCCCACCTCGGCCAGCGCCCAGAGCACCGTGGCGGCAAAGGTAGCCAGGTACAGCCAGCCGCCCGAGCGGCGGCCGCGCAGCACCTGCACGCCCGACAGCAGCAGGCCCAGGCCCGCCAGCAAAAAGTACCAGCTGCCACCCAGGCTGATGAGTTTGCCGCCGCCGACCAGGAAGGCCAGGCCGGCCATGGCCAGCACTGCGCCCAGCACGCCGAGCAGCAGGCGCACGGCCAGTGACGGTTCACGCGCTTGTTGTGTCATATCGATCCTCGAATCTGTCTTGGGCCTGGCAGGCGCAGGGGCCCTCTGCACAAGGCCAGGAATAGGCGCTGTGCAGAGGGCCCTGAGCAGTCGCTGCTACAGACCTTGTCTTGTGTGAGAAAAAATGTCCATTGTGGTGAGAAATAAAGTCCATCGCTGCCTGGTGTGTACCGGACATTTCAAAAATTTCTGAAATCAATAGCTGCTGAGCCACCCCGGGCGGGCGCAGATGGCAGCAAGAAGGGCGCTGAAACGGCGAGGTGTTCAGGCGCTGAAGTGCTGCTTCATCAGTGGCTTCAGAATCCCGTGCACGGCCTTGACCAGGCGGTTGTGCGGCCGCGCTGCCGGTGTGGCCAGCACGATGCGGTTGCGGATCACCGGATGGCTGACCTGGGCGGTGAACACCGGGGCGCTGCCTGGCCAGGTCTTCACAGCGCTGGCGGGCACGACCGAGCAGCCCACATTGCGCGCGACCAGGGACAGCACCATCTTGATGGAATCGACCTCGGCCACGATGCGCAGCGGCAGCTGCTGGTCCTCCACCGCGTCGTCAAAAATCATGCGCAGCGCCTGCGGGCGGCTGGGCAGCACCAGCGGGTAATCCACCAGCTGCGCGACCTTGACCCGCTCGGGCAACGGCCGGGTGCTGATCAGCACCAGCGGTTCGCGCGTCAGCGGCTCGGTCAACAGCTGCGGCGTGGGGCTGGGGTCAAACAGCACGGCCACATCGAGGCGGTCGGCCAGCAGCCATTCGCGCAGGCGAATGCTCAGGCTCTCTTCGACAATGATCGAGGCATCGGGGCAGGCCTGCAAAAACTGCTGCACCACATCGGGCGTGATCAGGCTGGCCACCAGCGGCGGCAAACCCAGCCGTACCTTGCCGCGCGGGCTTTGCAGGCGGTCGGCCATGTCGGCCTTGGCGGCATCCACGGCCGCGCTGATGCTGCGCCCATGGGCCAGCATGGCCTTGCCCGATTCGGTCAGCCGCACGCCCCGGCCATGGCGCTCGAGCAGCGGCTGGCCCAGCTCGGCCTCCAGCAGCTGCACCTGGCGGCTCAAGGTCGGCTGGCTCAGGTTCAGCGCCGCAGCGGCCTTGCTGTAGCTTTGGGCCTGGGCGACCGCCATGAAGTACTGCAAGCGCACAAAATCCATGCATCACCTCTATATCTGATATTTGGATTTTATAGGTGATCAAAAATGCGGCAGTTTCACAATGCGCCCAAGACGACTCTTTGATGGCCTTGCATGAACGCTCCGACCTCCGATCTCCAGCAGCCCATACAGACCTATATGCTGGCGCCCTCCAAGCCCAGCCTGGTGCTGCCCGCCGGCAGCTGCGACAGCCATGTGCATGTGTTTGGACCGGTGCATGCCTTTCCCTATGCAGCGCAACGCAGTTTCACCCCTGCCGATGCCGGCAAGGACACCTTGTTCGCGCTGCACCGCCATCTGGGCATCGGCCGCTGCGTGATCGTGCAATCGGCCTGCCATGGCTATGACAACCGCGTGGTCGAGGATGCGATTGCCCACGGCGGCGGCCGCTACCTGGGTGTGGCGCTGGTGCCGCTGTCGGTTACGCGTGCCGAGCTGCAGCGCCTGGCGGTGGCCGGCTTTCGGGCGATCCGCTTCAACTTCATGAAGCACCTGGACACCGGCGCCTCGGTCGAGGACGTGGTGGCCTTGACGCCGATGCTGGCCGACCTGGGCATGCATCTGCAGATCCATTTTGAAAGCGCGCTGATCCACAGCCTGGGCCCTGTGCTGCAGCAATCGGCCTGCCCGGTGGTGATCGACCACATGGGCCGCGTCGATGCCACGCTGGGCCGCGAAGGGGCCGATTTCCAGGCACTGCTGCGGCTTCTGGAGCAGCCGCTGTTTTACGTCAAGGTCAGCGGTATCGACCGTATCGATGCGACACCGCCTTACCAGCACGGCATTGCGCGGGCGCAGGAGCTGGTGGCCCATGTGCCCGACCGCGTGCTCTGGGGCAGTGACTGGCCGCACCCCAACCACACCCATGTGCCCGATGACGGCATGCTGGTTGATGCGCTGGCGCAGTTCAGCGCCAACCCCGCGCATCTGCAGGCCTTGCTGGTGGACAACCCCCAGCGCCTGTACCGCTTTGCCGCCTGAAACGTGCACGAGGAATAAAGCATGCCGATTTTTGATGCCAACACCCCCGTCAACCCGCAAGGCCGGCTGGCTGGCAAGGTGGTCTACATCACCGGTGCCGGGGCCGCAGGCGCCGGCTGGGGCAATGGCCGCGCCACCGCGATCCGCTTTGCGCAGGAAGGCGCGCTGGTGTTTGGCGTGGACCGCAATGCCGAGGCGCTGCGCGAGACCGAAGACAGCATCCGCAGTGCCGGTGGCCAGTTTGTCGCGGGCCATTGCGATGTGATGGACCCGGCGTCGATCGCCGCATCGGTGCAGGCCTGCCAGGCGGCGCTTGGACGCATTGATGTGCTGGTCAACAACGTGGGCGGCTCGGCCAAGGGCGGGCCGGTGGAGATGGACGAAGCGGTCTGGGATGCCCAGCTGGACTACAACCTCAAGAGCGTGTTTCTGTGCTGCAAGGCGGTGCTGCCGCTGATGCAGGCGCAGAGCGCGGGCAGCATCGTCAATATCTCGTCGACCTCGGGCATGCGCTGGACCGGTGCAGCGCAGATCGCCTATGCATCGAGCAAGGCGGCGGTGATCCAGTTTTCCAAGGTGCTGGCCGTGCAGTACGCGCCGCACCGCATCCGCGTGAACACCGTCGTGCCCGGCCAGTTGCACACGCCCATGGTCGAGACCCGCTTGGCCGGCCAGCGCGCGGGGGGCGATGTCGAGGCGTTGCTGGCCCAGCGCCAGGCGCGCATTCCGCTGCCCTTCATGGGTGATGGCCGCGACACCGCCAATGCGGCGCTGTTTCTGGCCTGTGACGAATCGCGCTTTGTGACGGGCACCGAGATTGTGGTGGACGGCGGTATGACCGTGCGCTGCGGATAAAGCAAGACTGATCAAGGAGACAACCATGCGATTCCAAGCCTTTCCCTCGGCCCGCCAGTGGCTGCACGCCGCCTTGCTGGGCACCGCGCTGGGCTGCGCCAGCAGCGCGATGGCGCAAAGCGATATGACACGCCTCTTGGTGGCCTTTCCGCCAGGCGGCCCGGTGGACTTCATTGCGCGCAGCATGTCGCAGCAGCTGGCCAAGGAACTGGGCCACCCGGTGATTGTGGAAAACAAGCCCGGCGCCAACGGCGCGATCGCCGCGGACAGCGTGATCCGCTCCGCACCCGACGGCAAGACCCTGTGGCTCACCAGCGTGGGTGCGGTGGCCATCAACCCTGCGCTCTACCCCAAGCTCAACTACAAGCCCGCCAGCGATCTGGTGCCCGTCTCGCTGGTGGTCAACAACGTGGAGATCATGGTGGTCAACGCGCAGACCAGCTTCAAGGACGGCAAGGACTTTGTGCAGGCCGCCAGCCAGCGCAAGGACAAGCCGATGACGATGGCGTCCTCGGGCACCGGCAGCGTGCCGCATCTGGCGGCCATCCAGCTCAATGAATCGGCCGGCCTGAACCTGATGCATGTGCCCTACAAGGGCGCGGCCCCCGCCATCACCGATCTGATGGCCGGCCATGTCGATGGCTTTTTTGGTGATATTCCCGGCCTGGTGGGCGCCATCGACAGCGGCAAGTTCCGGCCCGTGGGCATTGCTGCTGCCAAGCGCAGCGCCCGCTATCCGAATGTGCCCACCTTCGACGAGCTGGGCTACAAGGGTGTGGATTCGAACAACTGGTATGCGGTGTTTGCGCCCAAGGGCACCAGCCCCCAGGTAGCGGCCAGCCTGAGCCGCGCCATCCATGCGGCCTTGCATGCGCCCGATGTGCAGCGCAAGATCGAGGCCTCCGGTGCCGAGGTGGTGGGCTCCAGCCCCGAAGCGCTGGCCCAGCAGCTGGCGACCGACACCGAGAAGTGGACGGCCATCATCCGCCGCAACCGCATCACCCCCGATTGAGATGGAAAGACCGACATGCGCATAGAAGCGATTGAGCCGGGCACCCGCAGTGCGCTGGCGGAGCTGGAGCAACAGATCCAGGCCGAGCGTGGCCGCATCTCGCCGCTCTACCAGGTGCTGCTGCACAGCCCCGCCATTGCCAAGGGCTGGGAGCAGATGCTCTCTGCGGTACGCAACTACAGCAGCATCGATGCCGGGCTGCGCGAGCTGATCATCCTGCGGGTAGCCATGCTCAACCAGGCCGCCTACGAGTTCGATGCCCATGTGCCGCATGCGCTCAAGGCCGGCATGACGCACGCCGCCATCGATGCGACGCGCGACACCGGTACCGCTGCCAGCCCGGCCTGGGATGGCCTGCAGCAACTGGCCATTGCGGTGACCGATGCGCTGACCCGCGATCTGCAGGTGCCCGAGCCGCTGTTTGCCCAGGTGGCTGCGCGCTTCAGCGCGCAGGAGCAGGTGGAGCTGTTTGCCACCATCGGCGCCTACAACATGGTGTCGCGCTTCTTGAACGCCTTTGAGATTGGCCACTGATGTCCGCACCCGCCATCGACAGCCTGCTGCTGCGCTGCACGCCAGCGGCGCATGAAACCGCCACCACGCTGGCGCAGACCGCCCTGGCGCTGCTGCGCCAGGACTTGGCCGATCTGCGTTTGCTACGTGTGGCCCAGCAGCCGCAAGGCGTTGCCTATCTGTACTTTGCACTCGGCAGCCCGCAGCCGCTGAGCGCTGATCAAACAGTGCAGGCCGAGCGCCGTTTGCAGAATGCGGGCATCGCTGGCCTGGCGGCCTGCGAGCTATCGCGCCTGCAACTGGTGATGCACTGCACCGGCCCCGCCCTGGGCGAGGCCACACCCGTGCACTATGCCGTCGAAATGGACCCCGAGAGCGGCTGGCAGGACGAGCTGTTTGCCTGGTATGACCAGGAGCATCTGCCCGGTCTGGCCAGCGTGGCGGGCACCGCCCAGGCCTTTCGCTACCTGAACCTGGACCATGGCCCGCTGTCGCTGGCCTGCTATGACCTGGTCGATGCGGAGGTGATGGGCTGCCCGGCCTGGCTGGCGGTGCGGGGTACAGATTGGAGCGCGCGGGTGCGGCCGCATTTCACGAATACACGGCGCACGATGTTTGATACGCAGGCGCTGCCTTAGGCGGCCGCCACTGGCGAGCACAACTCCACCAGGCTGCCATCCGGGCAGCGCACATAGGCCACCACCTGGCCCCAGGGCTTGGTGGTCGGTGCTGCCAAAGCGGTTGCACCGGCGGCCAGTGCGCGCTCGTAGGCCGCAGCCACATCGTCGCTGACCAGGGCGATCTCCACACCCAGTGGCTGGGCCGATTCCGAGGCTGCTACATGGCCACCGCTGAAGTTGGCGTGGCCCAGCGCATGGTCGGCAAAGGCCAAGGTGGTCGCGCCCGTCTCCAGCTCGCCGTAGCTGCCCGAGGGGTGCAGAAAACGGGTGGCCAGGCCAAAGGCCTGCGAGAAAAAGGCCAGCGACGCGGCAACATCGGGCACATAGACGATGGTGTAACCGAACTGCAGTGCGGGCATCGTCATACGCGCACCAACTGGCCATGCACCTCCTGCGGATTGCGCAGCAGGCTCAGGATAGGGCAGGTGCTTTCCACCGATGCGTACAGTGCATCGATCTGCAGATCGCTGGCGGGCGAGCCCAGGCGCACTTCATAGCGGATGCCCTGCAAGCCACGCGGCAGGGATTCAAAGCCGGGGGTGCCGGCGCGCGCATCCATGCTGCCCCAGACATCGACCTCGACGCTATCGAGCGGCACCTGCATGGCGGCGGCCTGGATCTCGAAGATGTGCACCATGCAGGTGCCCAGCACGCCCAGTTGCAGCTCGGGCGAGCTGGGGCCCAGGTCGTAGCCGGCAAAGCCGTTGGCGCTGTCGCTGATGATCTGGTGGTCGCGGATGCGCATGCGGCGCAGGCCGGTGCGGCCCTCGGCCGTCACCTTGGCATGCAGCGGGCTGGGGCCCACTTCGCCATCGGTGATGCGCTGGTCGCGGGCCAGAACCGCCTTGCGCTTGTGGACCAGAAATTCGTTGAGGCTCATGGCAACTCCTTCAGATTCAGTGTTTGTGGTTGGCGCGGCGTGCGAGCCATTCGCCCGCAAATTGCAGCACCGAGACCAGGGCGACGAGGATGACGATGACTTCAAACATCACCCGTGTTTCATAGCGTTCATAGCCATAGCGGATGGCCAGATCCCCCAGGCCGCCCGCGCCCACGGCGCCGGCCATGGCCGAGGCGTTGACGATGGCGATCACGCAGACCGTCATGCCGCCGATGATGCCGGGCAGGGCCTCGGGCAGCAGCACATGGCGCACGATGTGCCAGCGCTTGCAACCCATGGCGCGCGCGGCCTCGATCAGGCCATGGTCCACATCGTTGAGGCTGACCTGGGCGATGCGGGCGAAGAAGGGGATCAGGTTGGCCGACAGCGGCACCACGGCCGCCCAGGTGCCCAAGGTGGTGCCCACCAGCGCGCGGGTGACCGGCAGCAGCGCAACCAGCAGGATGATGAAGGGGATGGCGCGGAAGATGTTCACCAGCACCGACAGGCCCTTGTAGAAAAGCGGGCGCGCATACAGGCCCTTGGGGCCGGTGACGGTCAGCACAATGGCCAGCAGCAGGCCGCAGCTGATGGCGATGACCGAGGACACGCCGACCATCAGCAGGGTCTGGCCCAGGGCCTGCAGGTATTTATCAATGGGGCTGGACATAGCCAAGAATCTCCAGGGTATCGGCACCTGCGGCCTGGCGCAGGGTCTCCACAGCCGGCAAGGGGCTGGCCGGCAGGCGCACGATCAGCTGGCCCACGCTGTGGCCTTGCAGATGGTCCAGGCCGCCATGGATCAGCTGGGCGCCGCCGCAGAGCGAATCCAGCGCCTGCAGTGCGGCCAGCGGCAGGCCCTGGCCGGGTGGCAGGCCATGAAAGCGCAGGCCGATCAGCGCCTGGTTGTGGCTGGCATCGGGTGTGGGCTGCAGCTGCTGGGCGATCTCATGGGGCAGGCCTTGTTTGAGCGAATGCAGCATGGCCTGCGAGGCCGCGCTTTGCGGCGCGCCAAACACCGACCAGACCTCGCCCAGCTCCTGCATGCGGCCATGGTCCAGCACCAGCACGCGGTCGCAGATGGCGCGGATGACGGCCATGTCATGGGTGATCAGCACCACTGTCAGGCCGAGCTGGCGGTTGATGTCGCGCAGCAGGTCCAGAATCGATTGCGTGGTCTCCGGGTCCAGTGCCGAGGTGGCCTCGTCGCAGAGCAGTACCTCGGGCGAATGCACCAGCGCCCGGGCAATGCCCACGCGCTGCTTTTGCCCACCCGACAGTTGCGCCGGGTAGGCCTGGGCCTTGTTGGACAGGCCGACCAAATCGAGCAGCTTGCCCACGCGCTCCTGCATCTGGCGGGCGCTGGCGCCGGCCACGCGCAGCGGCAGCGCCACGTTCTCCCAGACGGTCTTGGACGACAGCAGGTTGAAGTGCTGGAAGATCATGCCGATCTTGCGGCGCAGCTGCACCAGGTCGTCCTCGGGCAGGCGGGCCGGATCAATGCCCTGCACCTGCACGCGGCCCTGGCTGGGCACCTCGAGCGCATTGATGGTGCGCAGCAAGGTCGACTTGCCCGCGCCGCTGCGGCCGATGATGCCGAAGATCTCGCCCCGGCGGATCTCGAAGCTGATATCGGCCAGCGCCTGCATGGCGCCGGGCTTGCCGTCGGCGCCGTCATAGCTCTTGCCGACCTGCTCAAAAACAATGTGCGCGGCCATGCTCAGAAGGCCGGTGCGTACATGTCTTTGAACTTGGTGTTGATGAGCTGGCGGATCGTGTCGTTCTGGAACGAGGCGACCAGCTGCTTCACCCAGGGCGCATCCTTGTCCTGGCTGCGCACGGCGATCAGGGCCGCATAAGGATTGCCTTCGCTCTTCTCGACCGCAATGCCATCGATGAAGGGGCGCAGACCGGCCTGGAAGGCGAAGTTGCTGGTGATGGCCGCCGCATCCATGTCCTGCAGCGAGCGCGCCAGCACCACGGCAGCGCCTCGGTAAAGCGCAGCTTGCGCGGGTTGTCGATGATGTCGGCCGGGCCGGCCTTGGGGCTGAAGGGGTCAAAGCCATCGCGCAGGCGGATGAGGCCATGGTCGCGCAGCACGATCAGCGCCCGCGCCTGGTTGCTGGCGTCATCGGTGATGCCGATGTGCGCGCCCTGGGGCAGGTCTTCCAGGCGCTTGTGCTTGCGCGAATAGAAGGCCAGCGGCGACATCATCGTCGTGCCCACGGCGCTGATCTTGTAGCCGCGTTGGCGCACCTGTTCTTCAAGAAAGGGCAGATGCTGGAAGGCGTTGGCCTGCAGGTCGCCATTGTTCAGCGCCTCATTGGGGCTGACCGAGGCGCTCATCACCACCAGCTCCAGGTTCAGGCCCTTGGTCTTGGCGACCTTGGCGACTTCGGTCCACAGGTCTTCTGCCACACCACCGCGAATGCCCACCTTGATGACCTTGGGCGCACTGGCATCCGCAGCCCAGACAAAGGCGGAGGAGGTGGCGGCCAGGACGGCCAGGCTGCTGTGGAGAAACGCGCGCTTGTTCATGACATGAAACCTGTTTTACAAAAACAGCCCGCAGTGTACGCCATCGTTTGCTGCAGTGCAGCATGCGCCAGGCTTGGCGCAGCGGTGTCATGCGGCGGTCATCAGGAACCTGCATTCCCTATCGATCAAGGGAATAAGCACCAGCGGTGGTTGAGAGCCGTTCTCAGCGGCTGCTGCAGGCCTTGCAGGTTTGCAAGGCCAGACGGTGCAGTGCCTGCCAGCCATTGGCCGGCCACTCGGGCACCTTCAGCCCCTTGACGATGCCATCGACCGCATGGGCCGAGTGCAGCAGGCGGGCGACGGTGGCATCGCTGATGCGGGGCAGCACGCGCTCGAAATGGCGTTCCTTGTTGCCCCAGACGCGGTTCTCGCGCAGGGCCATCGGCATGGGCCGGCCATTGCGCAGCGCGTCCTTGACCCGTTTCATCGCGCGGATGTCTTCGGCCAGCGCCCAGTGCACCAGCACCTCGGCCTCACCTTCGGCCTGCAGGCCGTTGAGCATGCGCTCGGTGCGCAGCACCTGGCCCGACAGCACGGCATCCGAGAGCTTGAACACGTCGTAGCGGGCAACATTCAGCACCGCCTGCTCGACCTGTTCAAAGCCGAGCTCGCCTGCCGGGTAGAGCAGGCCGAGCTTTTGAATTTCCTGGTGGGCGGCGAGCAGGTTGCCCTCGACCCGGTCGGCAAAAAAGGCCAGGGTGCGCTGGCCTTCTTCACCGGCTTTGACATGCTGCTTTTGCTGCTGCAGGCGCTGGGCGATCCAGGCAGGCAGTGCGGCCCGCTCGATGCTGTCGATCTGCACGGTGACACCATGCGACTCCAGCGCGGCAAACCAGGCGCCGGTCCTGGTGGCCTTGTCCAGGCGCGGCAGCACCACGATGGTCAGGGTGCTGTCGTTGTCCACGCTGCTGCTTACCAGCTGCTGCAGCGCCGTGCTGCCTTCCTTGCCGGGCTTGCCGCTGGGGATGCGCACCTCGATGATCTGCTTGTCGGCAAACAGGCTCAGGCTGCCACCGGCTGCCAGCACCGCGCTCCAGTCGAAATGGGCACCGGCGACGGTAAAACTGCTGCGCTCGGTATAGCCGTTGGCGCGCGCGCTGGCGCGGATGGCATCCACGGCCTCTTGCACCAGCAGGGGCTCGTCGCCATGCACGGTGTACAGAGACCGCAGCCCCTTGCCCAGCTGGGCACTCAACTGATTCAACGGCACTTGCATGCTTGGTGGCGCTTCCCGGGCTGCGGGGCCGCAGCGCTTGTCATTCGGTAGGGGTGACGGACTTGACGATGGCCAGGCGGCGCACGATCTGCTGAACGATGTCGGTCTGCATGTTGCGGTAGAGCATTTCCTCTTCGTTGGCCTTGGACAGCGCGTAGGTTTCCAGGTAGCTGATTTCGCGGTACTGCATCAGCTCGGAATCGGGCACATAGAGCCCGCCCTTGGCATCACGCACGCGAAAGCGCGTGATCAGGCGGATCTGCAGCTCGCGTACCTCGCCGGCCGCATTGCGCGAGACGACGACGCGCTCGCGGCGCTGGCCCAGGTCATCGAAGATGGCCTCGGCCTGCGTGGCCTGGGTCGGATCGCGCAGCACCTGCAGGCTGCCGGCAGCCTCCAGGTGGCGTTGCAGTTCTTTGAGGAAGGCCGAATTGGCGCTGCCGTTCAAATACAGCGATTTGAAGGCGAAATCCACCGATCCGCGCAGTTTGAAGCCGCATGCCGCCAGCAGCGGCACGCTTGCCAGGGCAGTAAGCAGCGTGCGTTTTTGCATGGCGCTTAGACTACCACGTTCACCAAGCGGCCCGGCACGATGATGACTTTCTTGGGCACCGCACCATTGGCGATTTTCTGGAAGTCTTCATTGGCCAGAGCAGCGGCTTCAATCGTGGCCTTGTCGGCACCGGCGGCCACGATGATCGAGCCGCGCAGCTTGCCGTTGACCTGCAGCATCAGCTCGATTTCGTCCTGCACCAGCGCCTGGGCATCGACCTCGGGCCAGGCGGCATCCAGCAGGCCCCCGAAGGCCTGCTGGTAGCCCAGCGCATCCCACAGCACCTGCGTCAGGTGAGGGGTGGCCGGGTAGAGCGCACGCAGCAAAATGCCAAAGCCTTCGACCAGCGCAGCACGGCCGCCTTCGCTGTCCACGGCCTTGAAGTCTTCCAGCGCGTTGATCATCTTCATCGCGCCCGACACCACGGTGTTGTACTGCATGCGGCTGTAGTCATAGGCCACCTGCTTGAGCACGGTGTGGATCTCCAGGCGCAGCGCCTTGGCTTCCTTGCCAAAGGCGGCGCCGGCAGCGCTGGCCGCCTGGGCGCGGGCAGCATCAAACTCAGCCGCATGCAGCTTGCTGCCGAAGTTGTAGACACGGCGCAGGAAGCGGTAGCTGCCTTCGACGGCCGACTCGTTCCACTCCAGGGTCAGCTCGGGTGGCGCGGTGAACATCGTGTAGAGGCGCGCGGTGTCGGCGCCGTACTTCTCGATCAGGTCCTGCGGATCGACACCGTTGTTCTTGGACTTGGACATGGTGCCCACGCCCTCGTAGTCGATCGCGGTGCCTTCGGGCAGCAGGCCATCGGCGCTGTCCACGGCCACCTTGAGCTTGGCGCCCACGACCTTGCCGGTCTCGTCAAACACCTGCTCCACATCCTTGGGCCAGAAGTATTCCTTGCCGCCCTTGGCGGTGCGGCGGCTGTAGATGTGGTTGAGCACCATGCCCTGGGTCAGCAGCTTGGTGAAGGGCTCGTCGACCTTGACCAGGCCGAGGTCACGCATGACCTTGGTCCAGAAGCGGGCGTACAGCAAGTGCAGGATCGCATGCTCGATGCCGCCGATGTACTGGTCCATCGGCATCCAGTAGTCGGCGCCGTCGGCCACCATCTTCTCGCTGTTCTTGGCATCGCAATAGCGCATGAAGTACCAGGACGAGTCCACGAAGGTGTCCATCGTGTCGGTCTCGCGGCGGGCCGGCTTGCCGCAGCAAGGGCAGACCACGCCGGCGTGGAAGGCTTCGCTCTTGATCAGCGGGTTGCCGGAGCCATCGGGCACCAGGTCTTGCGGCAGCACGACTGGCAGGTCCTTCTCAGGCACCGGTTGGGCACCGCAGTCTTCGCAGTGGATGATCGGGATCGGCGTGCCCCAGTAGCGCTGGCGGCTCACGCCCCAGTCGCGCAGGCGCCAGGTAGTCTTGAGTTCGCCCAGGCCCTTGGCTTCGAGCGCCTTGGCCACCGCTTGCACGCCTTCCTTGTAGTGCAGGCCATCAAAGGCGCCGGATTCGATGAGGACGCCGCGCTCCTTGTCGCCATACCAGTCATGCCACTGCTGCTGGTCGTAGGGGCCTTCGCCTTGCACGGCGACCACCTGGCGGATCGGCAGGCCGTATTTGTTGGCAAACGCAAAGTCGCGCTCGTCGTGGGCGGGCACGCCCATCACGGCGCCGTCGCCATAGCTCATCAGCACGTAGTTGCCGATCCAGACCTCGACCTGCGCGCCGGTGATCGGATGGGTGACGAACAGCCCCGTGGGCTTGCCTTCCTTTTCCTTGACGGCGAGTTCGGCCTCGGTGGTGCCGCCCTTCTTGCATTCTTCGATGAAGGCGGCCAGCTCGGGGTTGGAGGCAGCGGCATGCATGGCCAGCGGGTGCTCAGGCGCCACGGCGCAGAAGGTCACGCCCATGATGGTGTCGGCACGCGTCGTGAAGACATACATCTTGCCGTCGCCGATCAAGCTGCCGTCGGCGTTCTTCACGTCATGCGTGAACGCAAAGCGCACGCCGGCGCTCTTGCCGATCCAGTTTTCCTGCATCAGGCGCACCTTGTCGGGCCAGCCGGTCAAGGTTGCCTTGTCGTTGCCCATCTGCACATGGTCCAGCAGCTCTTGCGCGTACTGGGTGATGGCCAGGTAGTAGCCCGGGATCTCGCGCTTTTCCACCAGCGCGCCGGTGCGCCAGCCACGGCCGTCGATCACCTGCTCATTGGCCAGCACGGTCTGGTCCACCGGGTCCCAGTTCACGGTCTGGGTCTTGCGGTAGGCGATGCCCTTTTCCAGCATCTTCAGGAACAGCCACTGGTTCCACTTGTAGTAGTCGGGGTCGCAGGTGGCGACCTCGCGGCTCCAGTCGATCGCCAGACCCATCGCCTGCATCTGCTTTTTCATGTAGGCGATGTTGTCGTAGGTCCACTGCGCAGGCGGCACGCTGTTCTTGATCGCGGCGTTCTCTGCGGGCAGGCCGAAGGCATCCCAGCCCATCGGCATCAGCACGTTGTAGCCCTGCATGCGCAGCTGGCGCGTCAGCATGTCGTTGATCGTGTAGTTGCGCACATGGCCCATGTGCAGCTTGCCGCTGGGGTAGGGCAGCATCGAGCAGGCGTAGAACTTTTTCTTGCCCGCGTCCTCGGACACGCGGTAGGCATCTTGGGCTTGCCACTGGCTTTGCGCGGCGGCTTCTACGTCGGAGTGGTTGTATTTTTCTTGCATGGAACTGGTCAGGAAAAAGCGGCCGCCCACGGGCTTTCCGGGGCGAGGTCAATTGGGCAAAGATTGTAGGCCCATCGCCATAGCCCGTGGATGGCGAGTGCCGCACGCTCGGGTGCGGTTATCCAGTGCATGTAAAAATAAATGGCTATCTCTTTATCGATAGCCAGTTCTGTGATGGCGGCGCGCCCTTGGCCGTGCCGGCTGCATCCCCCATTTCCACCCGATTTATCCTCCCCCTCTTTGAAAGGACCTTGCCTCGTGACCTGGGAAACCCTGGAAAAATTTGAACCCTGGATGCAAACGGCCGCCGGACTGGCGGCCTTGGTGTTGCTGGCCTATGCGCTGCGCCTGGTGGTGCGCCTGGCCCTGCTGCAGATCGTGCCGCGCTTTCGCGCCAGCCTGGGCGCGGTCTGGCTGCGTACCTTGCTCGACAACCGCATCCTCGTGCGCGTGGCGCAAATCGTGCCCTCGCTGGTCGTTCAGACGGGGATTGCCGCCGTGCCGCACCTGCCGGTCATTGCCAGCACGGTGATCCGCAATGTGGCCATTGCCGTGACGGCGCTGCAGGTGGCGCGCCTGCTCTGCGCGATCATGGACAGCATCCAGGAGGCCAATGAGAGCCAGCTGGAGGCCGAACAAAGCACACGCTCGGTCAAAAGCTATGTGCAGCTGGGCAAGATGCTGGTGATGGTGGTCGCGGGCATCGTGATGGTGGCCACATTGATCGACCGCTCGCCGCTGATTCTGCTCAGCGGCCTGGGCGCCATGTCGGCGGTGCTGATGCTGGTGTTCAAGGACACGATCCTGTCGTTCACCGCCGGTGTGCAATTGGCCAGCAATGACATCCTGCGCGTGGGCGACTGGCTGGAGATGAACCAGGTCGGCGCCGATGGCGCCGTGGTGGACATGGCGCTCAACACCGTCAAGGTGCGCAACTGGGACAACACGATCACGACCATCCCCACCTGGCGTTTGATGAGCGACAGTTTCAAGAACTGGCGCGGCATGTCGGAATCGGGCGGCCGCCGCATCAAGCGGCCCCTGTGCATCGACACCACCTCGGTGCGCTTTCTGACCCGTGCCGAAATCGCCGAGCTGAGCCATATCGCGCTGCTGCGCCCTTACCTGGAAAGCAAGGTCGCCGAGATCACCGCGTACAACCAGGATTTTTCCGCCAAGGCCCCGGACATGGCCGACGAGATCGTCAACCTGCGCCAGCTCACCAATATCGGCACCTACCGCGCCTACTGCAATGCCTACCTGCAGGCCCACCCCAAACTGCGCAAGGACATGACCTTGATGGCCCGCGCGATGGAGCCGACCAACCAGGGCTCGCCGCTGGAGATATACGCCTTTACCGACACCACCGCCTGGCTGGAATACGAGGCCATCCAGGGCGATATCTTTGACCACCTGATCGCCATCCTGCCGGAGTTCGGCCTGCGCGTGTTCCAGGTGCCCTCGGGCAATGACATGCAGGTGGCGCTGCGCCAGCACGAAGTGCAGGCCCTGCAGCGCTGAGCCTGTCTGCCGCTTAGCGGCGCGTGCCCTGGGCCGGGGCTGCCGCTGGCGCCGGAGACGGCACGTTCGCTACCGCTGCGGGCGGCGGCTCCGGCGCCACGGCCACCGGCTCGTCGGGCTCTGGCACCGGCGCTTCGCTGGCTGCGCTGGTCGCTTCCGGGCTGTGGATGCCCAATGGGCTTTCCCAGATCGAGCGGCCGGGCAGCGGCAGCACCGGCTGGCCATCGGCATCGGCCAGGCCCACCAGCAGCGCGCGGCCATCGGGCAGCACCCGGAAGTCGCCATAGCGCGTCTGCTCGAAATGGCGGCCCTGGCCTTCGGGGAAGAAATAGGCATCGGTCACCAGCACCCACTGGCCCTTGAGGCGTTTGAGCGGCAGGGCCAGTTCGCCTTTTTGCAGGGTGTCGGTAGCGGTCAGCAAGCCCTGGATGGTGGCCACGCCCTGGTCGTCAATGCTGGCCCGTACCAGCTGGCGGGGGCTGACGATGTTCTGGAGCTTTTCACGCATGTCAAAGGGCAGTGCAAAGTTCAGCGCCATATAGTCGCCCTGCATCAGGGAGCGCGGGTCCACCGGGACCAGCGGCACCAGAATGCGCTGGCCATGGGCAATGACCTGCTCCTTGCCGCGCACATCCCAGTTCACAATGCCCAGCGCCAGCATGGCGCCCACGATCAACCCCACCCATTGCAGACGGCGCTGCGGCGTTGCAGGTTGTGCAGCTGCTGCCGCCGTGCCGGCATCGGCCGCGCGGCGCAGCACCCACAGGCAAGCCAGCAGCAGCAGACCGACCAGCGCCAGGCCCAGGCCCTTGGCGGCCAGCGACCAGCCCAGGTGGTAGTAGAACTGGGCCAGCGCGACCAGCGCCAGCAGCGCGCAGAGCACCGCAATGCGCCAGCGCGCCGCCAGCAGGGCGCCCGTTGCCACCAGGCTGACGACGGCCAGACCGGGGCTGAACCACGCGGCCAGCGCCAGCATGGCACCGGCCAGCAGCAGGTTGTGCTCGCCCTGGCGGTTGGTGGTGCCACGGGCGCGCCATTGCCGCGCCAGCATCCAGGTCGCCAGCGCCACCACCACAACGGCCAGTGCGCGCCCGGCAGGGAAGGCCCAGGGGACAAAGTCGCCACTGTGTTCCCAGAAGACCGCCCGGGCCACATAGCCGGAGGCGACATGGCTGATCAGCACACCGACGATGGCCGCATCGGCAAAGGCCGCCCAGCGTGGCTGGGACCAGCGCTGCGCCGCTTGGGCCAGGCGGGCGGGCTCGGCACGCAGCCACAGGCACCAGAGCAGGGCGGGCAGCAGTGCATCGAGCTGCAGCGGCAGCATCGCTGGCAGCCAGGACTGCAGCGCCATCAGGCTGACCACCACGGCCATGCCCCAGCCCAGGCCCATCAGCGACTGGATCCAGCGCATCTGTGCCAGCGCGGTGCCCAGCATCAGCACCAGCGCCGACAGCGTGCCAATCAGCAGCATGCCCAGGCGCGAGTCGGCGACATCGCCCAGGTTGACCAGTACCAGCAGCCCGCCTGCGCACCAGAGCACGAGCGCCACGCAGTTGACGAAGGCCTGGCGCGACTGGTGCATCAAGCCACCGGCTGCGGCCAGCAACACCAGGCCCAGCACGACGCCGCCGGTGCCGAACACAAAGCGCTCGCCCAGCGCAAATGCCAAAAACACGGCCAGCGGCACCAGGCTGGCCAGTGCGCCCAGCATGGCCAGTGCCAGCACCAGGGCGGGCGGCTCCTCCAGATCCGGGGCCGGCGCATCGCCTTGCACCAGGCCTTGTTGGCGGGCCTGGGCCCACCAGCTGGGTTGGGTACGCAGAAACGACAAAGGACGGATGGCAGCCATCACAGCACCTCCTGGTGGTCGCGTTGCTGGGCGTGCAGGTAGTGCTGCGCGGTGATCAGGGCCTTGACCGAGATGCCCAGGCAGACCATCACGATGACGGCAAAGGCAAGCAGGGCTTCGGTCTCATGCCACTCGAATATCCAGCGGGCGATGAGCGACAGCACCAGGACATTGGCCGCCAACGTGGCCAGGCAGGTGCAGATGAAGTCGCGAAAACGGCTGAACAGCGACACCAGCAGGCTGCCAGCCACCAAGGCAGCACTGAGTGCAAAGGCCGCCACGGTCTGGCGTGTGGCGTCGTCAAACAGCTGCACGGTGGCAATCGCCGACCAGGCCGCCAGTGCGCCGCCCAGCGCCAGGCGCTGCGACCACCAGCCCATGCCGCCACGCACCCGCAAGGCCGGCACGCAGTACACCAGCAGCGGTACCAGCGCCAACGCCAGCCACAGCCCCAAGCGCAGCATCAGCTGCGCAAAGCTGTCGCGGTCGGCGACCAGCACCTGCCAGAGGTCGAGCTTGCCGGTCCAAAAGACGATGGCCGCGGCGGCGATCAGTACCCAGACGGACCAGAGCAGATCGCTGGCGGCCAGTGCCACCCAGACCAGCGCCAGCGCGGCCCAGGCGGCAAACAGCTGCCAGGCATCGGCGCCGGTCTGGTAGGTCTGGCCGACATAGGCCAGCAGACCGCCGAGCACCAGAGTGGCGCAGAACAGGGCGGCCAGCCGCAGGCGTGGCCACAGGCAGGCGGCCAGCACGGACAGCGCCAGTGTGCCTTCGATCAGCCCCAGCTTGAACCAGTGCGACTGCGCCTGCCAGTTGGCCGCCACCCAAAAGATCAACCCGCTGGCGACCAGCAATGCGCCAACCAGCAGCAAGCCGGCGCGGATCTTGCGGGCCAGATCGGCGGGCGCACCGGCCGAGACGGCCAATGCATACAGCGGCGCGATGCGCGGGTCACCGGGCGCCGACTGGGCATTGACCTGGTAGAGGGTGGAGTCCATCCGTGTGTTCCTCGTTGGTGGGCCATTGCATGCTGGTGCAGCAAGGGCCTGGGTGCCACCGCCCCATGCGGACGGCACAGCCAGCAATATAACCAAACGGGTACGGAGCTGGCCATGCGCCCAGTCAGGTAGCTTCAAACGATACTGTCAGGCCCAGCCAAACGCGACCGGGCGGGGCTGGGCAGAGGGGCTCAGCGCGCTGCGGGCGCCTGCGGTTGGGCCACAAAGCCCATGCGGCTCAGGCCGGCGGTTTGCGCCGCATCCATCAGCTCGACGGCGCGGGCATAGGGCAGGCTCTGGTCGATGGACAGCTGCACCTCGGTCTGCGGATTGCGTTCGGCCTGCTGCTTGAGCAGGTCCTTGAGGGCGTCCATATCAGTAGCCTTGCCATCGGCAAACAACTCGCCCTGGGCATTGATCTGCACCGCAATCGCGGCGGGCGGGTTAGCCCGCGTGGCGCTGGCGGCCGGGGGCAGGTCCAGGCGAATCGAGGCGGCCAGCAATGGGGCAGCCATGATGAAGATGACCAGCAGCACCAGCATCACATCGACCAGCGGCGTCACATTGATCGCGCTGATCGGCGGGCTGGCCGGGGTTTTGTTGAAGCGACCGAATGCCATGGTGCAAAAGGCTGGGTTGGCGGCGGCTCAGCGGCTGCCCACCAGCGCGATGGCGTCCACGGTGTTGTGGGCCTGCATGCCGGCGTAGGCCTGCGGCGCCTGGGCCGCCTGCTGCAAGGCCCAGGTCTGCATATCGTGGGCAAAGCCTTCGAGCAGCTCCTCGACCTGCGCGAGCCTGCGACCCAGCAGGTTGTAGGCCAGCACGGCCGGCAAGGCGACGGCCAGGCCGGCGGCGGTCATCACCAGCGCCTCGCCCACAGGGCCGGCCAGCTGCTCCAGGCTGACATGGTCTGCACCGGCCAATGCCGCCAGTGCCTGGTGGATGCCCCAGACCGTGCCGAGCAAACCGACAAACGGGGCCGTGGCACCGATG
Source organism: uncultured Comamonas sp. (assembly GCF_964277875.1). Taxonomy (NCBI): domain Bacteria; kingdom Pseudomonadati; phylum Pseudomonadota; class Betaproteobacteria; order Burkholderiales; family Comamonadaceae; genus Comamonas; species uncultured Comamonas sp. Next base: position 78,839 of record NZ_CAXYJV010000043.1, read on the forward strand.
GAGGCCAGCACCGTCTGCCCCCATTGCAGCCGGTGGCTGGCGCCATGCAGCGCCTCGCGCAGCACCCGGGTGGTTTGCACCTGGGCACCGCTGGCCACGGCCAGGCTGTGGTGGGCGGCGGGCTCGGCCGCCACAATGTGCGCAATGGCATCGGCCACCGGCGTCAGCAAGGCGGCGCGGTCAATCTTCGGCAGCTCCAGGCGTGCCTGCTCCCAGCTGCTGGCCTGCCAGAAGGCATCGGTGGCGCGCAAGGTGGCACCATGGGCGCGGCCCAGCCACCAGGCCTTGTAGAGAATCAGCACCCAGCTGGCGACGGACATCAGCAACAAGACCAGGGCCGTGGCCCGGGCGACGCCGTCTGCTTGCGAGAGCCATTGCCAGATCGTCATGGTTGGCCGTCCTTCTAAAAAGCGGGGTGGCTGTGCCGGACTGGGTTTATTTCAGGCCGAGCACGTCGTACATGTCGAACAGGCCGGCCTTCTGGCGGGCCAGGTAGCGTGCGGCACGCAGGCTGCCATTGGCGTAGCCTGCGCGGCTGCTGGACTTGTGGGAGATCTCGATGCGCTCGCCATCGCCGGCAAACAGCACGGTGTGGTCGCCAACGATATCGCCGCCGCGCATGCTGGCAAAGCCGATGCTGTTGGCCACGCGCGCGCCGGTGTGGCCAAAGCGCTCGTAGACGGCGCGGTCGGCCAGCTGCGTGCCCTGGGCTTCGGCAATCACCTCGCCCATTTTCAACGCCGTGCCCGAGGGGGCATCGACCTTGTGCTTGTGGTGGGCTTCGACGATTTCGATGTCGTAGCCGCCTTCCTGCAAGGCCTTGGCCGCCATCTCCAGCAGCTTGAAGGTCACGTTCACGCCCACGCTCATATTGGGCGAGAGCAGGACGGCGGTCTTGTCTGCCAACTGGCGGATCTGCGCTTTTTGCGCGTCGCTGAAGCCAGTGGTGCCGATGACCACGCCGACGCCACGTTCCGCCGCCAGCGCCAGGTGCGCCAAGGTGCCTTCGGGGCGGGTGAAATCGATCAGCACATCCGCGCCCTGCAGGCCCTGGCCCAGGTCGGCGGTGATCTGCACGCCGGTGTTGCGCCCCAGAAAAGCGCCCGCATCGGTGCCCAGGCTGGGGTTGCCCGGCGCATCGAGCGCGCCGCTCAACTGCAGGTCGGGGCTGGCCAGCACGGCTTCGATCAGCATGCGGCCCATGCGGCCGCTGGCGCCTGCAATGGCGACGGCAATACGGGGACTGGTGGAGGAGGAGAGGGGGGCGGTCATGGATCGGATCCTGGGGCTCAAGCGGGCAGCATCTCAGCGGACATCGGACACGGCCCAAAGGCGGTGCTGGCCACCCGCTGCCAGCGCAGCGCGGGTGCATGCCAGCGCCATGGCATCAACGCTGGGGGGATTCCAGCGGCGGGTAGTTGGCGGGGGGCGGTGTGGTGATCGCGTCGCTGGTGCCGGTATCTGCACTGGGGGCTGGGGCGGACGAATCGGCCTTGTACTTGGCCAGCTCCTCAGGCGTCGCCTCCAGGCGTGGCACCTTGGGGTTCTTGATCGAAGTCGTGACCGAGGCTACGAACTCCTGCTCGCTGGGCATTTCATCGCCTTCAAAGCGCTCCAGACCGGTATCGTCGAAGTACACGGTAAAGCGGCGCTCCTGCTCCGGCACGCCCTTGCGCTTGATGGTGAACACGTAGTCCCAGCGGTTGGCATGGAACACGCTGGCCAGCAGCGGGGTGCCCAGCAGATCCTTGACCTGCTGACGGCTCATGCCTTTTTGCAGTGCGTCGACCTGCTCCTTGGTGATCACATTGCCCTGCACCACCTCCACCTTGTAGGGGGTGATGGCGCTGGCGAACTTACGGCTGGCTTCATTGAAGGAGCCGCAAGCGGCCACACTGGCGCCCAGGGCCAACAGCGCCGCCATGCGGACACCGGAACGAACAAATTCAGGCATGGTTATAGACATAGCGATATGATCGGCCATTGTAGCGGCTGGTCTCCAGGCCTTCTCCAGAAGTCCGTATACCAATCGGGCCCACTTGAAAGACCTTGTTATGAAAAATATTGAAGAACTCAAAAGCACTGGCCTCAAGGCCACGCTGCCCCGGCTGAAGATTCTGGATATCTTCCAGAACGGTGCGCAGCGCCACATGACGGCCGAAGATGTGTTCCGCGTGCTGCTGGAAGAGCGCTCCGATATCGGTTTGGCGACCGTCTACCGCGTGCTGACCCAGTTCGAGCAGGCTGGCATCCTGATCCGCAGCAACTTCGAGAGTGGCAAGGCCGTCTACGAGCTCAACGAAGGCCAGCACCACGACCATTTTGTCTGCACCAGCTGCGGCAAGGTCGAGGAGTTCTATGACCCCGAGATCGAAAAGCGCCAGCAGTCGATTGCCAAGAGCAAGGGCTGGATCGTGCATGACCACTCGATGGCCCTGTACGGCCAATGCGCGGAGTGTGCGGTCAAGGCCAAATAAGCACGGCCGCCCACCGTTGCCCGTCAACCCCTGAAAAGCGAAGCGCCCCAAACGCTTCGCTTTTTACGTTTTGCACACATAGCTTTACAGCAGCGCGACGGTGCAGGCGCACCATGGGGCCCTCTGCACCAGGTTTCCAGATCCCATGCGCTCCTACCGACTGCTCACCCTCAGCGCCGCCGCCTTGGCAGGCACCTTGTGGCTCAGCGCTTGCGCTTCCCACGTACCACCGGATGCGGCCAGCGCGCCGGCGGCGCTGCCCGATACGCCATTGAGCGCCGCCCAGCGCCAGCAGTGGCTGGACCGTGTCAGCTGGGGCGCCAGCGACAGCGCCGACCGGCAGTTGCAACGGCTGGGCCTGCAGCGCTGGCTGGACGAGCAGCTTGCACCGCGCCAGCCGCCACGCCTGCCGGAGCCGGCCCAGCAGCACATCGCGGCCTTGGAAATCAGCCAGCGCAGCATGGAGGATCTGCAGCGCGGCATTGCCGCCCAGCGCCAGGCAGCACGCACGGCCACCGAGCAAGGCCAGGGAGAGGGCGAGGGAGCGCGCCTGCGCCAGGAGGTGCAGAGCCACCTGAACCAGCTCGCTGCCCAGGCCCAGCAGCGCCAGGTGCTGCGTGCGCTGTACTCGCCGGCCCAACTGCAGGAGCAGATGACCTGGTTCTGGATGAACCACTTCAATGTCAGCACGCGCAAGGCCGAAACCCGGCTCTGGATTGGCGATTATGAGGAGCGGGCGATTCGCCCGCATGCCCTGGGCAACTTCCGCAGCCTGCTGGAGGCCAGCATGCGCCACCCGGCCATGCTGCTGTACCTGGACAACGCCAGCAATGCCAAAGGCCATATCAACGAAAACTATGCGCGCGAGCTGCTGGAGCTGCACACGATGGGCGTGGGCAGCGGCTACACCCAGGCCGATGTGCAGGCGATGGCCCATGTGCTGACGGGGGTGGGATTCAGTACCCGCGATGCCGATGCGCCGCCGCCCCGCCTGCCACCGGCGCTGCAGGCCGATTACCGGCGCGAAGGCTTTTTCGAGTTCAACCCCAACCGGCACGACTATGCGCCCCAGGTCTTGCTGGGGCAGCCGCTGCGGGCCAAGGGCATGGCGGCGGTGGATGAGGCGCTCGACCGCATCGTGGCCTCGCCCGCGACGGCGCAGTTCATTGCGCGCAAGCTGGCGGTGTTCTTCATCAGCGACAACCCTCCGCCTGCCTTGGTGCAGCGTACGGCGGCGGCCTTTTCGCGCAGCCATGGCGATATTGCCGCCACCTTGCGCAGCCTGCTGACGGCGCCCGAGGCGCTGGCCCAGCAAGGCCAGCGCTTCAAGGACCCCATGCACTATGTGCTGGGCGCCGTGCGCCTGGGCTATGACGAGCGCGTGGCCAGCGATGTGCGGCCGGTGATTGGCTGGATCAACCGCCTGGGCCAGCCCATCTACGGCCATGAAACGCCCGATGGCTACCCCGCCTCGCAATCGGACTGGGCCAGCTCGGGCCAGATGGCGGCGCGCTTTGATGTGGCGCGCCAGATCGCGACCCGCAGTGCCGTGCTGTTCCGCGCCGAACCGCAGGCCGCGCTGGAGCAGCCGCCTTACCCTGACCTGGCGCAGCGTGCCACGGCCCAGGCGCGTGTGGCCCAGTGGAGCGCGGCATCCCGCGAAGCGCTGGCCAAGGCGCGCAATGTGCCCGACTGGAACACCTACTTTCTCTCTGCTCCCGAAATGATGGTCCGCTGACGAGGTACGCCATGCAAAGACGCCACTTTCTCTCTGCCGCCGCCAGCCTGCCGCTGGCCTTCAGTCTGGCGCGCGCCCGCGCCGCCGCGCCCCGCAGCGATACACCGCGCTTTTTGCTGGTGTTCCTGCGCGGCGCCTATGACAGCAACAGCCTGCTGGTGCCCACGCACAGCGATTTCTACTACGAGGCGCGCCCCACGATCGCCATTCCGCGCCCGGGCGAGGCCAACGGCGCGCTGCCGCTGGATGCGCGCTGGGGCCTGCACCCGGCGATGGAAGGCAGCGTGCTGCCGCTGTGGCAAAGCAGGCAGGCCTGCTTTGTGCCGTTTGCCGGCAGCGATGACCTCTCGCGCAGCCATTTTGAAACCCAGGACTCGATCGAGCTGGGCCAGCCGCTGGATGCGCACCAGAGCTTTCGCACCGGCTTCATGAACCGATTGGCCCAAACCTTGCAGGGGCGCAGCGACCTGGCGCCTATGGCGTTTACCGCGCAGCTGCCGCTGTGCATGCGCGGGCCCGCCCGCATTGCCAACACCGCACTGGCCAATGTGGGCAAGGGCGGCGTGGATGCCAACCGCAGCCGCGCCATTGCCGCCATGTATGCCGGCACGGCGCTGGCGCCTGCCGTGAACGAGGGCTTTGCGGTGCGTGAGGCCGTGCTGCGCGGCATGCAGGAGGAGATGGACAAGGCCGGGCGCGATGCGATCAGCGCCAAGGGTTTCAGCCTGGTGGCGCAGCGCATGGCCACGTTGATGCGGGACCAGTTCGACCTGGGCTTTGTCGATGTGGGCGGCTGGGACACCCATGTGAACCAGGGCAACGCCAGCGGCAACCTGGCCAACCGGCTGGACGACCTGGGCCGTGGCCTGGCCGCTTTCGCGCAGGAGATGGGGCCCGAGCCCTGGCGCCATACGGTCGTGGCGGTGATCAGCGAATTTGGCCGCACCTTCCGCGAAAACGGCAACAAGGGCACCGACCACGGCCATGGCACGGCGTACTGGATGCTGGGCGGGGGGCTGTCGGCGCAGGCCGGTGGCCGGATCGTGGGCGAGCAGATGGACGTCAGCGAGGCCCATCTGTTCCAGAACCGCGACTACCCGGTGCTCAACGAGTACCGCAGTGTGCTGGGCGGCCTGTTTGCACGCATGTATGGCCTGTCGCCGGCGCAGCTGCAGCAGGTGTTCCCGCAGGCCCAGGTCAAGGATCTGCGGCTGGTCTGAAACGGCTGGAGGATGCCCCCGGTGGGCTAGAACTCACGCCCGCTGGCCATGGCCTTGCGGTGCCGGTCCACAAACTCCTGGTAGGTGTCAATGCCGCGCAGCTGCAAGATGGTGTTGCGCACCGCCGCTTCGACCAGCACCGCGATATTGCGGCCGGCCACCACCTGGATGACCACCTTCATCACCGGAATGCCCAGCACATCCTGGGTCAGCGGTGCGGCGGGCAGGCGGTCGTAGTCGCGCTCCATGGTTTCCTTGCGCACCAGGTGCACGATCAGCTTGAGCCGCATCTTGCGGCGCACCGCCGTTTCGCCAAAGATCGCGCGGATATCCAGCAGGCCGATGCCGCGCACCTCCAGCAGGTTCTGCAGCAGGTCGGGGCACTTGCCTTCGATCGTGGTCTGGTTGATGCGGTACAGGTCCACGGCGTCATCGGCCACCAGGCCATTGCCGCGGGTGATCAGCTCCAGGCCCAGCTCGCTCTTGCCCAGACCGGATTCACCGGTGATCAGCACGCCCATGCCGAGGATGTCCATGAACACGCCGTGCATCGTGGTGCGGTCGGCGAAATGCTTGGACAAAAAGGCCCGCAGCACATCGATGACAAAGGCGGCCGATTCCTTGGTGGAGAACATCGGGATGTGCGCGCGCTCGCACATCGACAGCAGTTCATCGGGCGCACCCTGGCCATCGGCCAGCACCAGCACCGGCGGCTCCAAGGTCACGATGCGCGCAATGCGGCGGCGGCAATCCTCGGTGGTGGAGTTGGTCAGATAGGCGATTTCGCGCTCGCCCAGCACCTGTGCGCGGTAGGGGTGGATGTAGTTGAGGTAGCCCACGAGATCGGCGCTGGAGCGGGCGCTGCGCACTGCCACTTCGTCAAAGCGGCGCTCGGAGGCGCCCAGGCCCGCCAGCCATTCCCAGCGCAGCGACGCACGGAACTCCTCGAACAACACATCGGCGCTTACGACATTGGGTTTCACGGTGCAGTCCTTTCAAAGCCAGGGCGCGCACAGCAAAGCTGCCCGCCAGCGCCCAAGCCTAGCAGGAAAAAGTCTTGAGGTGAGGGATCAGCGCCTGAGAGTACACACCGGCGCGCGGCGCTCAGGCGTGGGCAGTGGAGGTGTTGTTGGCAGACGATTGCCAGGTGTCGATCATCTGGTGCAGCTGCTCGGCATTGGTGCTGGCCTTCATCTGCTCGCGCAGGCTGGCATTGGACAGCAACTCGGCAATCTCGCCGAGGATTTCCAGGTGCTGCTGGGTGGCAGCTTCGGGCACCAGCAGGAAGATCAGCAGGTTGACCGGCTGCTCATCCGGGGCGTCAAAGCCAATGGCGCGCTCGAGCTGGAACACCGCAGCCATCGGGGACTTGAGTCCCTTGATGCGCCCATGCGGAATGGCTACGCCATGCCCCAGACCGGTGGAGCCCAGTCGCTCACGTGCAAACAGACTGTCGGTGACCAAGGCGCGCGAGAGACCATGGAGACTCTCGAACAGCAGGCCCGCTTCTTCAAATGCACGTTTTTTACTGGAAACATCCACACTCACTAGCACTTGAGCTGGAGGCAAGATAGAGGCAAGACAGTTCATAGTGAAGTGCGGCAATATGGCTAGCTACTGAGAGCATGATCAAACGAACGCAGCAACACCTGGATGCAGGTGTTGCTGCACGTATTATCGGTCAGTACGCAAAGAGAATGTATTTCCTCGGCAAAAAGCAGAGGGTTTACGCCATTGCCTGCCGCAGCGCATCGCTGTAGTGAGATTGAACACGTTGCTTGTGACGGGCGACCATGCGGTCCAACCTGTCCACCAAAGCATCTACCGCGGCGTACAAATCATGGTGAGAGCACTGAACACAGAGTTCGTCGCCCTTGACCCGCAAATTGCACACCACACGCTGCCGTTTCTCCTTTTCCTTTTGCTTTTCCACTGAAAGTAAAACTTTGGCATCCACCACCTGGTCAAAGTGTCGCGTAATGCGCATCAGCTTGGATGTTACATATTCGCGCAGCGCCGGGGTCACCGCCAAATGGTGACCGCTGATCGTCAGGTTCATGAACAAGTCTCCTTCTGCAAACCAAGAAAAGTGACCGGGTCTGTTGGAACCCAGGCCACCCCGAGGGGGAAACACATGCATGCGTGTAAACCATGATGCGCCTTGACCTACAAAATTGCAAGTCTATGACAACCCGGATCGCTGGGTTTCTGTGCGCTCGGCGGGCGGTTGGGACAGGGTGTTTGTTACAAATTACGGTTCGGATGCTGCAAAAAACGGAGGGCGCAGGCGCAGTGCGGGCCGCTGCCGGCGCAATTGCAACCGGAGGCAAGCAGCGGTGTTTCTGTGCGTCGGCACGTAATGGCCTACGTGTTCGCGGCGCCAGCACCCAATACTGCACTGCAATTCAAGGCATCCCGCCGGTGCGGGCGAGGCATTGGAGGGTGGCCGACTACAATCGAGCGCTTGCCTTGCCGAGGTAGCGCGGCTGTCCGTGCCTTCCGTCTTCACGCAGGGTGCCTGTCCATAGTTCTGCATCACCATGACCCAGCCCGTACCTTCTGCACTGCATACCTCCAAGCTCCATTCCTTGCCCCTGCTGGCCCGCGGCAAGGTGCGTGACAACTACGCCGTCGGCAGCGACCGCATCCTGATGGTGGCCTCGGACCGTCTGTCGGCCTTTGACGTGATCATGGGCGAGCCCATTCCTGGCAAGGGTGCGCTGCTGACGCAGATGGCGCTGTACTGGTTCGACAAGCTGGGCGATATCTGCCCCAACCATCTGACCGGTGAAGCACCGGAGTCAGCCGTGCAGCCTGATGAAGTGCCCCAGGTGCAACTGCGCTCCATGCTGGTCAAGCGCCTGAAGCCCGTGCCGATCGAGGCGGTGGTGCGTGGCTACCTGGCTGGCAGCGGCTGGAAGGAATACCAGGAATCGCAAGCGGTCTGCGGCGTGCCGCTGCCCGCGGGTCTGGTCAACTCCGCCAAGCTGGCCGAGCCCATCTACACGCCAGCGGCCAAGGCCGAAGCCGGCGAGCACGATGAAAACATCACCTTTGAGCGCACCGTCGAGATGGTGGGCCCCGAGCTGGCCGCCCAGATCCGCGACATCAGCATCGCCATCTACAAGAAGGCTGCCGAGATTGCGCTGACCAAGGGCATGATCATTGCCGACACCAAGTTCGAGTTCGGTCTGGATGAAAACGGCAAGCTGGTGCTGATGGACGAGGTGCTGACGCCCGACAGCTCGCGCTACTGGCCGGTGGAAGGTTATGCCGACGCACTGGCAACCGGTGCCAACCCCCCCAGCTACGACAAGCAGTTTGTGCGTGACTGGCTGGAGCAGGCCAAGGTCAACGGCAAGCCCTGGGACAAGACGGCACCGGCACCGCGCCTGCCGCAAGACGTGATCGACAAGACGGCGGCCAAGTACCGCGAAGCGCTGGAGCGCCTGACGGCCTGACGGCCTGGCCGTTGGTGGGCGACTGCGCCGCTGCCCGCTCAGGCGGTGGCGCTCAGCCTGGCATCGGCCTTTTTCAGCCACAGGCGCAGGCTGTCGACCAGGTCTTTGCGGCTGAACGAGCAGCTCTCCTCATCAAACAGCGCGCTGGATTCGAGACGGTCCAGCAGCTGCAGCAATATTTCCTGGAACTGCGGCGGCAGCGCGCCGAGCAAGTCGGTGTAGCTGCGTGCCTGCTGGCTCAGGGCCGCTGCATCCATGTGGCCGGCCTCGAAATGGTCCAGCCCGTCTTGTAAGGCGCCCAACTGGCGCAGCGCGGCCGATTGCATCGTGGTCTCCTGGTGGCTCAATATGGCATCAGTGTAGAGGCCTTTGCGCCGCTTGGGATGCTCTGCAAAACCCTCGCCAAGCGGGATGGACGCGGATCGCCCGAGCCCGCGTTCAGACCATGGCAGGGAGTTGTGCAGAGCGTCCCAGTGCCTGGGATTTGCCTGGGGCCATTGGTGTCGGCACCGCTGCCCGGGCGCAAATGCCTGACAATAGCCCCCCATGAATGCCCTGAACATTTCGGAAACCATGCAGGCCCTGGGGCTGCAGGCCAAGCAAGCCTCTGCCCAGATGGCCAAAGCACCTTCTGCCATCAAAAACAAGGCCTTGCTGGCGCTGGCGCGTTTGCTGCGCAGCCAGACCGAGGCCTTGCAAGCCGATAACGCCAAGGATCTGGCGCGTGCGCAGGCCAACGGCCTGTCGGAACCCATGGTCGATCGCCTGCGCCTGACCCCCAAGGTGCTGGAGACCTGCGCCCAAGGCTGCGAGCAGCTGGCGGCCATGGCCGATGTGGTGGGTGAGGTGAGCGGCATGAAGCAGATGCCCAGCGGCATCCGCGTGGGCCAGATGCGCGTGCCTTTGGGCGTCTTCGGCATGATCTATGAGAGCCGCCCCAACGTGACCATCGAGGCGGCCAGCCTGTCGATCAAGAGCGGCAATGCCTGCATCTTGCGCGGCGGCTCCGAAGCCATCGATTCCAACAAGGCGCTCGCGCGCCTGGTGGAGCAGGCGCTGCTGGAAGCCGGCCTGCCCGCCACCGGCGTGCAGCTGGTGCAGACCACCGACCGCGAGGCCGTGGGCCAGCTGATTGCGATGCCCGAATATGTCGATGTGATCATTCCGCGCGGCGGCAAGGGCCTGATCGAGCGCATCAGCCGCGATGCCAAGGTGCCGGTGATCAAGCACCTGGACGGCAACTGCCACACCTATATAGATGCGCCTTGCGATCTGGACATGGCGGTCAAGGTGACCGAAAACGCCAAGACCCAGAAATACAGCCCCTGCAATGCGACGGAGAGCCTGCTGGTGGCGCGTGCGGTGGCGGCCGATTTTCTGCCCCGCATTGGCGCGGTGTTTGCAGCCAAGGGTGTGGAGATGCGGGCCGATGCCGAGGCACTGGCCTTGCTGCAGGCTGTGCCGGGCGCCCGCCTGCAGACGGCGACGGAGCAGGACTGGTCCGAGGAGTACCTGGCGGCTGTCATCAGCATCAAGGTAGTGGCTGGTGTCGAAGAGGCGATTGCCCATATCAACCACTATTCCAGCCACCATACCGATGCGATCATCACGCGTGACCACATGCATGCGCAGCGGTTTTTGCGCGAGGTGGACTCGGCCAGTGTCATGGTCAACGCCAGCACGCGCTTTGCCGATGGCTTTGAATATGGGCTGGGTGCGGAGATCGGCATCAGCACCGACAAGTTCCATGCCCGCGGGCCTGTGGGCATCGAGGGCCTGACCTCGCTGAAATACATCGTTCTGGGCGAAGGCGAAGTGCGCGGCTGAGCGCACTGGGCGGCTGCCGGCTGGGCGGCCCCTTCTTTGCAGGCCGGCAGCCCCGTGCCCACGTTATGATGCGGCCATGCCAGGCCGCTTCCTAGCGGCTGGCGCCTCATGCTATGAAAATTCTGATCCTCGGCGCAGGCCGCGTCGGCGAGAGTGTCGCCGAAAGCTTGCTGAGCGAAAAAAATGACATCACCGTGGTCGACACGGATGGTGTGCGCCTGCGCGATCTCGAAGCCCGCTTCGATCTGCGCGGCGTCGTGGGCAACGGCATCAGCCCCGAAGTGATGGCCGAGGCCGGCGCAGCCGACACGGACATGCTGATCGCCTGCACCTCCCAGGACGAAACCAACCTCACCGCCTGCAAGGTGGCCCAGGTGCTGTTCAATATCCCGACCCGCATCGTGCGGGTGCGCTCGGTCGCGCTCAAGAGCCATGCCGAGCTGCTGTCGGATACCGGCTTTGGCGTGACGCATGCGTTCTGCCCCGAAGAGGCGCTGATGGGCTATATCGGCAAGCTGGTGACCTACCCCGAGGCGCTGCAGGTGCGTGAATTTGCCCAGGGCCATGTGGCGCTGGCATCGGTGCGCGCGCGTGGCGGCGCGCCGGTGGTGGGCTTGAGTGTGGCCGATGTGCGCCAGAACCTGCCCCATGGCGCGATCCGGGTCGTGGGCGTGTACCGGCGCTTTCACCATGAGGCTGACCGCCTGGTGCCGACCGAGGGCAGCACCCGCATCGAGCCGGGGGATGAAGTATTCGTGCTGTCGGAGAAGGACAACCTGGGCGATGTGCTGGCGGCCTTCAACCGCCAGGTGGGTGAGCAGGCCGAGGTGGTGCGCCGTGTGATGGTGGCCGGTGGCGGGCGCGTGGGCATGCGCCTGGCGCGTGCGCTGACCAAGGAGTCGCGGCGCTTTCAGGTCAAGATCATCGAAAAGAGCGAGGACCGCTGCGTCTACCTGGCCTCGCGCCTGCCCTCTGATGTGCTGGTGCTCAAGGGTGATGCGACCGACGAGACCTTGATGGAGAACGAGAACGTCGAAGATGTGGATCTGTTCGTCGCCATCACCGATGACGACGAAGACAACATCATGTCCTGCCTGCTGGCCAAGAAGCTGGGCGCCACCCGGGTGCTGGCGCTGATCAACCGCCGCACCTATGCCGACCTGATGCACGGCACGCAGATCGACATTGCGCTGTCTCCCGCGCAGGCCACCCTGGGTGAGCTGCTGGCCTATGTGCGCCAGGGCGATGTGCAGGCGGTGCACAGCCTGCGCCGGGGGGTGGCCGAGGCGATCGAGATTGTGGCGCGCGGTGACGCCAAGACCTCGCGGGCCGTGGGCCGGCGTGTGGGTAGCCTGCGCCTGCCGCGTGATGTGCATATCGGCATGATCGTGCGCGGCCTGCCCGAGCCCGATGCGCGCAATACCAATGGCAGCGAGGCGGCCGAGCGCGATGACGACGAGCGCGATGACGACAAGGTGGAGGTGATCGTGCCCACCAGCGGCACCATCATCCAGAGCAATGACCATGTCATTCTCTTCTTGCCCAACAAGCGGCTGGTGCATGAGGTCGAGGCCCTGTTCCGTGTCGGGGTGACCTTTTTCTAGGCACGGCCGATGACTGACCTTCGACCCGTGCTGCGCGTATTGGGCATTTTGCTGCTGATGTTTGGCGGCACGATGGCTGTGCCTGCGGTCTCCTCGCTGTGGCTCGACGACGGGGTGTTTGGCGTCTACCCGCTGACCATGGGCATTACCTGGGCCTGCGGTCTGGTGCTGTGGTGGATGGCGCGGCATGAGCAGCGTGAGCTGCAGGCGCGCCACGGCATCATGCTGGTCGCCTTTGTGTGGATGGTGTTTCCGCTGTTTGCAGCGCTGCCGCTGTACCTGGGTTTCGAGCGCATCGACCGCGCGCTGAGCTGGCAGCATGCCTATTTTGAAGCGGTCTCGGGCCTGACCACCACCGGCTCCACGGTGCTCAACCATGTGGATACCTTGCCGGTGTCTCTCAATATCTGGCGCACGTTTTTGCAGTGGATGGGGGGCATGGGCATCCTGATTCTGGCCGTGGCCATCCTGCCGATGATTGGCATGGGCGGCAGCCAGCTCTTCCGCGCCGAGGCCGCCGGCCCGGTGAAGGACACCAAGCTCACGCCGCGCATGGCCGAGACCGCCAAGGGGTTGTGGGGCGTGTATGGACTGTTTTCGGTGCTCTGCGCGCTGGCCTACTGGCTGGCGGGCATGACGCCGCTGGATGCAGTGATGGTCATGTTCACCACGGTGAGCCTGGGTGGGCTGACGCCGCACGACGCCAGCTTTGCCTATTTCAATTCGCCGCTGATCGAGGGGATCTGCACGGTCTTCATGCTGCTGGCCAGCTGCAACTTCGCGCTGTATTTTGTCGCCATCCGCAAGCGCAATGCCTGGGTGCTGTACCGGCAGCCGGAGTTCCGCGCCACCATTGGCACCTTGCTGGGTGGCGGCTTGCTGGTCGCGGCGCTGCTGTGGTTCAAGGGGGTGTATGGCCCGCTGGAGTCGCTGCGCATGGGCGTTTTCCACACGGTGTCGGTGGCCACCACCACCGGTTATGCCGCCGTCGATTTTGGCTTGTGGCCGCCCTTTGCGCCGGTTTTCATGCTGCTGCTGTCGGGCGTGGCCACCAGCGCAGGCTCGACCGGCGGCGGCATCAAGATGATCCGCATGCTGCTGCTGCTCAAGCAAACCCGGCGTGAAATGCGGCGCCTGGTGCATCCGAACGCAGTGCAACCGGTGACGGTCGGGGGCCTGGCGGTGGATGAGCGGGTCATCTTCTCGGTGCTGGCCTTCATGCTGGTCTACTGCGCGACGATCGCGGTGCTGACCATGGCCTTGCTGTTCACGGACATGGATCTGCACAATGCGCTGGGAGCGGTACTTGCCAGCGTGAACTGCGCCGGTGTAGGCTGGGGTGACCTAGGCCCCAGCAACAATTTTGCCGGGCTGACCAGCTTTCAGCTGAGTGTGACTACCTTGGGCATGCTGATGGGCCGGCTGGAGATTCTCAGCTTTCTGGCGCTGTTGACGCCAGCGTTCTGGCGAAGGTGAGTGCTTGCTAGGTAGGGCGGTCGCAAAGTTCTGATGACTTTGGCCCTCAACTCTCTACAATTGGTACTCAATTGTTTTTTGCTCGTTTTTTTTGAGCCCTCAAACAGTAATTCATTTATGGTCCCGAATCTCATAACAGCCCTAACGGGGCCCATCAACGAATTGGAACAGCGCATGCTCGATGCCATGCCCGCGATCGAGCGCTGGTTCCGCCTGGAGTGGATGGAGCATACGCCTCCGCTCTATTCGTCGGTGGATATCCGCAATGCCGGCTTCAAGCTCGCACCTGTCGATACCAATCTTTTTCCTGGCGGTTGGAACAACCTGACGCCCGAGATGGTGCCGCTGGCCGTGCAGTCGGCGATGGCTGCCATTGAAAAGATCTGCCCCGAGGCCCGCAACCTGCTGATCATCCCCGAGAACCAGACGCGTAACCCCCAGTACCTGGCCAATCTGGTGCAGCTGCAGCATATCTTCTCGATGGCGGGCCTGAACGTGCGCATCGGCTCGATCGACCCGGAAGTCAAGGAGACCATCAAGCTCAAGGTCGGCAACAAGGACCTGGTGATCGAGCCGGCGCTGCGCCATGGCCGCCGTGTGGGTCTGAAGTATTTTGATCCCTGCACGATCTTGCTGAACAACGACCTGTCGACCGGCGCGCCCGGCATTCTGGAAGAGGTCTACGAGCAGTTTGTGCTGCCGCCGCTGCATGCGGGCTGGAGCGTGCGCCGCAAGAGCCGCCATTTCCAAAGCTACGAAGAGGTGGCCAAGCGCTTTGGCAAGCTGATGGGGATCGACCCCTGGCTGATCAACCCGATGTTCAGCAGCCGCAAGGGCGTCGACTTTACCGATGGCAGCGAGCATGCACTCGACGAGTTGCGTGAAGATGTCGACGTGATGCTGACCAAGGTGCGGCGCAAGTACAAGGAGTACGGCATCAAGGAGACGCCCTTTGTTGTCGTCAAGGCGGACAACGGCACCTACGGCATGGGCGTGATGAGCGTGCATGACGCCAAGGAGTTGCGTCAGCTGTCGGTCAAGACCAAGAACCAGATGTCGCTGGTCAAGGATGGCCAGCAGGTCCATGACATGATCATCCAGGAGGGGGTGCAGACCGTCGAGCGCATGGACAAGGAAGCGGCCGAGCCGGTGGTCTACATGATTGACCGCTATGTGGTCGGCGGCTACTACCGTGCCCATTCCGACAAGGGCGCGGAGGACAACCTCAATGTGCCGGGCGCGCATTTCATCCCGCTGTCGTTCGAGCACGGCATCTCGCCCGGTGACTCGGTCGGGGCCAGCGCACCCAACCGCTTCTATATGTATGGTGTGGTGGCGCGCCTGGCGATGCTCGCCGCCAGCTATGAGCTGGAGGCGACCGACCCGGACGCCGAAATCTACGACTGAGCCTGTTCAGGCGTTCGTTCCAACTTCCATTGCAGCCCGCTGCTGATCCGCCATCCGGACTTGTCCGTATGCGCGGCCTCACTGCGGGCGCAACAACAGGCGCACAATGCAAACCAATCCACTACAAGCATGCCTGATGCGGCATGGCACAAAGGCTTGATGTGCAAAACAGCAATAAATCCGCACTGCCCGCGCTGACCCTGGGCGCCATCGGGGTGGTGTATGGCGATATCGGCACCAGCGTGCTGTACTCGCTCAAAGAGGTGTTCGGCTCCGGCCATGTGCCCTTCACGCACGACAACGTCTATGGCGTGCTGTCCATCCTGTTCTGGACCCTGACGCTGATCGTCTCGCTCAAATACGTGGTCCTGGTGCTGCGGGCGGACAACAACGGTGAGGGCGGCCTGATCGCGATGCTGGCGCTGGCCTCGCAAGCGGTCAAGGACAAGCCCAAACTCCGCTCAGTGCTGATGCTCGTTGGCATCTTTGGCACCTGTCTGTTCTATGGCGACGGTGTGATCACACCAGCGATCTCCGTGCTCTCGGCGGTCGAAGGTCTGGAGGTGGTCTCGCCCGGCTTCAAATCCTGGGTGATTCCGCTCACGCTGGTGGTCCTGCTGCTGCTGTTCTGGGTGCAAAAGCGGGGCACGGCAGGCATTGGCAAGTTCTTCGGGCCCATCATGGTGGTCTGGTTCCTGTGCATTGCCGCCTTGGGGGTCTGGAACATTGTGGACCACCCGCAGGTATTGTGGGCGCTCAGCCCGCACCATGCGCTGGGCTTCATTGTGCGCCATCCGGGCATCAGTTTCATCATTCTGGGCGCCGTGGTGCTCTGCGTCACCGGGGCGGAAGCCCTGTATGCCGACATGGGTCACTTCGGCCGCAAGCCGATCCGGCTGGCCTGGTTCAGCATTGCAATGCCCTCGCTGGTGCTCAATTACTTTGGCCAGGGCGCGCTGGTGCTGGAGAACGCAGAAGCGGTAAAGAACCCCTTCTTCATGCTGGCGCCGGGCTGGGCGCTGCTGCCGCTGGTGCTGCTCGCGACGATGGCCACGGTGATTGCCTCGCAGGCGCTGATCACCGGCGCCTTCAGCGTCACCAAGCAGGTCATCCAGCTGGGCTACCTGCCGCGCATCCAGATCCTGCACACCAGCGTGCGCGACACCGGGCAGATCTACATCCCCTTTGTGAACTGGAGCCTGTTCCTGACCATTGTGCTGGCGGTGATTCTGTTCAAGTCCAGCAGCAATATGGCGGCGGCATACGGGATTGCGGTGACCCTGGACATGACCATCACCACGGTGCTCACCTTCTTTGTGCTGCGCTATGGCTGGAAATATGCGCTGTGGATGGCGCTGGCGCCGACGGTGTTCTTCTTCTGTATCGATATCACCTTCTTCGCCTCCAATCTGCTCAAGCTGCTCGATGGCGGCTGGTTCCCGCTGGCCATCGGCCTGTGCCTGTTCGTCGTGATGATGACCTGGAAGCGCGGACGGGAGTTGGTCTACGAAAAGCTGCATGCCGATGGCATCGATCTGCAGGGCTTCCTGCAGATGGTGCTTCACACCCCTCCCACCCGCGTTCCGGGCACGGCGGTCTTCCTTACATCGGATGCCCATGTGGTGCCCACCGCGCTGCTGCACAACCTCAAGCACAACAAGGTGCTGCATGAACAGAACATGTTCGTCCACATCGTCTACCACGAGGTCCCCTGGATCGGGCTGGAAAAGCGCGCGGTGATCGAGCCGCTCGGAGGCGACTGCTGGCGCGTGCAACTGAACTACGGCTTCAAGAACGATGTGGATGTGCCCAATGCATTGCACCAGCTGCGCGGCCACGGCTGCGACACCGGGCAGATGGTGACCAGCTACTTCCTCTCGCGCGATGTGTTCGTGCCCACGGACAAGGCCAGCGCCGGCATGGCACCTTGGCGGCAGAAGTTGTTTGCCCAGATGCACCACAATGCAGCAGGTGCGGCAGAGTTCCTGCTGCTGCCGAGCAACAGCGTGGTGGAGCTGGGCTCTAAACTCGAAATTTAACCAGCCAGGGCTTTGGATCCGCTGCGCGCACGCCAGGCCAGCGAACACCGTGGCGGGGCGAAAGGGTGTATGCGGTTTTTCAAGGACATGAGCGCATCGGCGCTCATCGCAGGCTTTGTCACGGTGCTGGTGGGCCTGACCAGCTCCATCGCGATTGTGTTCCAGGCGGCGCAAAGCTTTGGCGCCACGCCCGCGCAGGTCTCGTCCTGGGTCTGGTCGCTGGGCATTGGTGTGGGCCTGTGCTGCTGGGTACCCAGCATCTTGCTGCGCAAGCCGGTGGTAGTGGCCTGGTCCACCCCCGGGGCGGCCGTGCTGGCTACGGCCGGAGCCACCGGCGCGTTTGGCATGGGGGACGCGATCGGCGCCTTCATCATCAGTGCCGTATTGATTGCGGTAGTGGGCATGACGGGCTGGTTCGAGCGCCTGATGAACCGCATCCCGATTGCCATCGCCTCGGCCCTTTTGGCGGGCGTGCTGACCCGCTTTGGCCTGGATGCCTTTGCCGCCGCGCAGACCAATACCTGGCTGGTGGTGGCCATGCTGGTCACGTACCTGCTGGGCCGGCGCCTGCTGCCGCGCTATGCGGTCATGCTCACCTTGGCAGTCGGCATTGTGGTGGCGCTGCTGCAGCACAAGATCCAGTGGTCTGCCGTGCAGCCGGGCCTGACGATGCCGGTGTTCACCATGCCCAACTTCAGCTGGCAGGCTGCCATCAGCCTGGCGCTGCCGCTGTTTGTCGTCACGATGGCCTCGCAGAACCTGCCGGGTGTAGCCATCATCCGGGGCTCCGGCTATGACCTGCCCATCTCCAAGTTGATCACGATGACGGGTCTGACCACCTTGCTGCTGGCACCCTTTGGCGCCTTTGGCATCAACCTGGCGGCCATCACGGCCGCGATCTGCATGGGGCCGGAATCCCACCCCGACCAGGCGCGGCGCTATGTGGCGGCCGTGGTGTGTGGCGTGATCTATGTGCTGATCGGCTGGTTCGGGGTCGTCATTGCGGGCCTGCTGACCGCATTCCCGCACGAGTTGGTGGTGGCGATTGCCGGCATTGCGCTGCTGGGCACCATCGGCGGCGGCCTGCACACTGCGCTGCAAGGCGAGCAGTACCGCGAAGCGGCGCTGATCACCTTCCTGGTAGCGGTGAGCGGCGTGACAATAGCCGGGGTGGGATCGGCCTTTTGGGGCGTGGTCGCAGGCAGCCTTGCGCTTTTTGTGCAACATTACGGCAAGCGCCGCTCCGCTTGAGCGCGCCTAGTTCTGTCCGTTTCTGCTTGCATATCCCTCCGCTGGGCGTGCAAGGCCATTGAATACACAGGGCGGTCACCAGGCCGCCAACCCACACCATGCATATCCTCTTTGTTGCCGATCCGCTTGAGTCCTTCAAGATCTACAAGGACAGTACCTTTGCGATGATGCGCAGCGCCCAGGCGCGCGGCCACCGCATCACCGTCTGTGAGCCAAGGCATATCCACTGGATCAGCGGCGAGAAGGTCTCTGCCCAGGTGCGCGACATTGTGCTGACGGGTGACGAGGCGCGCTGGTTCGATGAGGCACCCGGCCGCCGTGCCGAACTGGCCGAGTTCGACGCCATCGTCATGCGCAAGGATCCGCCCTTCGACAGCGAGTACTTCTATGCCACCCATTTGCTGGGCCAGGCGGAGCGCGAAGGCGCCAAGGTCTTCAACAAGCCAGCGGCTTTGCGCGACCACCCCGAAAAGCTGGCGGTGATGGAGTTTGCCGAATACGCGCCGGTGACCCTGGTCACCCGCAGCGCCCAGGATATCCGCGACTTCCACGCCCAGCACAAGGACATCATTCTCAAGCCGCTGGACGGCATGGGTGGCATGGGCATCTTCCGCGTCGGTGCCGATGGCATGAACCTGGGCAGCATCATCGAAACCCTGAACCTGGACGGCGCCCAGAGCGTCATGGTGCAAAAGTACCTGCCCGAAATCACCAAGGGTGACAAGCGTGTGCTGATCATCGGCGGCGAGCCGGTGCCGTTCTGCCTGGCGCGCATCCCGCAAGGCAATGAAGTGCGGGGCAACCTGGCGGCCGGCGGCAAAGGCGTGGCACAGGCGCTGGAGCCCGAGGACCGCGTGATCGCCGAACACATCGGCGCGCGCCTGGCGCCCCGTGGCTTGCTGCTGATTGGTCTGGACATCATTGGCCACCGCATTACCGAGATCAATGTGACCAGCCCGACCTGCTTCCAGGAGATTGAACAGCAGGCAGGTTTCCCGGTCGGTGACATGTTCATCGAAGCGCTGGAAAAAGCCGTTGCCGGAGCCGTCTGACACACGGCTGCAAAAAACTCCGACGTTTTCCTGGAGCCCCGGGAAAACGCCTATACAATAGCGTCTATCGACAGCACGATGCCTTGCAAAGC